>CAZZWN010000021.1:0-10886 GCA_964657765.1 uncultured Acetobacteraceae bacterium
GCGATGGTGCTGAACTCGCCCAACAACCCGACCGGCTGGACCGCGACCGGCGCCGAGCTTGCGGCCGTCCTCGAGCTGTGCCGGGCGCATGGCGTGTGGCTGATCTCGGACGAGGTTTATTCCCGGCTGGTCTACGACGGCTCCGGCGTCGCGCCATCGCTGCTCGACGTTGCCGATCCATCCGACCGGGTGATGGTGTGCAACAGCTTCAGCAAGACCTACGCCATGACCGGGTGGCGGCTGGGCTGGATGGTGCTGCCCGCCGGCGCGCGGGACGCGGTGGCCGAGATCGTCGAGGTGACCCATAGCGGGGCCGCGCCCTTCGTCCAGGCCGGCGCGATCGCAGCGTTGGCGGACGAGGCTTTCGTCGGCGAGTTCCGCGCCCATTGCGCCCGCGGGCGACAACTGGCGCTGGAGGGCTTGGCGGGGCTGAACGGCGTCCGGCTCGCGGCGCCCGACGGCGCATTCTACGCCTTCATCGGCGTCGATGGCGTGCAGGACAGCCTGGCGCTCGCGTTGTCGCTGGTGCGGGACTACGGCGTGGCGCTGGCGCCGGGCAGCGCGTTCGGTGCGGCTGGGGAGGGCTATTTGCGCCTGTGTTTCGCCCAGGCGCCGGAGCGGATGGAGCGTGCCATGCATCGGCTGCGCGCCGGACTGCAGGTCCGTTGAGCGAGCCGGCGTGCAGCGTCTGCGGAGCGCCCGCGCGTCCGCCGTTCCGTGCGCCGACGGCGGAGCTCGCCCCCGACCTCGACCACCGGCCCGGCGAGCCGGCGCGTTCCACGCTGCCGCAGTGGATCGCCACCTGCCGCCGCTGCGGCGCGTCCGGCCCGGACCTGGAGAAGCTGCCGGCCGGCGCCGGTGCGGTGGTGCGGTCGGACGAATACGGTGCGCTGCGCCAACCCGGTCCGGCCATGCCGTTCCTGCGCTGGGCGTTGATTTGCCGGCGGACGGGCGACCCTATGGGCGCGGCGGAGGCGACGCTGCACGCTGCCTGGGCGCTTGACGACGCCGACAAGGACTCGGCTGACCTGCGCCGTGCTGCTGTGGAGCTGTTCGGAAAGCCGGATGGGCCGGAGGACACGCTGCGCCTTGTCGACATCCTGCGCCGGGCAGGGGAGTTCGCCCGGGCGGCCGACTGCGCGGCGGCGTTGGATGAGATGGCGCTCGACGAGAACAGCGCCGCGATCCTGGCGTTCCAGCTGAAGCGGATCGTCGCGGCCGACTCCGGCCGCCACATGATCAGCAGCGCCCTGCGCCCGCCCGCCCGGCGTCCGCACGTAACCCATGGCCGCAACCAGGAGACCGGGTTTTGGGGACGCCTGTTCGGCCGATGACGCTCCGGGATGAACTACGGCTCGCGCTGGACGGCAAGGCGAAGCCGCTCGGCTCGCTGGGCCGGATCGAGGAGCTGGCGATCCAGCTCGGCCTCATCCAGGGCACGCTTCGCCCAAGCTTCGCGGACCCGGTGGTGCTGGTGTTCGCCGGCGACCATGGCGCGGTGGCGTCCGGCGTCTCCGCCTATCCGTCCGCCGTCACCGCGGCCATGGTCGGGACCTATCTGGCCGGGCGCGCCGCGGTGAGCCTGTTCGCGCGGCAGGCGGGCGCGCGCGTCGTGGTGGTGGACGCGGGCGTCGCGGCCGAACTGCCGGCGCATCCCGGCCTGGTCGCGGCCAAGGTTGGCTCGGGCACGCGCAACTGGGTGCACGGCCCGGCCATGACCGGGGCCGAAGCGGCGGACTGCCTGCAGCGGGCGGCCGCCATAGTGGACCGCCTGGCCGACGAGGGCTGCACCGTGCTGGCGTTGGGCGAGATGGGCATCGGCAACACTGCCAGCGCCGCGCTGCTGGCCCATAAGGTCGCGGGGTTGGAGCTTGCGGGCCTGGTCGGCCGTGGCGCGGGGCTCGACGACGCCGGGCTGGCGCAAAAACGCGCCGCGGTCGTCCAGGGCGCCGCGCGCACGCTGTCGACGCTCACGCCGGTCGAAGCCCTGACGGAATACGGCGGCTTCGAGATCGCGATGCTGACTGGCGCGATCCTTCGCGCGGCAGAGCGCCACGTCTGCGTCATGGTCGACGGCGTCATCGTGACCGCCGCCGCCATCCTGGCGCATGCCATGCGGCCGGAGTGCCTCGCCGCCTGCGTGTTCGCGCACCGCTCGGCCGAGCCCGGCCACGACGCGATGCTGGCCCATTTGGGCGCGGCACCGCTGCTCGCTCTTGGGATGCGGCTGGGGGAGGGCTCCGGCGCGGCGTTGGCCCTGCCGTTGCTGCAGGCGGCAGCGGCGATGCTGTCCGACATGGCGGAGCTTCGGGACGTTACGTGATCGCGGAGGAGTGGCGGCTGCTGCTGACCGCGGTGCAGTTCCTGACGCGGCTGCCGGTGCCGGGCTGGGTTGGGCATGGGCCGGGCCAACTGGACCGCGCCATGCGATATCTGCCGCTGGTTGGGATCGGTGTGGGGCTGGTTGGCGCGGCGGTGCTCACGCTGGCAAGCCTCGGACTGCCGCCACCGGCGGCGGCGCTGGTTTCGGTCGTTGCCACCCTGCTGCTGACCGGCGCGCTGCATGAGGACGGATTGGCCGATACGCTGGACGGCTTGTTCGGCGGCGCGACCCGGGACGACGCGCTCCGGATCATGCGTGACAGCCGGCTTGGCACCTATGGAGCGGCGGGGCTGACGCTCGCGCTGGGATTGAAGGCCGCGGCGCTTTCGGCGTTGCCGGAGTCCGGCATGGCGTTGGTTGCCGGCCATGCTGGCAGCCGCTTCATGGTGGTGGCGGTCATTGCGGCCCTTCCGTATGCGCGCACGGATGGCAAGGCGGGGCCGGTTGCGGGCGGCGTGGGCGCGGTGGAGCTGGCTGTTGCCGCGTTTTGCGGAGTTTTGCCCATGCTGCTGCTCGGCATCCGCACGCTTCCGGCACTGTTGCTTGCGGCCGGGGTCGCCTGGGTTATGGCGCGCTGGTTCCGCCGGCGGCTGGGCGGCTACACCGGCGACAGCCTCGGCGCGGTGCAACAGGTGACGGAACTCACCATCCTGCTCGTGGCGCTGTGGCGCGCGGCCTGATCCTCGCGGCCCGGCATCCGCGTCCGCGCGTCGGCAGCCGCATCTGCTATGGCCGGCTCGACGTGGCGCTGGCCGAGCCCGCGACAACTGGCGCAGCAGCACTGATCGCCGCTGCAGGCGACCCGGTCGAGCGCATCGTCACCAGCCCGCTCACGCGCGCGCAGGACGTCGCCCGCGCGGTCGCAGCGCAGACCGGCGCCCCGCTGCACACCGACGACCGCCTGGCGGAGATGGATTTCGGCGCATGGGAGGGCCAGGCCTGGGCCGCTATTCCGCGCGCCGAGATCGACGCCTGGGCCGCCGACCCGCTGCGCTACCAGCCCGGCGGCGGCGAGGCGGTGGCCGACGTGTTGCGCCGGGTCCGCCGCGCCTGGACCGGGATCGCCAGCTCGGCCGACACCACCCTGGTCGTGACCCACGCCGGGCCGATCCGCTGCCTGCTGCACGTCGCGCTCGGCGTGCCGATCCTCGATGCCATCAAGGCTAGCGTCGCCTATGGGTCCATCATCCGCATAGAGGCTAGTCCGCGAGCTGCCGCATGACGCGGATCAGGTCCGACTTGCCCTCGAAGCCGATGCCCGGCAGCTCCGGCATCGTGATGTGCCCGGCCTCGACGCGCACGCTGTCGGGGAAGCCGCCATAGGGCTGAAACAGGTCCGGATAGCTCTCGTTGCCACCCAGGCCGAGCCCGGCCGCGATGTTGAGCGACATCTGATGGCCGCCATGCGGGATGCAACGCGCCGGCAACCACCCGGCAGCGCGGACCTCGTTCAAGGTGCGCAGGTACTCGCATAGGCCGTAGGACAGTGCGCAGTCGAATTGCAGCCAGTCGCGGTCCGGCCGCATGCCGCCGTGGCGCAGCAGGTTGCGGGCGTCCTGATGGCTGAACAGGTTTTCCCCGGTCGCCATCGGACCGGGATAGAACTCTGCGAGCGCCGCCTGCAGCCGGTAGTCGAGCGGGTCGCCGGCCTCCTCGTACCAAAACAGCGGGTAGTCCCGCAGCATCTTCGCATAAGTGATCGCGGTTTCGAGGTCGAAGCGGCCGTTGGCGTCCACCGCGAGCTGCGCCTCGCCGCCGATTTCGGCCAATACCGCCTCGATCCGCTCGCGGTCTTCGGCGACGGGTGCGCCGCCGATCTTCATTTTCACGACTGTGTAGCCGCGGTCGAGGTAGCCGCGCATCTCGCGCCGCAGCGCGCCCAGGTCCTTGCCGGGGTAATAGTAGCCGCCGGCCGCGTAGACGAACACGCGCGGGTCGGCCGCGACGCCGTGCCGTTCGGCCAGCATGCGGAACAGCGGCCGGCCGGCGATCTTCGCCGCCGCATCCCAAAGCGCCATGTCCAGCGTGCCGACCGCGACCGAGCGTTCGCCGTGACCGCCCGGCTTTTCGTTGGCCATCATGGCGGACCAGGCGCGATGCGGGTCGAGCATGCCGTCCGCATCGAGCAGGCTGTCCGGCGCGGCCTCCAGCAGGCGGGGCGCGAACCGCTCACGGATGAGCCCGCCCTGGCCGTAGCGCCCGTTGCTGTTGAAGCCGTAGCCGACGACACGCCGGCCGTCCCGCATTTGGTCGGTCACGACCGCGACCAGGCTGGTCGTCATCTTGGAGAAATCGATGTAGGCGTTACGGATCGGCGAGGCGATCGGCTGGGTGATCTCGCGGACGTCCAGGATGCGCATGGGTATCTCCAGCGACGGGGTTGCCGACGCCGACGTTCGTCAGAGGCATTTTCGACGTGGCTGCAAACGTCATGCGTCGGAGTTTAACAAAAGTTATGCCGGCGGGATGAGCAGTCAAGTAATGCCCACGCTCTTAGGTGCTGCACTACCATGACGTTCAACATTAATTCGAAATAGATGCGGCCACCGTCAACTGAATGCGAAGGAGGCTTGGCGACGACAGCCGCACCGGATGCTTACGGCCGGAATCGTCGCCAACTACATCTATGCAATTAGCAATAAACACCCGAATGGCGCGCTCGGAGCGTCGAAAGCGGCTCGCGACGCTTGGCTGGAGCGGAGCCGAAAACCTGTTCCGCCAGCTTTTTTCGCTCGGATTCTTCTTCGTATGCGTGCGTTTCCTGCAGCCGACGGATCTCGGCATGTTCGCGCTGGCACTCGCATGCAGCGCCATCCCGTCCATCCTGATCGACGAACCGATCGGGGAGGCGTTGGTCCAGCAAGCCAATGTGACGCCTGCGGCCTGGAACACGGGATTCACCGTCAACATCGCTATTGCGACGACGCTGCTGCTGCTGCTCTCGGCCTGCAGCCCGGCCCTGAGCGCGTTCTTCGGCAAGCCCGGCCTGGCCTATGCGCTGCCGGCGCTGGGCCTGGCCTCGTTGCTGGGCGCGTTGGGCAACATCCAGAAAGCCTATCTTGCCCGCCAGCTCAGGTTCCGCGTCATCGCGCAAACGACGTTGGTGTCCCAGCTCGTGGGCGGCGTCGCTGCGGTGGCGCTCGCGACGCAGGGTTTTGGCTATTGGGCGTTGATCGCCGGCCTCGCCATGACGGCCGCAATCAGCAGCGTGATCTACGCGACCCTCTCGCCGTGGAAGCCGCGCTTGGTGATGGATCGCGCCATTATCATGGCCTACCTGCCTTATGCCGGATACTCCGCTGGCCTGCGGACCGTCTACCTGCTGCGGGACCAGTCGCCGCTGATCATTGCCGGGCTGGTACTGAGCCTTGCGGATATCGGCTATTTCAGCCTTGCAATACGCGTCGGACGCTGCCTGGGCCAGCTCTTTGAGGAAATCACCAGCCGGCCGCTGCTCTCGTTGATGAGCCGCGAGCAAAGCAGCTCCGGCCGGTTCGGCGCCGTGCTGACCGAGGTCCTGACCGTCGTCGGGCTAGTGGCGCCGCCGGCCTATGTTGGCCTTGCGATGGTCGGGTCGCTGGCGATACCGCTGATGTTCGGGCCGGCTTGGGCATCGGCTGGGGATCTGCTGCCTATGCTGTGCGTGGTGCTGGGCGGGTGGCTGCTGCTGCACATCGTGGCCGTCTCGCTCCGGGCCCGGGCGCTGGGCCGCATCGCGCTGCAGCTCTGCGCGCCGGCTGCGCTGGTTGATTGCGTCCTGGTTGCCGCGATTATGCCGATCGGCCTGCAGTGGGCGCTCATAGCCCTGGCAGCAAGGGCCGTGCTGTGGCTGCCTTCCGTGATGTGGGTGCTGCGGCAGCACCTCGATGTCGACCTGAAACGTTTGGCAAAGCTCTGGACCGCGCCGCTGGCGGCCACTGCGACGATGGGCGGCGCGATCTTGCTGCTGCGGCCGTTGGTCGATCCTGGTCACGGCGGGCTTGCGCTCATCATAACGGCCGCAGCCGGGGTCTATGTCGCGGCACTTGCGGCGTTCGCCATCCTGAGCGTCGGCAAAGCCGCATTCCGGCAGGAAGTCTCGTTCCTGCTTGGAGGGCTTCGGTAAAACGAACGGCTCGAGGCAGGCACCGGGCCGGCATCGCGAGGGCCGCTGGGTCGCACGGGGCGCCAAGTTTGGCCGCGACCCCGATCTTGCCTTGCTGTAAGCGGCCGATGCCGCGCAGTCTGTACGCATGATCGCCGCCGATCGGACCAAGCATGCAGGCGCCCAAGCGTAATGTCTGACGCTGTGCTTCCCGTGCGCAAGCCGCTGCTGCCGCTGCCCGGCTTCATGCCGGATGCCGTGAGCTTTGCGCTCCGTCTCAGCCTCGCGCTGCTGCTGGCCTACTTCGTGAGCTTCGCCATTCAGCTCGACAGCGCGTCCTCCGCCGGGGTCTGCGTCGCGATCGTCATGCAGCCCTCGCCCGGCATGGCGGCGAGCAAGGCATTCTACCGCGCTCTCGGCACCATCGTGGGCGGGGCCGTGGCGCTGGTCATCATCTCGATCTTCCCACAGGACCGGACGATGCTGCTGGCGTCGTTTGCGGTGTGGCTGGCCGCCTGCACCTATTTGGCCTCCCTGCTGCGCGACTTTCGCTCCTATGGCGCGGCCCTTGCCGGATACACCGTCGCGATCATCGCGGTCGGCGGCATCGACAATCCAGACGGCGCGCTGCTGGTCATGCTCGACCGTGTGGCAGCGATCCTCATCGGCATCGTCTCGGTCGGCCTCGTGAACTCGCTATTCATCGTCGATACCGCGCACGAGCGACTGGGCGTAGAACTACGACGCCATCTGCATGACCTGCGGGATTTTGCATCCGAGGCGCTTGCCGGCCGGGGAACGCCGCGTGGCGAGGACAGCCTGCAGCGGGCCTCCGACATTCTCGCCCTCCGCACCGAGGCGAACTATGCCACCGCCGAGCTGGCGGACGGACTGCGGCGAACCCGGGCGACGCAATCCATGCTCGCCGCCCTGTTGGGCATGCTGGCCGCGATCCGGGTCATAAATCGAACCCTGCCGCTTGCCGGCCCAGCCGGACCAGCGGCGGCAACGCGGGCCACCCTCGACGCCGCGCGCCAGGCCATCCAGGACGACAAACCGCTGCCGCCGGCCGACAGCCTGCCCACGCAACCGCTCGATGCATTGCTGATCGAGCGCACGGCGGCGCTTGCAGGCGAGCATCGAAAGGCTCAAATCTGGCTGCACGCGGCTGCGACCGGCATCGTGGGTGACGCGCCGCTGCCGGTCCGCTTGGCGTCGGACCCCGACCGTGTCGCCGGGGTGCTGAACGCGATCAGGGTATTGATCGCTGTCGCCCTGGGGGCGACGTTCTGCGTGCTGGGCAACGACAGCCAGGTCACTTTGCTGCTCATCCAGCAATCGGCCCTGACCGCGCTGGTCGGCACGCAGCCCAATCCATCGAAGGCCGCGGTCGGATTTTTCGTCGCCTTGCCGATTGCCGCGCTGGTAGCGGGCGTTATCGCGTTCCTGCTGCTGCCGAACGCTTCCAGTTTCCTGCCGTTCGCGCTCGCGGTGGGTGGGGGCGCGTTCATCCTGGCGCTAGCGTCGCGGCATCCGAAGATCGCATGGCTCGGAGCGCCGCTGCTCCTGTTCTTCACGCTTTTCCTGTCGCCGGCCAACACGGAGCTCTTCGATTTTTCCACCTTCCTGAACACCGTCTTCGAGTGCGCCATCGCGGTTGGCTTCATGCAGCTCGCCTTCATCCTCGTGCTGCCTGTGCAGCCCCGGCGGCGGCTGTTCCGGACGGCGGACAAGGTCGTGCGCTCGCTCCAGCAGACGTTGCGGCATGGCGGTCCCGCAAACGAGACCACGCTGCAGTTGCTGACCTTCGACCGGCTTGCGCAGATGCTTCTATGGACGCGCACGCTGCGTCCGACGCGGCATGCAGCGCTGGGTCGTTTAGAGGATTTCGCGGAGCTGGACCTGGCGCTCCGCCGGGCGTGGTCCGGACTTGCCGATGCGGAGCAGGCGGACCCGGACCTGACGGAGGCCGTCCGGATCGGGCGCGATGGCCTGGCGAGCGCCGAGCCGGAGCTGCTGGACCGCGGCGTCCGGGCGTTGCTGTCCCAACTCGTGACCGGCGACGCGCTCGCTGCCGTGCTACGCGCGGTCTCCGGCCTGCACGAGGCCAAGCTGCTGCTGGAGCGGGAGGGCCATGCCTTGCGGCGCTATGGCATTCTGGAGCACTGAGACGATGTGGCGCGAGACCAACTTGCTCGGAGTGTATCTGTCGCCGTTGGTCGTCTATATGCTGGCCGCCGGGCTGGTTTATGCACCGCTGCGCTTCCTGGCGGTGCGCCTGCAGGCGTTTTGCTGGACTGCGAACCCACCGCTGGCCGAGATCGGTATCTATGTCTGTATCCTTGGCCTGCTGGTGGTTTGGTTCTGATTGAATGAAGAGGTTCGGCCGCCGATGTTCCGCAGGGCCCATCAACTAATCCGCTACACGATCACCCTGATGATTGTGGCCGGCGCCCTGCTAGCGGGCGTGGCGATCTGGAACCATTACCTGACCGGCCCTTGGACGCGCGACGGCCAGGTGCTGGCCTATGTCATCAACCTCGCGCCGGAGGTCTCGGGCCGCGTCACCAAGCTGAATGTACGGGACAACCAAGATGTGAAGCGCGGCGACGTCTTGTATGAGATCGATCCCGTCGACTACGAGATCAACCTTGCCAATGCGCAGGCGAGCGTCAACGGCAAGTACTCCGACCTGCAGAACAAGCGCGAGCAGGCGCAGCGCCGCTCGCAGCTCACGACGCTGTCCACCTCCAAGGAGGAGCTGCAGAATTACGGCAGCGGCGCGGAGGTGGCGGCGTCGACCTATGCCGCCGCCGTCACCCAGTTGAGCCAGGCCAAGGTCGACCTGGAGCGCACCAAGGTGCTGTCGCCGGTCAACGGCTACGTCACCAACCTGCAGCTTCAAGAGGGCGACTACGCGACCAAGGGCACCCGCAACATCGCCCTGCTGGACAGCGACAGCTTTTGGGTCGCCGGCTATTTCGAGGAGACGAAGATCGCCGGCATCAAGCCCGGCGACCCGGCCCTCATTGCGCTGATGGGCTTTCGCGAGCCGGTGCGCGGCCATGTCGAGAGCATCGCGCGCGGCATCAACACGCCTGACAGCTCGCCGGGCACGCTGGGGCTGGCATCGGTCAATCCGGTGTTCACCTGGGTCCGGCTGGCGCAGCGCATTCCGGTGCGCATCCACATCGACAGCGTGCCCGCCACGGTGACGATCGCCGCCGGCATGACCGCGACGATCACGGTCGGCCCGAATGGCGGGCGTGGATCGAGCAACGGCCTGATCTCCCGCCTGTTCACCCAGGTCGGCGATTGATGGCCGTGCAGACCGAAGTTCTTGACGTAAAGGATGGGTGATCAGCCGTCATTGCGAGCCGGCTTCGGCGCGGCAATCCAGGGTGACAGAGACCGAGACTTGGCCGTGCGACCTGGATTGCCGCGTCGCAAGCGCTCCTTGCAATGACCAGTTCTTATGCAACCTAACTAGGCTGGGTTGCGTGGTCGCCAAGCCGAACGAGACTGGCTCATTGCCTATGTTGGCGAGCGCCTCGCAGCTACTCCGCCGGCTGCTCCGCGCGCCGTGCGCCCCGCATCCCCGGGATCATCAGCCGGGCCCCGCGCGTGTAGAACAGCCATGCCGCGACCCATTGCACATAGACCACGATCCGGTTCTTGAGCCCGATCAGCAGGAACAAGTGGACGCCGCTCCATAGCAGCCACGCCGGAAAGCCCGTCAGCTTAAGATGCGGCAGGCTCGCCACAGCCGATGACCGGCCGATGATCGCCAGGCTGCCCTGGTCCCGGTAGCGGAACGGAGGCGGGGCCGCGGCACCGCCAGCCCGCGCGGCGATGACGCCGGCGACGTAGCGCCCCTGCTGCTTGGCCACCGGCGCGACGCCGGGCAACGGACGGCCATCGGCGCCCTCGAACCCGGCGACGTCGCCGATGGCGAAAATATCGGGATGCCCGGGCACCGAGCAATCGCCCAGGACCTGCAGCGCGCCATGCTTGCCGGGTGCGGCCCCGATCCACGCGGCGGCCGGCGCCGCCGCGACCCCGGCGCACCAGAACACGTTGGAGCTGGCGACGCGCTCGCCCCCTGCCACCACGCCGTCCGCATCCACCTTTTCGACCTGCACCCCCGTGCGCACCTCCACCCCGAGCCGCTCCAGCCCGGCACGCGCATAGCGGACCAATGGGTCCGGGAACCCGGCGAGCACGGTCGGGCCGGCCTCGAACAGCACCACGCGCGCCTGCTCCGGGTGGATGCGGCGGAAGTCGCGCACCAGGGTATCCCGCGCCAGGGTGCGTATCGAGCCCGCCAGCTCGACGCCGCTGGAGCCCCCGCCCACCACGACGAAGGTGAGCAGTCGCTGTATCTCGGCCGGGTCGGACCGGGTTTCCGCCTGCTCGAAG
>CAZZWN010000021.1:10896-23029 GCA_964657765.1 uncultured Acetobacteraceae bacterium
CGGAACCGCAGCGCCTCCGCATCCTCGAGGCTTTTCAGCCCGGTCGAGTGCTCGGCCCAGTCGTCGTGGCCGAACCAGCTCGACGCGGAGCCGGTGGCCAGCACGAGCTGATCGTAGGGGATCGCGCCGACATCGCGCATCGACACGGTCCTGGTCGCGACGTCGACGCCGTCCACTTCGCCCAGCAGCACCTCGACGTTCCGCTGCCGCGCGAAGATGGCCCGGATCGGCGCCGCGATGTCGGACGAGGCGAGCGCCGCGGTGGCGACCTGGTAGAGCAAAGGCTGGAACAAATGGTGGTTGTTGCGGTCTATCAGCACGACGTCCACCGGCGCCCTCGCCAGGGCATGCACGACATTGAGCCCGCCGAACCCGGCCCCGACCACCACGACTTTTTGACGCGCTGCAGGCATTGGGGCCACGCTACTTGCCGACCGGCAGCCAGTGACGCCCGTTCTGTGCCAACAAGGCGTCGGCGCCCGATGGACCCTCGCTGCCGGCAGCATAGGGTTCGACCGTGCCCTCGCCCTTGCCCCAGGACACCAGCAACGGCTGCACCGCCGCCCAGCTCGCCTCGATTGCATCGGCGCGTTGAAACAGGGTCGTGTCGCCGACCATGCAGTCGTACAACAGCGTCTCGTAGCCGACGTTGGGCTTTTCGTCGAAGAAGTCCTTGTAGCGCATCGACGTATCGACCCGGCCGAGACGCATCTCCGGCCCCGGGATCTTTGCGTCGAACTGTGTCTCGATGCCCTGCTCCGGGTCGATCAGCAGCCGGATCACGTTGGGCGTCAGCTTGTCCACCGGCGTGTCCTGGAACATGTGGTAGGGCGCCGGCTTCTGATGGATCGAAATTTCGGTCTGCCGTGCGGTGAGCCGCTTGCCGGTGCGCAAATAGAACGGCACTCCGGCCCAGCGCCAGTTCTCGATCGACAGCTTGAGCGCGACATAGGTCTCGATGTTGCTGTCCGCCGCCACATTGGGCTCCTGACGGTAGCCTTTGACCTCGACGCCCTCCTCACGGCCAGCGCCGTATTGCCCGCGCACGGCCTCGTCCGGCTGCAACGGCCGGATCGCCCGGAGCAGCTTCGCCTTCTCCGTCCGCACGTCCTCGGCGTCGAACGAGGTCGGCGGCTCCATCGCCACCATGCAAAGCAGGGTGAACAGATGGTTTGGCACCATGTCGCGCAACGCGCCGGTGCCCTCGTAGAACGCGCCGCGCTCCTCTACGCCGACCGTCTCGGAGACGGTGATCTGCACGTGGTCGACGTATTCGCGCCGCCAGGTCGGCTCGAACAGGCTGTTGGCGAAGCGCACCGCCATGATGCTCTGCACCGTCTCTTTGCCGAGGAAGTGGTCGATGCGGTAGAACTGGCTCTCGTCGGCCTGCTGCAGGATGCGGGCGTTCAGCGCCTGCGCGGACGGCAGGTCGGCGCCGAACGGCTTCTCGATCACCACGCGGCGGAAGTGGCCCTCGGGCTGCTGCAACAGCCCGGCCTTGCCGAGCCCGTCGACGACCGTGCCGAAGAAACGCGCCGCGACCGCCAGATAGAACACCACGCTGCCGCTGCCCACGGCCTCCCCGAGACGCTTGAACGTCTCGTCCTGGCTGAAATCGCCTTGGATATAATGCATGCGGCCCGTGATCCAGCCCCAGGCGCGCTCGTCGATGGCGGGCGTATAGAATTCAGCCGTTTTGTCCTTCGTGAAGGATTGCATGGCTTCGGTGAGCGAGCGCTTCCAGTCGTCGTCGTTCTGCTGCGCGCGGTCGACCCCGATGACCTTGAAATTCTCGTTCAGCAGCCCGCCGCCGGACAGGTTGTACAGCGCTGGCATGAGCAGGCGCTTGGTGAGGTCGCCGCCGGCCCCAAAGATCACCAGCGTGCATTCCGGCGCCTTTGCGGCTCCGGCCGGGGCTGTCGCGGGGTCCGCGCCTTGGGTCACCTGGCTCATGTTGCTGCCTCCAGCGGTGCGAAACTACACTTGCAACGCCGCCATCGCTCCTCCGTTCGCCAGCGGCGGTGAGGTAAATGCCGGCATAAATTGCAAACGGCAGCAGGATGACCCGGATCCTATGTGCGGCTGCCGTCGTTGTCTGCGCGCGCGGCTGGACATCTGACGGAGGACTCTTTGGTGCATCGCAGTATAGCTTCGGTCGGCAGCGGTTCCGGCGCATGACCGCCGCTTTTCTCGCCACCCTGGCGGTGCGCTACCTGCTGGTGATGCTGTTCTTCCCGTTCAGCGCGCTCGACAAGATCCTGAACTTCCGCGGCGCGGTGGGCCAGGCGCGGGAGATCGCACCCGGCGGGCTGGCGGCCGGATTGATCCTGGTTGGCGTCATGGTGGAAATCCTGATGCCGCTGGGGATCCTCACCGGCACCGCCGACCGTGCCGCCGGACTGGTGATGGCGGGCTACTGCATGGTGACGGCGCTGCTGTGGAAGCAGTTCTGGAAGCCCGGCGACTTCTGGCAGGGCGGCGACAGCAAGGGCCGCGGGCTATTCTGGGACTTCCTGAAGAATTTCTCGCTCGCAGGCGGTTTCCTGCTGCTGATCTTCAGCGCGAATGGCACGGTCGGGGAGTTCCTCGCCCATCCCTTCGCCTCGTCGCACCCCTATACGACGCAGGCGCGCCAGCCCTAGCGGGTCGCGTAGTCCAGCAACGTCATGCCGAACAGGATGCCCATCCAGACAAAGCCGACCACCGAGAACAATTGCACCAGCGGCGTCTGCTCGCGGATTTCCATGGAAATCCAAAGCACCGTCCCCACCATCGCCACCACGACCAGCAACTCGACGACCCAGGCGTAGCGGAACGGGAAGAACGCCGCGATCGTCACGTTGATTACCAGGCCGACCAGCAGCGCCCCGGTCGTGAGTACTGGAACCCGCATGCGCTGGCGGAACTCATTGTTCATCGGTTCACCAAGTAGAGCGTGGGATAGGCGATGATCCAGATCAGGTCGATGAAGTGCCAATACAGCCCGACGAGCTCGATCCGGTTTTGGTGCTTCGACAAATAACCCGCCCGGCGCACGAGCCAGGCCATGGTCACGACCGTTGCAATGCCGATCGTCAAATGCGCCGCATGCAGCAGGGTCGCGACGTAATATAGGCTGACGAACAACTGCGACGCGTTGTCGCCGGCCAGCGCGTAGGGCCGGTTCAGGAACGGCATCATGTGTTCGGTGTAATCCGAGTAGTATTCGTAGCTCTTGAGCAGCATGAACGCCGCGCCGAGCGCCCCGGTGATCAGCAAGGCGCGCGCCGTGTCGCGGTTGCGCCCCATCTTCGACAGCTCGATCCCCGCGGTCATCGTCAGGCTCGATGTGATCAGCAGGACGGTATTGATCGCGCCGATCCACATCTTGAGATGCTGCGATGCCGCCTGGACCGAACTCGGGAACAGGACGCGAAGCACCGCTGCGGTCAAAAACAGTCCTGCGAACAGCAGCAGCTCGGTGACCAGCCACGCCCACATCCCCAGCGTGCCGACCCGGCGCTGCTGATCGACGGTGGTGAACTGGTGCGCCAGTTCGGTGCCGGCCGTCTCCGCAATAGCCTCCGACACGGCTACGTCCGTTCGCTGGATTTGTTGGGATAGTCGTACGGCTCGAAATCCACCGTCGGCGGAGTGATGAAGTTGAACTCCGGCGGCGGCGAGGTCGTCGTCCACTCCAGGCCCTTGGCGTTCCACGGGTTGTTCGGCGCACGGCGCCCGAACCACAGCGACCAGACAAGGTAGGTCATCGGGAACAGGTAGCCCGCCGCCAGCACGACCGCGCCGGCAGACGACAGCACGTTCAGCAATTGGAACTCGGGCGGATAGGTGTGGTAGCGCCGGGGCATGCCGAGATAGCCCAGGATGAACTGCGGGAAGAACGTCAGGTTGAAGCCGAGGAACATCAGCAGCGCCGCGATCCGTCCCCAGACCTCCGGATACATGCGCCCGGTGAACTTCGGCCACCAGAAGTGCAGCCCGCCCAGGAAGGCCAGCATCGTCGCGCCCACCATGATGTAGTGGAAATGCGCCACGACGAAGTAGGTGTCGTGCACGTGCTCGTCCACCGCGAGCGACGCGAGGAACAGCCCGGTCAGCCCACCCAGCACGAACAAGCCGATATAGCCCATGGCGAACAGCATCGGCGTGTCGAGCCGGATGTCGCCCTTATGGATCGTCGCGGTCCAATTATACACCTTCACCGCCGACGGCACCGCGACGGCGAAGCTCAGGAACGAGAACACCGTCGCGGCAACCTGGCTCTCGCCATTGACGAACATGTGGTGGCCCCAGACGAAGAAGCTGATGGAGGCGATGCCGAGGCTGGCGATGGCGACGAACTTGTAGCCGAACAGCTTTTTCTGCGCGAAGGCGGGCACGATCTCGCTCATCACGCCCATGCCCGGCAGCACCATGATGTAGACGGCGGGGTGCGAGTAGAACCAGAACAGGTGCTCGAACAGCACCGGGTCGCCGCCGAGGGTGGGGTCGAACACGCCGATGTGGAACACCCGCTCCATCAGCAGCAATATCAGCGCGACGGTGATGACCGGTGTGCCGAGCAGGAAAATGAGCGACGTTGCGTAGTGCGACCAGACGAACACCGGCATGCGGAACCAGGTCATGCCGGGCGCGCGCATGGTGTGGATGGTCACGACGAAATTGAGCCCCGTCAGGATGGAGCTGAACCCGGCGATGATGACGCCGATCAGCGCCGGGGCGACCCAGAAGTTGGAATAGGTCGTGCTGTAGGGGGCATAGAACGTCCAGCCGGTGTCGACGCCGCCCACCACCAGGGTGACGACGGCGAACAGCGAGCCGCCCATGAACAGGTACCAGCTCAGCCGGTTCAGCTTGGGAAACGCCAGGTCCTTCGCCCCGATCATGATGGGGATCAGGAAGTTGCCGAAGGTGGCGGGGATCGACGGGATCAGGAAGAACCACACCATGATCACGCCATGCAGCGTGAACAGCTTGTTGTAGGTGTCGTTGGTGAAGATGGACCCGTCCGGGACCACGAGCGACAGCCGGACCAGCCCGGCCGCGATCGCGCCCAGGATGAAGAATGCGGTGATGCTGGCCAAATAAAGCAGCCCGATCCGCTTGTGGTCCACGGTGAAGAACCAGGACCGCAGCGTATGGGTTTCGTGCAGGTAATCCGCGGGCCGTTCCAGAGTGGAACGCGGCGTACTCGGGTCGCGCAGCGAAATGTCCGACGGCCTCATGGCGCGTCCTCCCTTCCGGTACTCTTGATGAAGGCGACGATGCGCAACAGGTCGTCCTCGGGCATCACACCCTTGAAGCTCGGCATCACCTGCCGGTAGCCCTTGATGGGCTGTTTCTCCGGCGTCAGGATCTTGTCGCGGAGGAAGCCGTCGTCGGCGACCCGCGTACCGCCGGACTGCATCGGCACCGCAGTGTTATACAGGCCCGCCAATGCCGGCGCCCGCTCGGTGGGTGCGGCGCCATGGCAGCCGCCGCAGCCGTAGGAGGCGAACAGCGTCTGCCCGCTCGACGCCAGCGTCTTGCCCTGCTCGGAGCCCGAGTGCGTCAGCCAGTCCTCGTAGTCCCCCGGTGTCATGATGGTGATGGTGCCGCCCATTACCGAGTGATCGGTGCCGCAGAACTCGGAGCACAGCAGATGGTAGCTGCCGGGCGTGTCGGCCTTGAACCAGAACTCGGTGTAGCGGCCCGGCAGCGTCTCCATCTGGATGCGCAGCGCCGGAACGTACAGGCCGTGGATAACGTCCTGCGAGATCATGCGTATCAGCACCGGCTGGCCCATCGGCACGTGCAGGTCGTTGATCTCGGCCTGGCCGGTCGGGTGCTGGAACTTCCACATCCACTGCCGGCCGATGGCGTTGATTTCTAATGCGCCGGGCGGCACATGCCGGTGTTCGTCATACAGGCGCGCGGCCCAGACGAAGAAGATCAGCGTCAGCACGAACGGGATGATCATCCAGCTCATCTCGATCAACACGCTGCGGTTCTCGCTGGTCGTGCGGTCCACGACACGGCCGGCCCGGTAGCGGATGGCGTACCAGCTGATCGAGATGAAGATCGGCACCGTCAGCAGCAGCGTGACGACGGTGAACGACAAGATTATCTGGTCGACCTCGACGGCGCTCGCGGAGGCGGATTGCGGCCAAAGCCCAAGAAGCTGCTGCGGAAGGTGGATCAAGGCGAGGGCTCCAGGGAACGCCCGGCGACCAGCGCCATGGCGCGGCCGATTGGGATGCGCGCCCGCGTATGGGCCGGGTCGGTCCAGGCATAACCACCGATTTTCTGTTCCTCGGCCTGCTGCGTTTGGCGCAGGTCGCGGTAGGGGTCGTTCTGCAAGTGCGGGCCGGGCGGAATGATGTCGGCGCTTTGCTGGGTCGTCAGCGGCGGCTGGTCGGCGTTGTCGGCGCCGCGGAAGAAGTTAAGCATGACTGTAAGCAGCGTGACCGAGACGACGACCGTGACTGCGAAGCCGGCCAGGATGCGCCCGACCATGCGGGTGCTGATGTCCTCGGTCTCGTAGCCGAGCGATTTTGCATTCGGGTCGGGCGGCACGGAGGGTTCGCCGCGGCCGGATTCGGAGTCCTCGGACTCAGGCGCTTCTGGCCTGATGGCCCCGGACTCGACGGTTTGTGGCGCAGGCGCTCGCCGGCCGAACCATGCGATGCCGCTGACCACGGTCATCCCGGCGGCCAGCCCGGCGGCGAATCCAGTGGCGAGCGTGCCCGCCAGCCCGCGCGGGTGCTTAGGCTCGGTCATGGCGCTGCTCCCAACGGCCCAACAGCAGGCTTGCGCCGATCAGCAAGCCGCCCAGCCCGCACAGCGCCAGGATGTCCGAGACGGTCACGTCGAGCCGGTCCCTGAATGCCGGGGTGATGAGCCAGAACATCTCGATCAGATGCGCGAACAGCACGGCGCCGGCGGCGAAGGCCAGCGGGGTGGTGACCACCTCGTACCGGCGGGGCAGCAATAGAAGCAGGGCGGCGGCGCACGCTCCGACCGCGGTCCGCTCAGCCACCAGGCCGATGCCGGCGCCGCGCCGCTGATACCAAACGACCTCGTTGGGCAGGTTGGCGGACCAGGTGATGATGAACTGGGTGAACTGGAGGAAAATCCATGCGCCGAGCAGGCACAGGAACAGCGCCGCCAGGCCGCTCGGCGCCGTCCATGGCCGGCTGTTCCAGGTGGCGAGCAGCACCGCGACCGAAACCGCGGCCCCGCACTGCGACACCATGACCAGCAACCCGAACGACGTCGACCCCAGCCCAGGATCGAGCGAGAGCGCCCAATCGGTCGCAGCAACCGTGCCGATGACCGAGTGGACCGCCAGCCCGACGACGGCGAGCGCCCGCCGCGGCCCTCCGGCACGGCTCGGACGCCGCTGGAACACCAGGGACAGCAGGGTCCAAAGCACCAGGAACACGACGGCGCGTATGACGAACGGCGTGGTCGCGCCATGCAGCGGAAACAGGGCATCGGGATCGAGCAGCACGGGCGCCGCCAGCAGCGCCAGCACAGGCAGTGCAGCGACGATGCTGCGCAACGGATCGGCGAGTGCCGCGTCGGTGGCGCCGGCGATTTCCAGCGCCATCAGCAGCGCGAGCGCCCCGACGGGGATGCCGAGGCAGAGTAGCCAGGCGGCCAGATAGGACGGCAGCACCCGCACGCCGCCCAGCAGCGCGAGCGCCAGAACGATGCCAAGCGCCACGACGCCGATCGCCACGGGCATGAGCGCTCCCCGCCTCATGGCCGCGGCCTCACTTCGACGCCTCGAGCCTGGCCTGGTCCTCTGCCGGCAATGCGGCGGGGTCGGCGGCCTGGCTGGCCTGCAGCGCCCGGATGTAGGCGGTGATCGCCCAGCGATCGGCCGATGGCACCCGGGCGGCGAAGCTGTACATCCCGCCTTGGCCGTTGGTGATCACGTCGTAGAAGTGCTCGGCCGGGGCATGCAGCAGCTTGTCGGTCCATAGCGTGCCTGGGTTCTGGAAGCCGCGCTGCACGATCATGCCCAGCCCGTCTCCGGATTGGCCATGGCAGGTCGAGCAGAAGATGTTGTAGCGCTGCTGGCCGCGCTCCAGCATGCCGGCGGTGATGACGCGGGGCTGCGGCACGTCGGGATCTGTCGGGTTGCGGGGGACCGTCCCGGCGACGGGCAGGCGCATCGTCGAGTGGTCGCGGAACATGTTGTTGCGGTCCCAGCTCTGTTGCCGGTCCTGGGTATACATGTCGTCCCGCTTGCATCCCGCGAGGGCCAGCAATGCCGCGAAACCGAACGCTGCGGCGCGAACAACCGGGCGGATCATCGGGGCACCTCATGGATCGCGACCGGCTGTAGAGCCAGTCCCTGGAGCGCCTGCGTGACGCCCGCGACATCGAAACCCTCGCCATCCGCCTCGACCGCGAGGAAAAATCGGTCCTGGCTCGCGCGGGTGAAGCCCGACATGTTGAACGCGGGATGGTTCAGCCGTGGCAGCCGGTTCAAGACGACCATCGCCAACACGACCAAAGCCGCCGCAACCATGAGCGAGAAGGCGAAGCTTGGCACGATGTAGGACGGCCAGCTCACGTCCGGCCGGCCGCCGATGTTCAGCTTGTAGGCGTAGCCCGTGGCATAGACGCACATCGCCATGAAGGCCACGAACGCCAGCACGACGCCTAAGACCGCGAAGGGCCGCACCGCCTCAGGGTGGAACTCCAACGCATCCGCGAGGCCTGGCACCGGCACCGGCGTGAAAGCGTCGAGCCGGCCCAGCCGACGGTCCCGCAACGCCCGCACCGCAGCGAGCAAGGCGTCCGGCGTGGCGAACTCTGCGCCGACCGCATACAGCGGTGCCGCAGCTTCGTGTTCTCCGGCGTTATCTGCCACTGGGCGCCCTCTCGTCGATCTGCAGCCGGCGCAGCTCCAGGATGGACACGACGGGCAGCGTCCGCACCGCGAGCAGCAGCAGCACCAGGAACAACCCGACCGTGCCGGCGAACGTCGCCGCCTCCCACAGGTTCATCGCGTAGGGGTGCGCCATCGACGGCAGGAAGTCGTGCTGCAAGGTCACGACGATCACCATGAAATGGTCGCCGAACATGCCGACCCCCACGAGCAGCCCGACGATGGCAAGCAGCCCCGGCGAGCGCCGCAGCGCCGGTAGCCAGAACAACTGCACGGGCAGGAGCGCGCACAGCACGATCGACCAGGCGGCCCAGGCGTGCGGGCCAAAGAACCGCCGCACGCTCACGGCATGCTCGTAGGCGTCGCCGTGCAGGGCGGTCCCATAAAGCTCCGCGCCGTAGCAGTAGATGTTCACCGCCGCCAAGGCGAGCATGAGCTTGGCGAGGATGGAGACGTGCCGGGCGGTGATCAGCGCCTGCAGGTGCAGCACGCTGCGCAGCATGACAACCACGGCCGAAACGATGCCGACGCCCTGGAACACCGCCGCGAACAGGTAGGACGTGGGCAGCAGCGTATCGTGCCAGCCGGGCTCGACGGAGCCGGCGAACATGACGGCGGCGCCAGTCTGCAATGTGACGACCAACAGGACGCTCAGCAACGCGAGCGTGCGGTAGGTCTGCCGCCAACGTTCCCAGTGCACCGCCGAGCCGCGCCAGCCCAGCGCCGCGATGCCATAGAGCTGTGCCCGCAGGAGGCCCTTGCCATTCGCCGCCAGCGACCGCTCGAGCGCCCGGTCGCGCAAGGTCGCGAGGTCGGGCAGCATGCCGACATACCAAAAGCTGAGTGAAATGACGAGCATGGCCAGGATGTCGAACTCGTCCCAAACCAGCGGGCTGCGGAACTGCGGCCACAGCAGCAGGGTGTTGGGGTAGGGCAGGTTCCAATAGAACAGCCAGGGCCGGCCGAGGTGGATGATCGGATACAGCCCGGCCGCCGCGACGGAGATCACCGCGACGGTCTCCGCCATCCGGTTGACGGCGCTGCGCCATTCGAGGCCGAGCAGCAGCAGCGCCCCCGACACCAGCAGCCCGCCGCTGGCGATGCCGATCCACCAGTCGTAGCTGACGATGTCGAGCGCCCAGGTGACCGGGACGTTGTTGCCCCAGATGCCGACGCCCTTGATGAACAATGCGGCCAGCGAGACGACGAGCAGGCCGGACAACCCCATCGCGGCCGCAAACGCGACCCACCAGCGCAGCCCAAGCGGATGGTCGAAGGCGATCGAGGCGACTTCGCGGCCGACGGAGTCGTAGGTCGCGCTGGGGGCAATGAGCCCGCCACGCAATGCAAGATCGCTTGGCATCAGCCCTCCAGCTCCGAGGGGGCGCGCTTGGCGAGGTAGGTCGTGCGCGGCCGCACCCCCAGTTCGTCGAGCAGCCCGTAGTTGCGGTTGTCGGCCCGGGCGGTGCGCACGGCGCTGGCCGGGTCGCCGAGGTCGCCGAAGCTGATAGCGCGGGTCGGGCAGGCGCCCTGGCACGCGGTCACGACGGCGCCGTCCGGGATATGCCCGTCGCCCTTGTCGGCGTCGATCCGGGCATTGGCGATGCGCTGGACGCAGTAGGTGCATTTCTCCATCACCCCGGCGGCGCGGACCGTGACGCCTGGATTGCGCTGAAGCTGCACCGAGGGCTGCGCGCCGCCGCTGTAATCGAGGTAGTTGAAGCGCCGTACCTTGTACGGACAGTAGCCGGAGCAGGCGCGGGTGCCGACGCAGCGGTTATACACCATGAGGTTCAATCCCTCGTGGTCGTGCAGGGTCGCCTCGACCGGGCAGCCGACCTCGCAGGGCGCGTCCTCGCAGTGCATGCATGGGACCGGCTGGAAATGCGTGGCCGGAGCGTCGAGCGGCCCGGCGTGATAGCGGTCGATGCGCAGCCAGTGCATCTCGCGGCCCAGCGCGACCTCCTCCTTGCCGACGACGGCGATGTTGTTCTCCGACTGGCAGGCCACGACGCAGGCGTTGCAGCCGATGCAGGCGTCGAGGTCGATCACCATGCCCCAGGCCCGGCCGTTGTCCACCTGCTTCGGGTAGAACGACGCGAGCTCCGGCGCCGGCGGCTGCACCGTGCCCATCTTCTGCACGCGGACGAAGTCGTGCCCCTCCATGCTGCCATGGTCCTGGGTGGACACGACCTTGGCCTGCCGCCCGGTCTTGGTCAGCACAGCACCCGCCGATTGGTCGCCGGCTCCCGTGCGCAGGGGATAGGCGTTGTAGCCCAGCCCGGCCGCCAGGATATCCGGCGCGGCCCGGCCATAGCCGAAGTACGCCGTCACCGCGTCATCCGCGTGGCCGGGCACGATCCAGGCCGGCCCCTCGATGCTGCGGTCGCCCACCGCCAGCGTCACCAGGTCGCCATTCGCCAGCTTCTCGCGCTCGGCAAGGCCAGGGCTTATGGCGACGATGTTGTCCCACACGACCTTGGTCAGCGGCTTCGGCAGCTCCTGCAGCCAGGCATTGGCGGCCACGCTGCCATCCCAGACGTTGGGATCGGGACGGAACAGCACGGTCAGGCCCTGGGCCGAGGCCGGCGCGACCGGACCGGAGGCTGGTGCAGCGGTCACGGCGACGTCCGGCAGCGCGCTTCCGGTCAGGAAGCCGTCATGCACGGCCTGTTGCCAGCGCACCTCGAACGCGGCCGGATCCTGTCCCTGGCCCCAATGGTCGCGCAGCAGGTCGTAGCCGCTGCGGGGCTCGGCGAAGATCGACAGGATTTCCGGCACGGTCCGGCCGGAATACAGCGGCAGGATGGTGGGCTGGACGAACGTCACCGTCCCGTCCATTGCGCGCGCGTCGCCCCAGGACTCCAGCGGATGCGCCAGCGGCAGGTGCCATTCCGAATGGGCGGCGGTCTCGTCCACATAGCTGCCGGCGTGGACCTTCAATGCCACTCGCCCGAGCGCCGCGGTGAAGCCGAGCTCCGCCGGGGCGGTGTAGACGGGGTTGGTGTCCAGCATGAGCAGGACGGACACTTCGCCGGCCGTCATTGCACTGACCAGTTCGGCCAACGGGGCGGCCGGGGCCAGCACCGGGTCGGTGTAGGTGACGGTGCGCCCGGCGTTGCCCAGCGCCGCATTGAGCCGGTGCACGGCGGCGTGCTCGGCCACCGGCTGCGCGGCCCCGGTCACGACGATCGACTGACCGCGCGCCGACCGCAGCGCCGCCGCGGCGCGCACCAGCCACGGATCGTC
>CAZZWN010000022.1:0-17294 GCA_964657765.1 uncultured Acetobacteraceae bacterium
GTATCGAGCAGCTGCTTGGCATTCGAGGCCTCATAGAACTGATCGACGTTCTTGATGAAGCCCGGGATCGGCTCGCCATTGGCCAACGCCTGCATCGTGGCGAACGCCTTGGGCCCGAAGCGCGGGTTGCACTCGCAGGTGGCGCCCATCTTGCCGTCGATGATGGCCTGCACCGCCTCCTTCTCGCCGTCGCACGACACGATGATGACGTCCTTGCCCGCCACCTTGCCCGCGCTCTGCAGCGCCGCGATCGCGCCCAGCGCCATCTCGTCGTTATGGGCGAAAATGGCGGTGGCGTCGGGATGCGCCTGCAGCAGCGTCTCGGCCACCTGGCGGCCCTTGTCGCGGGTGAAGTCGCCGTTCTGGCTGGCGACGATCTGCATGCCGGGCTGCGCCTTGATCGCGGCGTCGAACCCCTTCTTGCGGTCGTTAGCGGCCGACGCGCCGGTGGTGCCCTCCAGCTCGATGATCCGCGCCTTGCCCCCAGTGGCCTGGATCAGCCACGCCGCCGACCGGCCGCCCTCCTCGATGAAGTCCGAGCCGATGAAGGTCACGTAGTCGCGGCCGGCCTGCGCCAGGCTCTGGTCCACGTTGCGGTCGATCAGGATCACCGGGATGCCGGCCTTCTTCGCGTTCATGATCGCAGGGATCAGCGGCTTCTCCTCGCGCGGAGCCAGGAAAATCAGGTCCACGCCCTGGGCGATCATGCTGTTGACGTCGGCGACCTCCTTGGCCGCGGAGCCGGCAGCGTCGGTGTAGACCAGTTGGTGGCCGAGCTTCTTCGCCTCGTCGCGCATCGAGGCGGTCTGGGCGAGCCGCCACGGGTTGTTGCTCTCGGTCTGGGCGAAGCCGACCTTGTAGACGGCTTTTTTCTTAAGCGTCGGCAGGTCGCCCGCGGCAAAGCCCGGCCGCCAAGTCAGGACGGATGCGCCGGCGACTGACGTCGCCAGCAGGCCGCGTCGGGTGATGATCATGTTCGTTGCTCCCAAAGTTTTTTGGCAGATTTTTTGGTGGTCTCGGCTGTCGCCGCGGTCAGTGTAGAACGCTTCTGTATCAGGCGGCATCCCTCCGCTGCACCGTCCGCGATTCCTCGGCGATGAAGGCGGCGCAGCGGCTGCCCAGCATCATCGCCGGGGCATTGGTGTTGCCGGCGGTGATGTCGGGCATGGCCGACAGGTCGCAGACCCGCAGGCCGGCCACACCGCGCACCCGCAGCCTGGCGTCCAGCACCGCCATCGGGTCGTGGCTCGGGCCCATGCGGCACGTGCCGCTGGGATGATAGTTGGTTTTCACGAAGCGCCGGCAATGCGCCGCGATCGCCGCGTCACTCAGGTCGGACGGGTCGGGCAGCATGATGCGGTCCACCCGTTGCGCCAGCGGTCCCGTTTGGAAGGCGCGCAGGAAAAATCGCTGGCCCTCGACCATCGTCCGCATATCGTCGGGATGGGCGAGCAGGTTGGGCGAGACCAGCGGCATGTCGTCCGGATCGGCCGAACGCAGCCGCACGAAGCCACGCGACTTCGGCTTCACCACCACGGTCGTGACCGTCATGCCATAGCCGTCCTGCACCAGGTCGCGCGTGTCGCGGTCCACATAGACGATCGGCACGCAGAACGCCTGGACGCTCGGTTCGCCGTCGCGATCGACCGGGTTCACGAATGCGCCGGCCTCGACCCCGGCGGAGGTGATGCGCCCGGAGCCGAACAGCTTGAACTGCAGCCCGTTGGCCAGCATCCGCCAGCCGACGCCCTGTTTGTAGTAGCCGTGCCTGCCGTTGGCGCTGGCGACGATCGGCACCTCGGGATGGTCTATCAGGTTCTCGCCAACGCCGGGCAGGTCGACCTCGCAGGCGATCCCGTGTTGCTTCAACCGCGCGGCCGGCCCTACGCCGGACAGCATCAGCAGCTGCGGCGTCACCAGCGCCCCGGCGGCGACGATCACCTCCCGGTCGGCGAGCGCCTGGTGTTCATGCCCTTTCGCGTCGCGCCAGGTCACGCCCTCGGCGCGGCCGTGGCGGATGTCGATGCGGCGCACCGCGGCATGCAGCCGTACCACGAGGCTAGGGTTGCCCTGCAGCGGGGCGATGAAGGCGTAGGCCGCGCTGCTGCGCTTCCCGCGCCGGTTCATGAATTGGTAGAAGCCGACGCCGCGCTGCGATTGGCCGTTGAAGTCGGGATTGAACGGCTCGCCCAATGCCTGCACGCTCTGGACGAACCAGCGCGACACGTCGTCGACATGGCCGGGGTCGGAGACCAGCAGCGGCCCATCCGTGCCGTGCTGCGCGTCATGCAGTCGGTTGTTGCCCTCCATGCCGCGAAAATGCGGCAGCACGTCGCGCCAGCCCCAGCCGGGCGTGTCGTTCTCCCCGCACAGCATCGCGTCCCAGGCATCGTAGTCCGACGGACGCCCGCGGATGTAGACCTGCGCATTCACCGACGAGCCGCCGCCCAGCACGTGTCCCTGCGGAATATCGTGCACCCGCCCGTCCAGGTGCGCCTGCGGGACGGTCTGGTGGTAGCGCATGAACTTGCTGCCGTTGATCATCTTGAAGATGCCCGGCGGCATGTCCAGCAGCGCATGACGGTGCGAATGCCCGGCCTCCAGCAGCAGCACCCGCGCGCCGCCCGCCACCAGCCGGGCCGCGGCCACGCAGCCCGATGATCCGCCGCCGATGACGATGGTGTCGAAGCGCTCCTGCATCACGCCCGGATCTTCTCCAGCCCGGCCCAATCGAAGGCGATGCCATGGCCCGGCCGATCCGGCGCCAGGGCAAAGCCGTCGCGTATCTGCAGCGGCTCGGCGATATACTGGTCGAGGCCGAAGCCGTGCGCTTCCAGGAAGCTGCGGTTCGGGCAGGCGGCGAGCAGGTGCACCGTGACATCGTGCGCGCCGTGCGACGTCACCGGCATGTTGAACGCCTCGGCCGTGTGGGCGATCTTCATGAACGGCGTGACGCCGCCGCAGTTGGTGACGTCCGGCTCCGGATAGGTGACGCCGCCGCAAGCCATATACTGCTTGAACTCCCACAGCGTGCGCAGGTTCTCGCCCGCGGCAATGGGCAGGCCGCCCTCGCGCACGATGCGGGCGTGGCCGGCCGGGTCGTCCGGGATGGTCGGCTCCTCGAGCCAGGTCAGGTCGAACGGAGCAAAGGCGCGGGCGGCGCGGATCGCCTCGTCCACCGTCCATTTCATGTTGGCGTCCACCATCAGCGGGAAGCCCTCGCCGAGATGCGCGCGCATCGCCCGCACGCGTTCCACGTCCTCGGCCAGGCGCTTGCGGCCGACCTTCATCTTGATGGCGCGGAAGCCCTTGGCGAGGTTGTCGTCGGTCTGCCGCAGCAATGCGTCGAGCGGCAAATCGAGGTCGATGCCGCCGGCGTAGCAGGGCACGCGCGGGTCGAATCCGCCCAGCATATTCCACAACGGCAGGCCGGCCCGGCGCGCCTTCAGGTCCCACAGCGCCATGTCGAACGCCGAGATGGCCAGCACCGTCGGCCCGCCGCGGCCGCCGTAGTGCAGCGCCCACCAGCCCTTCTGCCACAGGCCCTCGATATGGTCGGCCTCGACGCCTGCGAAGATTTCCGGCATCTCGCGCGCCAGCACGGCATTCACCGCGGCCCCGTTGCGGCCCACGGTGAAGGTGTAGCCGACCCCCTCCGCCCCGTCGGCATCGCGCAGCCGGATTGTGTTGAGCTCGAAGGCGCGCATCTCGCCGTGCATGCTGTCGGTCAGCGCAACCGGCAGCTTGATGCGGTAGAAGCCGGATTCGATCGTGCGGAGTTGGGCCATGGCGCGTCCTCTTTTCGGCGTCCCGCTGGGGTTTCGACTTCGCCGGATTCAGAAGGTCGGCAGGTTCGGCAACGGCTGGTGGAACCACTTCTGATACAGCGCATCCAGCTCGCCGTCGTTCTTGGCGAAGTATACGAACGTGTTCACCCACTGATGCAGGTTCCACTGGTTCGCCCGCATGGTTATGCCGTTCGGCTGCCGCAGCAGGATGACTTTTCTTTCGATGTTGGCGCCGGGGTTGGCGGCGTAGATCTGGTCGCCGGTCATGCCGGTCTCGGCGATGGCGTCGACCTGGCCGGCAATCAGCGACTGGTAGGTGCTCGGGTCGTCGTCGAACCGCATCATCTTCACCGTGCCGCCGTATCGCTGGCTCAGCAGCACGTCCTGCACGGTCCCGCGCGGCACGCCGACGCGTAGGCCCTTCAGGTCGTCGAGCGAGGCGATCTGCTTGTCCTTTGGCGCGAAAATCACGTTCTCGATCGCGCTATAGGGAATGGAGAACAGCACCTGCTTGGCCCGCTCCGGCGTGATGCCGAAGGTGGCGACGATCAGGTCGACCTTGTTGGTCAACAGGAACGGAATGCGGTTGGGGCTGGTGAGCTGCACGAGGTTCACCTTCACGCCCATATACTTGCCGAGCAGCTTCGCGACCTCGATGTCGTAGCCGTCCGGCTCCTGCTTGTCGTTCAGCAGGCCATACGGCGGCAGGTCCACCAGTATGCCGATGTTGATCGTGCCGCGGGTCGTGATCTCGTCCACGGTCTGCGCGCGCACGGACGCGGCCCCGAGCGAGTACGCGAACGCCAGGGCGGCGCAAGCAATCAGCTTCCAGAGTTTCAAGGCGTATCTCTCCCAATAGCTTCTTATCCTTGATAGGCGCTGCCCAGCCGGCGCTCGAGCCGGCGGCTGGCCAAAGTCAAAGGCCAGCAAAGCAGGAAATAGAGCACGGCGACAGTGCCGAAGATGGTGAAGGGCCGAAACGTTGCGTTGTTCACCATCTGCCCAGCGCGCGTCAGCTCGACGAAACCGATCACGGCAGCCAGCGACGTGCTTTTAACCAGGTTGACCAGGAACCCGACCGTCGGCGCCGTCGCAATGCGCAGAGCCTGCGGCATCACGACCCGAAGCATGCGGGGCATGTAGTGCAATCCGAGCGCGCGGGCAGCCTCCTGCTGCCCCTCCGGCACCGCCTGCAGCGCGCCGCGCCAGATTTCGCCCAGGAATGCGCCGGCATTCAAACTGAGGCCCAGGATGGCAGATACGTAGGGACCGAGGCCAAACCCCAGCATGTCGGCGCCGAAAAACACCAGGAAAAGCTGCAGCAGCAGCGGCGTGCCCTGCAGCACCCGGATGTAGCCGATCGACAGCCAGCGCAGCGCCCGGTTGCCGGACACCCGGGCGAGCGCCACAGCCAGGCCGATCGCGCCGCCAAGCACGAATGCGCCCGCAGCCAGCACGACCGTCCAGCGCAGCGCCAGCAGCACGAAGAGCAGGTCGCCGAAACCGAGCGTCCTCATCGCGCCACCCGGCGTCCAAAAGCCAGCCGCTCCAGCACCGCGAACGCGCCGCTGAACAGCAGCGACAGCACAAGGTAGATCAGCGTCACGACGATGAACGCCTCGAAGCTGCGGAAGGTGCGGCTCTGCACGTCCTGCGCCGCCGCCGTCAGGTCGTCGGCGGAGATGACCGACACGATCGAGGAGTTCAGCATCAGCAGGATGAACTGGCTGCCGAGCGGCGGCACCACGGCCCGCAGCGCCTGGGGCAATACAATCAGCCGGAACACGCGCAGCCGGTGCAGCCCGAGCGCGGCGCCGGCCTCGATTTGGCCGTGTCCGATGCTCTCGATGCCGGCGCGCACGATCTCGATCGTGTAGGCGCTGCCGTTCAGCACCATCGCGATCAGCGCGCCCTCGTTCGCGTCCAGGCGCACGCCGATGGCGGGCAGCCCGAAGAAGATAAGAAAAAGCTGCACCAGGAACGGCGTGTTGCGGATCGCCTCGACATAGCCGGCGATGACGATGCGCAGCCAGCGCGGTCCCGACGTGCGGCCGAGCGCACCGAAGATCGCGATCAGCAAACTGAGCGCCATCGAGGCCGCCGAAAGGGCAAGGGTGAACAGCGCGCCGTCCAGCAGCTCCTGCCTTGCGTCCCAGATGTCGCCGAAGTGGAAGACGTAGGTCATCGTATCGGCGCAGGCAGGCGCGTGGACGCTGTCATTGAACTCTCCCCCCGGGCCGATCGAGCGGCCTCCCGGGAATTAGATCAGCGCAGCGGACTCGCGGCAACAATCGTCGGGCGGGCCGGGACGACACGCCCGATGGCCGCCTGTAAGCTGCCTTGGCGCCATCAGCAGCGCCGGGCCAAGATCGCCTGTCCCGTGCGCAGGGCCGGGCGACTGCGCCACGAATCGTGAAATACGGGAAGGAGACATGATGAGTTGGAGGGAACACACACGCCGGGCAATGCTGGGCGCCATGGCTGCCGCGACGATCTTGCCTCGCCCGGCCCGGGCGCAACCGGCCCGTGGCGCGCGCAAGCAGCTTCGCATCGGCATCATGGCCGATCTGTCCGGGCCCTACGCCGATCTCAGCCTGCCGGGCGAGGCCTGCGCACGGCAGGCGATCGCAGATTTCGGCGCCGCCGCCCGCGGCTGGGACGTGGACGTGCTGGTGGTGGACCATCAGAACAAGGCGGACCTCGCGGTGTCCACGGCGCGGCGTTGGTTCGACCAGGAAGGCCTGGACGCGCTGGTGGACGTTTCCACTTCGGCGACGGCGCTGGCGGTAAACGGCATCGTGCGGGAGCGCAACAAGGTATTGCTGGTCAACCAAGCCGGCACCAGCGAGCTGACGGGCAAGGCGTGCAGCCCCAATACCATCCATTGGGTGTGGGACACCTCGATGCTGGCCCGCTCGCTCGGCACGGCGGTGGTACGCGAAGGCGGCGAGAGCTGGTTCTTCCTCGGCGCGGACTACGCCTTTGGGCACCAGATGGTGACGGACGCGACCGGGGTGGTGCAGGCGTTGGGGAGCCGCGTGCTCGACGCCGTCTACCACCCGTTCCCCGGCACGACGGACTTCTCGTCCTTTCTGCTGCGCGCGCAGGCGTCCGGCGCCAAGGTGCTGGCCCTGTGCAACTCCGGCACCGACCTGATCAACTGCATCAAGCAGTCGCAGGAGTTCGGGGTAGGCCAGCAGATGCGCGTCGTCGGCATGCTCTGCTACGACACCACCATCCATGCGCTGGGGCTGGAGGCGGCGCAGGGCCTGCAGATGGCGGCGCCGTACTACTGGGACCTGAACGACCGCACCCGGGCGTTCCAGACCCGAGTGCAGCCCAAGACGCCCAATCTGTATCCCAACATGGGCACTGCCGGCATCTACTCCTCGACACTGCACTACCTGAAAACCGCGGCCGACATGGGCATCGACCAGGTCGGGCTGGACGGGGCGGCGACGCTCGCGCGCATGAAGGCGATGCCGACCGATGACGACTGCTTCGGACCCGGCCGCATCCGCGAGGACGGCCGCAAGCTGCATCCGGTCCATATCCTGCAGGCGAAGACGCCGGCCGAGAGCCGGCATGGCTGGGACCTGCTCAAGGTGGTCGCGACGCTGCCGCCGGAGGAGGCGTTCCGCCCAACCGGCGGGGTTGGCTGCAAGCTGTCGTCCACGTGACCCGCGTCACATCGGCCGGCGATCGATTGGGATAGATCGTAGCGGGCCGTGATCGTGAGCCGGCTTCGGCGCGGCAATCGAGGGCGGCATGGACTGAAACTCGTGCGTGCGATCCTGGACTGCTTCGTCGCTGGCGCTTCTCGCGATGACGGGACGCTGTTGCAGCGAAACGAGCCTTACTGCTGCTTAAGCCAACTGTATTTGAAACGCCGCGCCAGGATAGGCCACACGATCATGACGCCATCGGATGATCCGGACCCACGGGTCGATACGGCAACCGCCCTTATCGAAGAATTCAAGAATATTCTCGCACCGTCGGAGCACGGCCCAGCACACAAGCCGCAGCGCGTAATGTCCGACGAGGATGCAGAGCTATGGAACGGCTCCCGCGCGGCGCTATGCCTCTCGGGCGGCGGCATCCGCAGCGCCGCGTTCTCGCTCGGCGTGCTGCAATCGCTGGCAAAGGCCGGGCTGCTGCTGGAATTCCACTATCTGTCCACCGTATCGGGCGGCGGCTACACGGGGGGTTGGCTCGCCGCCGTGATGCACCGCGACGGCGGGCTCGCGACGGCGCAGCGGGTGCTCGAGAAACCGGGAGACGCGCGTCTCGAAGGCCTGCGCGCCTACACCAACTTCATCACGCCCAGTCCGGGTCCCGGCTCGGCCGACACGCGCGCGGCGGCGGTGCTCTGGCTGCGCAACGTGCTGCTGAATTGGATGGTGTTCGGTCCCGCAATGCTTGCGATCGCCGCGTTGCCGGCGCTCTATGCCATGGCGATCGGCGCCGGGCTTCAAACACTGGGCGGCGCGGCTGCCGGCTCGATTGGGCTGCTCGCGCTGCTGATCGCCACCTTCAATTCCTGCCGCCTGATCCCGGCCCATAGCTTCCCGTCCCCATCGAACAGTGCGACGGCCGGCGCACACTATCTCCGGACGATCAGCCTCGGCATCGTGCTCCCGGCGCTGGTCTGGGCCATCCTGGCGCCCGTCGCGTTCAGCGCAACGTCGAACCCGCTGCCGCTCAAGTTCGTCGGCCCCCCGCCACCCAGCGACGCCATCAGCCTACTTGCCATCGGCGCCTTCGCGGCCCTGCTGCTCGGCTATTTCGGCGCCTGGATCGCCGTGGGCCGCCAACGTCGACCCGGCTTTTCCTCCAATTTCGGCTGGTGGCTCATCGCGTCGGGACTCGCAGCCGCGCTGCTGCAGATGGGCATTCGGCTCGGCCAATCGCTCCATGCCGAGTGGCTGGCAGTGCTGGGGCCACTCTGGGTCATCGGCGCGCACGTGCTGCAGAGCACGATCTATGTCGGCCTGCGATCGGTCCGCCAGTATGCCGATCTCGACCGGGAATGGCTCGCTCAGCTCAACAGCGACAAGCTCGTGCCCGCGCTGCTGTGGGCGGCACTCGCGGCGGCGGCCCTGTTGCTGCCGCTCTATGTCTCGAGCGTCTGGGCGACCGCGGCGGCGCTCGTGAGCGGGCCCGGCGGCGCTTGGCTCGGCAGCAGCGCCCGATCCTTGTTTGGGAGCAAGACGCCGCCGGGTTCGGTTGCTGCGTGGCTGACGGGCATCCTGGTCGAGGCCGCAATCAGCGCCGCAACGCTCGTCTTCCTGGCACTGCTGCTGATGGCTCTTGCCGAGGCTGCAACCGGGCTGGCCGCCTATGCGGTCGGCAACGAAGCGCTGGCGCTGATGGCGATCCTCGTCTTGAGCGCTGGCGCCGCTTGCCTGCTCGGCGCGCGCGTGAACGTCAACCGCTTCTCGCTGCACGGCGTCTATCGCAACCGCCTCGTGCGCGCGTTCCTCGGCACCGCACGCCTGACCGGCCGAAATCCGGAGCCGTATACGAAGTTCGATCCCAGCGACAATCTGCGGATGAAGGACCTCTACCCGGCCGCCGACGCGATGCCCGTGGGCAGCCCGGAGCAACGGGACGCCCACGAAGCCCGGCGCGGCAGGCTGTTCCCGGTGGTGAACGCCACGCTGAACCTGACGGTGCCGAAGCGGACCGCGTGGAGCGAGCGCAAAGCCGCTCCGTTCACGATCACGCCGTTCCGTTCCGGGGCCGACTGCCTGTTTTTGAAAGGCCGCAAAGGCGTCTTCACGCGCACAGACACCTACGGCGGCGGCGAGGAGGAGGGCCCCGTCGGCGACGATACCGGCGGCTTCACCCTCGGCGGCGCCATGACCATCTCAGGCGCCGCCGTCAGCCCGAACATGGGCTATCACACGCGTCCCGCAGTCGCCTTCATCATGACGCTGTTCGATGTGCGCCTCGGCGCCTGGATGCCGAACCCGGCAAAAACGTCGGACCGCCGCCGGCTGAACCAAGGCCGGCCGAACAATGCGCTGTTCGCGCTCGCCGCCGAGATGCTGGGCCGCGCCGACGACCAGCGCGACAACATCTACCTCTCCGACGGCGGGCATTTCGACAACCTTGGCCTATACGAGATGCTGCGGCGCGAGTGCCGCACGATCGTCGTCATCGATGCAAGCGAGGACGGCGGTTTCCTTTATGCCGATCTCGGCGACAGCGTGCGCCGCGCGGCCATCGACCTTGGGGCGGTGCTGGAGTTCTCGCCAGCCGTCCGCCACACGACCAAAAAGCTGCCGAAGGAAGGGGCTTGCGCGACCATCGCCTACCGCAGCGGCGCGGTTGGCAAGCTGGTCTACCTGAAGCCATGGCTGACTGCCGACATGCCGGCCGACGTGATGGCCTACGCCGCCGCCCATACGTCCTTTCCGCACGAATCCACCGCCGACCAGTTCTTCACCGAAAGCCAGTTCGAGAGCTACCGCCATCTCGGCGCCTTCCTCGGCAGTTCCGCGTTCGGCGGCGCGGGTTCGCTCGACAGCTGGCTCAAAATCGCGGCGCAGCGGCAGAATGGTGAGGAAAACGACGCTCCGTGATCCAGGTCACAGTGCCCGGCCGGGCTGGCCACTAAGCATCCTCCCCGGGCCCCAGTGGCCGTCCCAGGGAGGGCGTCATGCAACACGATGTCTGGATTATGGTGGTATGCGCCCTCGTCGTCGCGGGCCGGGCGATGCAGCGCTACGATACGCCGGAGACCAACCGCCTGACCACCACGCGCAACCTGTTCGTGTTCTCGGCGGCTTGCTACGTCATAACGAGCCTCGCGGTATATGCGGTGCTGTCCGAGATCGTCCTCAAGCCCGGCGTGCTCCAGATCCTCGGGGTCGAGGACGTCACCAACCTGCTCGCCCGCTACACCGCGCCTCCGGTCCTGGCGGCGGTCTTGCTCACGACCTTGCTGCCGCAGGTGCCCGGCCTGAAGGCGGCGGATGGGTTCATGCTGGAGCGCTTCCAGAAGCTCGGGCGCATCCCTTACGGCGTGAGCCATTTGGCGGACCAGCTCACCCTCAAGCGCCTGAGCCCGACGCCATCCGATCTGAAAGCCGGCGCGGACTGGATCAGTGCGGAGCCCGATGTTCCGGACGACCTGATCGCGCGTCTCCAGATCGCCGGCCCCGGCACGTCCGAGGGACTGTTCACGGCGCTGCTGGTCTTGCACCGGAGCGTGGGCGCGCTACGGGCCGAGCCGGCCTATGACCGCTTCTTCCGCAAGCAGTCGGCAGTCTGGGATCAGCTCAAGGCGCGCTTCGAGGTATTCGCCGCACAGTCGCAGGCGTTCTTCGTGCTGTTCGACCAGTTGACGCCGCGGGCTGCCGCAGACGCGAGCAACCAGGCTCTGAAGGCCGCTCGCAGCCGCTATCTGGCGATCGGCGAGGAGGTCCGTGTGACGACCGCCGATTTCACCGCCCGCGCGCTGACCGCGGTCGAGCCGTCCGGCGGCGCCATAGCGCAGCGCCTGCGCCGGCTCGGCTTCGCAACGGAGGAGATCGCCTGCCCAAAGCCCCCCATCGGCGAATTCACCTTCATGGGGTTCATGCTGGTCGTGGCGTTGCTGGCCCTGGTCTGCCTGGTGCCGCCGAGCGGGACGACTCCGGCGCCGCTGGTCGCTTTCGTCATCGGCGCGACCCAGACCGGCGCGCTGCTGCTTGCCGTGCTTCCGAAGCTGCGCTGGGCGTTCTTCCGTCCCAAGCCCGATGGAGGCATGCCCTATCTCGGCTGGCTTGCCGCCGCTGCGGCAGCGGGTGTGCTGGCGCTGACGATCGACCGTGGCGTCGTCGCGCTGGTTCACCGCGACCTCGGTTTCGCCTGGCCGTCCAAGAACGCCCCGCTTGCGCCGAGCTGCATCATGGCGGCCGCGCTCGCGCTTGCCATCGGCATCTTGTGCGACCTGGATCTTGGCATAAAACGGTTCCGCCGCGTGGCCGAGGGCATGTTGGCCGGGTTCGCGATGGTTTTCGCCATCGCCCTATGCCTTGGCTTGCTCAAGCTGCCCTCCGCGACGCGCGACGCAGCGCCCGTTTGGTGGTTCCCGTTCGCGCTGTCGTTCGGCCTCGGGTTCGTGCCGGGTTCCATCGCGCCCCATCTCTATCGGAAGGCCCGCGCCGAACCGCAGGCGCCCGCGATCATGCCGCACGGCGTATCGGCTGCGGATTGAGGCATCGACTCCGGTGGGATCGCCTGCCGAGCCCGGTGCGGTCGTGGGCAGCTAGGCTGGCGCTCGCAGCACTCAAGCGGCCACGTCCGCGCCCTCCTGCTCCATCGACGCCACAAAGGGCGTTGCGGAGCGCGGCGCGTTCCGGATCAGCAGGTCTTGCAAGCTGTGGGTCGCGTTGATGCTCCGCCACCCTGCCGGCGAGAACGTCGCCTCATTGTAGACCAGCGGCGACAGCAGCGGATTGGTCAGCGCGTGCGAGAACGCATCCACCGCCACCATGCGGCCAATCAGGCCGGGCACGGCCGCGCGCTCCAGAGAGTCTTCGGCAAATAGGCCGACGAAGAACTCGATCTGGTCAACCTTGCGGTAGACGCCGCGCAGTGCCTCGACCACGCGCGGGTCGCTGCTAATCTGCTCGAACCGGGTGACGCGAGGATAACACATCGCCTCGCGGTAGTCGTTGTAGCTGGCGAGCTGGTTCGTGCGCCCCTGGGCGACGCTCGCCCGCTCGGCCGGCTGCAGGAATTCGGCGGTGTTGAACAGGCCGATCCGCCATGCCTTGGTGCGGCTCGCGCTGGCGAAACCCGTGCCGAGGCCTGCGCCCAGCAGTATGCGGTTGTCGAGCCGCATGTCGGCGATCGGCGCCGGCTCGCCGTCCCACGATGCGACTTCCGGAACCAGGCTATGCCAGCGGTAGAGCAGGTTGAACTCGACCGGTATCCAGTTCTGCCGGTTCCAGGCGGCCCTGTAGCAAGGCGAGGGATCGCCCAGCATCCTGAACCAGTTCGGCGAGATGTGGTTGATATACTCCTCGACGACAATCTTGATGAGCTGGACGATGTTGACGTTGCGCGCCGTCTGGAACACGCGCTCGTCGTCCCAATCGGGGTGGGCGGCCTCCAAAATCTTGCAAAGCCGGTTGTGCTCGCGAAGGAACAGCGTGTTGATCATCGCGGTGAACGGGGTGGTGTTGGCGCGCTCGCCGCCGAACGCAAAAAGGCTCGCCCGCTTCTCCGCCGGCCAGTCGGGCGGCAGGCGAAGCGGCAGCGGCAGGGCCGCAAACGCCGGTTCCCGGTCCCCGGCCGCGTCATACAGCTTCGGCGCCCACTCCTCGCCCCCAGCCATGACCGACTTGAGCCGCCCCTTCTTGCCCGGCCCGGCCTCATGCAGACGCAGCACATCGGTGATGTCCGAGGTCAGCCCATACAGTTGGCTCAGGTCGATCTGGTGGTTGCTCGTGGTGCGCCGGGTGTCCCGGCCGTCGGTCATCATGAAACCGTCGGTGAACCACTGCGCAAACGACGGAAACAGCAAGGTCGACCGTTGCGACACGCGCGGGCCATCCCGGCCGACCTTGAACAGCGCCGCAACATCGTCGAGCGCAGGAAGGGCGGTCGCGGCCCGGGGCGGCAGATAACGCGCAAACCAAGTGCGGTCAGTGAGCGAGACCCACGAGGAATACGGCGCGACCGTGCTCAGCGCCAATGGCCGCGCCGGCGCTTTCTTCACGGCAAGGCTGACGATCTGCCTGTTGAACCAGTGCGCCAGCGCCGGCCGATGATTGACGAACCGCCAGAACGGGCGAAAGCCGGTCAGCAATGCGACCTCGATCTTATTGCGCACACCGTCGCGGCTGGTATCCCGCGCCGACGCAGCGCGCGTTCCCATCGGCACAGGCCGCCGCCCGGCCGTTGCAGGCCCAGGTATGAGGGCGGGAGGCTCGAATTCGGGAGGCGTGATGTCGGGGGCCATGGCGTCGTAACCTCCACGAAATGGATCCAGCCTCACTCCACCACCGTCGAACGCTGTCCCACTGTGACCCAGGTCACAGCGCATGTCGGGTAAGTCTGCTTTGCCGTGCCACGCTGGCGATGTAACGCTACCATTGCACGAGTGATGTCCGGCGCGAACGAGGGGTTCTGCTGATGTCCATAGGTGAACTCGCTCAATTCCTCGGCGCGCTCGGCCTGAAGCAGCATGCGGCGGCGTTCGCCAAGGCCGACGTCGACCTTGCCACGCTCGCCCTGCTCTCGGACGCCGATCTCATGGAGCTCGGCCTGTCGCTCGGCCATCGCCGCAGGCTGCTGGCCGCCGTGGCAGCCGCAAGCGGGCCCCACGCAGCCAGCGCCGAACACGTAGACCCGGCGCTGGCCGGGCCATCCTCGGAGCGGCGGCAAATCACCGTCATGTTCTGCGACCTGGTCGGTTCGACGGCGCTGGCGGGGGCACTCGACCCCGAGGCGATGGAGCAGCTCCTGCACGCCTACCAGGACCTCTGCACCGGCCAGATCGCCCGCTTCGACGGATTCGTGGAGCACCTCATGGGGGACGGCGTCCTCGCCTATTTCGGCTATCCAAACGCCAACGAGGACGCTGCCGAACGCGCCGTGCAGGCCGGGCTCGGCGTGGTCGGCGCCGTCAGGGAGCTTATCACGCCGTTCGGTGCGCCGCTCGCCGTGCGGATCGGCATCGCCACCGGGCTGGTCGTCACGCGCGGGCGAGTCCTGCGCGGCAGCGTGAACGAGCACCCCGTCGTCGGCGAGACCGTCAACCTCGCCGCCCGCCTGCAGGGCTGCGCCGAGCCGGACAGCGTCGTCATCGCTGCCAGCACCCACAAGCTCGTTGAGGGCCTGTTCGAGTGCGAGCCGCTTGGATTGCGCGAGCTGAAGGGCGTGCCGCGCCTGGTGCCGGTCTGGCACGTCACCCGCAAACGGGCCGTCGCGACCCGCTTCGAGGCCGCGCACGCCGCAGGACCCGGCGCCTTGGTCGGCCGGGACCAGGAGGTCGCCCTGTTGCTGGACCGCTGGGAGCTGGCCCGCGCCGGCGACGGTCAGGTCGTGCTGCTCTCGGGCGAGGCCGGGATCGGCAAGTCGAGGATCGGCCAGGCCCTGTGCGAGCACGTCGCAGCCGACGGCCATCGCACGGTCCGCTACCAGTGCTCGCCGTCCCACACCAACAGCGCGCTGCAGCCCGCCATCGCGCATCTCGAGCACGCCTGCGGCATCGGACCCGCGGATCCGGCCGGCGCGAAGCTCGACAAGCTCGAACGCTGGGTCGCCAAGGTCCCAGCCGAAGCGCGCCCGAGCGTCCCATTGCTGGCCGCGTTGCTCGCCGTGCCCGTGGAGGGGCGCTACCCACCGCTGCAGTTGTCGCCGGAACAGCAGAAGGAGCGCCTGCTGGCCCAACTCGCCGTGCTGCTGACCGGCGGACAGGAGCCAGCCCTGCTGCTCGTCGAGGACGCCCACTGGATCGACCCCACGACGCGCGAGCTGCTGGACCTCTGCATCGATCGCGCCGCAGCGTCCCACTGCGTCGTCCTGGTGACGTTCCGGCCCGAGTTGCAGCACGAGTGGAGCGCCCGCGCCGAGGTGACCGCCCTGGCGCTGAACCGCATCAGCCGGCGTCAGTCGGCGGAATTGGTCGAGAATGTGGCGGGCGGCATGCCGCTGCCCCCGGAGGTGCTGGAGCAGATCGTCAGCAAGACCGACGGGGTGCCGCTGTTCGTCGAGGAGCTGACGAAGGCCGTGCTCGAATCGGGGCTGCTGCAGGAGCGGACGGACCGCTATGGCCTTGCCGGGCCGCTGCCGCCCTTCGCGATTCCGACGACGCTGCAGGATTCGCTGCTCGCGCGCCTCGACCGCCTGGGCGCAGCCAAGGAGGTGGCGCAGGTCGGATCGGTGATCGGACGTGATTTCTCCTACGAGGCGGTGGCGGCGCTCGCGTCGTCCCAAGGCGCGGCACTCGACCAGATGCTGCGCAAGCTCGTGGCCGCCGAGCTGGTGCATCAGCGCGGCCACCCGCCCCGGGCGACCTACACGTTCAAGCACGCCCTCGTGCAGGATGTCGCCTACAGCACGCTGCTGCTGAGCAAGCGCCAGCAGCTGCACGCACGCTGCGCCGAGGTGCTCCAGGCCATCCTCCCCCAGATCGCCGAGGAGCAGCCCGAGATACTGGCCCGGCACTACAGCGAGGCGGGGCTTGCCGCCCAAGCGGTCGAGCTGTGGCTCGCTGCCGGCCAGCGCGCCGCCCTGCAATCCGCCAACCTCGAGGCGATCGGGCATATGACCAAGGGTCTCGAAATATTGGGGACCCAGCCGCCCGGCGAGGCCCGGGACCGCATCGAGCTTCTGCTGCAGATCGGGCTCGGCATGCCGCTCATCGCATGCCGGGGCTACGCCGTCCCGGAAACCGGCGAGGCGTTCCGGCGTGCGCGCGTGCTGGCGGAGCGGCTCGGGGACGTGGCGCAGCGGACCCGCGCGCTCTATGGGCTATGGGCCTACCACTCCGCCTTGGGCGAGAACCGGGTGGCGGAGGGCCTGGCCGCGCTCCTGCTCCATATTGCGGTCGAGTCGGCGAACCATGACGTGGAGCTGGTCGCCCACCGAGTCCTCGGCGTATCCCGCTACCTGCTGGGCGACCATGCCGGCGGGCGGGCCGAGATCGAGACCGCCCTGCAGGCGTATGACGCGGGCGTTCACCGCCGCCTGGCGCACCGCTTCGGACAGGATCAGCGTGTGGCCGGGTTGGCAGCGCTGTCGGCGATCCAATGGGCCGAGGGGCGCCCCGACGAAGCGTTGCTGACCAGCCGGAACGCGGTCGAGGCTGCGCGCGAGCTCGAGCATGCCAACTCGCTGGGCTACGCCCTCGCCTATGGCGCGTGCCCGGTCCTCATGCTTCGGGGCGACTGGGCGGAGGCCGGGCGCTCGGCGGCGGCGCTGCTCGACCATGCGCGGGATCACCGGCTGCGTCAGTGGCACGCCCATGCCCTGGCCTACCGCGCCGAAGCGCTCGCCGAAGACGGCGACTTCGCGGCCGCAACCGTGGACTTCCGGGCGGCGCTGCAGGAGTTCAAGGCGGTGCTGTCCCGCTTCCGGGTGCCCGCGCACCGCGGCGCCTTCGCCCTGACGCTCAGCCGCGCCGGCCAGCATCACGAGGCGCTCGCCGTGGCCGAGGACGCGATCGTGCTGGCCGGGCAGTACGAGGAGCACTGGTGCCTGGCGGAGCTTCTGCGCGTCAAGGGTGAGGTCCTGGCGGCGCGGGGCAGCCTCGACCGTGCCGAGGCGGCTTTCCTCGAGGCTTTGGAGATGAGCCGCCAGCAGGCCATGCGCGGTTGGGAGCTGCGCGCCGCCGTGAGCCTTGGCGGGCTCTGGCGGGATAGCGGGCGCGCAGCCAAGGCCTGCGATCTCGTGTCTGCGGCGCTGGCGCCCTACAACGAGGGTGCGGAAACCATGGACATCATCAGGGCCAACGAGCTTCTGCGCGCACTGGAATGCGGTGGTTGAGGAGCGCTGTCGCCCTAC
>CAZZWN010000022.1:17394-22354 GCA_964657765.1 uncultured Acetobacteraceae bacterium
GGGTCCTGGATCGCCGCGCCCAAGCCGGCTCGCGATGACGGCTCATTACCATGCGGGCAAACCGACCCATTACACCCATGATGCTGCGGCTGTGCGTTGCCGGCGAGGCGTGCCATGATGACCCCCGTTCCCTAGTGGCGAGACAGCGACAACCCATGCTTAAACTATGACTGGCGTTGCTGACTTGGGCGCACACTGGAGGTTCGGTGTCCTGTTCTCCCGTTCGGGCGTGACTGCGGCGGTCGAGACCACCCAACTCAACGCGACAATGCTCGCGGTCGATGCGGTCAACGCGAGCGGCGGCATCAGAGGCCGCCCGGTCGAGCTGGTCGCCTATGATCCGGCATCGGACCCGAAGCAGTTCCGTAGCCTGGCCGAGCGCCTGCTCGGTGTCGATCGCGTGCGGCTCATCTTCGGCTGCTATATGTCGAGCACCCGCAAGGCCGTGCTGCCCGTGGTCGAGGCCTACCGGGGCCTGCTGCTCTACCCGACCCTCTATGAGGGCTTCGAGTATTCGCCGAACTGCATCTACACCGGATCCGCCCCGAACCAGAATTCGCTGCCGCTGGCCCACTTCCTGTTCAACCGATATGGCAAGCGGATCCTGTTCGTCGGCTCCAACTACGTCTATCCCTACGAGTCGAACCGCATCATGGCGGACCTCGCACGCCAGGGCGGCGGCAAGCTGCTCGAAGAGATCTATGTTCCGCTGGACGCAGATCCGCAGGACTTCGGCAGGGCCATCCGGGAAATCGGGCGCACCCGGCCCGATGTCATCTTCTCGACCGTCGTCGGGCGCTCCACCGCGGTCTTCTATGAAGCCTACCGGCAGGCCGGCTTCGACCCGGCCCGCATGCCGATCGCCAGCCTGACCACCAGCGAGGCCGAAGTGGCCGAAATGTCGCCAGAGGCCGCCGAAGGCCATATCACCGCCGCCCCGTTCTTCAGCACCCTCGCCACCCCCGCCGCCAAGACGTTCGTCGCGGCGTTCCGGGCACGCTTCGGTGCAGACGCGGCGGTGACCGCCGGGGCCGAGGCGGCATATTTCCAGGTGATGCTCGTCGCCAGCGCCATCGAGCGGGCGGGAACCGACGAGCCCGACCGGGTTCGCGCCGCGTTGAGCGGGCTGGACTACGACGCGCCGCAGGGCCCGGTGCGGATCGACGCGGACACCAACCACGCCTACCTCTGGCCCCGCGTCGCCAGGTTGGACGCAAGCGGGCAGTTCCAGGTGGTCTGGGACCCCGGCCGGCAGGTGCGGCCGGATCCGTACTGCGTCGATCAGCGCCTGGACAGCTGGTCCGAACGCGCTGTGGCGGACGATCCGCAGCTGCTCCCGCCTCGATACCCGCCTCAATCAGTGCAAGCCTGACGACGAGGGAGGCGGAGCGGGCATGGCGATCCAAATCCTCCGCGACCTCCGCGGCCTCCGCATCGAGGTCATGCATCCGCCCGACGCCGATGGCATAGGCCTAGTCGAGCATCTGCGCCGGATCGGCTGCGTCGCGACGACGATCTGGCCGTGGCCCGACGAGGTGGCGGCGTCGTCCGATATCGTCGTCCTGGCGGTCGATCATGAGAGCCGCGAGCCGCTGCGCCGGCTGTTCCGTACCCAGGACCGCAGGCTGCCGACGGTCATTGGCATCGTCGAATACGAGAACCCGTCCATCCTGCAGCTCGTGCTGGAGATCGGTGCCCATGCCGTGGTCGAGCGCCCGGTGCGTCCGTTCGGCCTGCTGACCCAGCTCGCGATCGCCCGCAGCGTCTGGCTGCAGCAGCAGGAAACCGGCCAGCGGATCCAAAAGCTGGAACGCAAGCTGGCGGGCACGCAGAAGGTCCAGCGCGCCCGGCTGATTCTGATGGCGAGCGAGGCGATGACCGAGGAGGAGGCCTACCAGGCGATCCGGCGTCAGGCGATGTCAAAGCGCATGAGCCTCGAAGACATGGCGGCCATGATCATCAACGCCCACGATTTATCGCGCAGCCGGCCCGCCCATTCGTAACGTGGCTAGCCCCGCTGGAGCGCCGACGCAAGAACCGGGACAGCCCACAGGCGAATCGTATTTTTAGGTGACGGGAGGATGTCGACCACGATCGTCCGATTCCATAGCGGGAACGGTGCTCCAAGCCTGCGCGCCCCACCCTTGCGCGCGATCGTCTCACTCGGGGTGCTCGCCTATCGCACGGACACCCCTCCACCATGCCGCCGTCCATCCGCAACCAACGGCTGCAAGCGCCAGGCCCAGGAAACCTGCAAGACTGCCAGGATGGAAAGCCATGTCCCGCCAATTTGGCTGCACGATCTCGGCCGTATTGAACGACTCGCCGCTGTAACGGCACAACACCAGCGAAGCTTGGTTCTGCAGCATTTCCAACTCGATTGCTGCCGCGAGCGCCCGGACTGGCGCTCGATCGCCGGGCATTTCCCGCAAATGCAGCAATAAAGCCTGTGTCGCCGCGAGATAGGCGTGGGTGCATTCGTTGAACGGGCTGTCCTCGTCCCGGAGGCTGCCAGGCACAAGACCCCACACGCATGCGCTGAACTGGAGGTTGATGAACGTTTCCAGACGCCGCATCACGCGATCGGTCGGCGTCTGCAGTGCGGCGAGTTCCAGGATCGCTGGACGGTTCGCGGCAATGACCGCCATCTGGCCATGCGAGATATCGGGGATCGGAATCCCCTCCTCTACCATCGCGTGCGTTGTCCCTTGATGATGCGCCCACCCCGGCGACGCCGATATGACGCCAAGCAGGGCTAGCATGAGCAACGATAGCCCGGTAGCTGCACGGAATCGCGTCGTTCTATCCTGCATGCCGATCCGCCCGCTTCATGTGTCGTGTTGCCCCGCGTCGGCCTGCAGGGCGCAGATGGAGGCGAGGGTCCAGCGACCATGGTCGCCGCTGAGCCGGGTGACGGAAAGCGGTGCGATGTCGATGCGCCAGAACGAGAGCGGGACGGCCTTGATCGCATGAACGATGGCTGCACGGATGACCGATGCGTGAGTCACGGCGATCACCTTCGCCGCGCCCGCCCCGCCTTGCGCGTCGAGCCAAGTCCCGACCCGCCGCATGAGGTCGAGGACCGACTCGCCACCATGCGGCGCCGTCGCTGGATCGGCCAACCACTCGGCAAGCGCATCCGGCTCGCACGATTGCACGTCCTCGAAGCTGCGGCCGGTCCATGTTCCATAGTCGATGTCGCGCAATATCTTGTCGGCCGTTGCGTCGAGGCCCAGGGCTGCCGCGGTTTGGCTGGCCCGGAGCGCCGGGCTGGTCCAGCACTGGTCGGCATGGCCGAGGCGGTACTTTTGCCCTGCCAACTTTTGCAGGCCCTGGGAATCCAGTGGCTCATCCGCTGGGAACGCCGCCGCTCGGATGGCGGAGGTCGATGCATGGCCAATCAGCTTCAAACGGATGGTCAACGCTGGGTCGCTTAATGGTTCATGGCGGAAAGCGGCCCAAACGCGATCTGCGGTGCTACGACGCCGCCGTGCTGAAGGCCACTCGTCTCCGCCCGAACGTGACACGCTCCGCCAAGGCGCCGAAGCCTAGGCCGAGGGTCATCCACAAGATCAATTGCGCGCCGATCGACGCGGTCCTGAACTGCCAGAGCACGACGGCAGGGAACTGCTCGGGAACCTCGTTGACGCCCGGCAATGCAATGCCCGCCACGACAAGCACCGCGAGATAGAACGCGCCGGCGATCAGCGACGCGTTCCAGGCGCCATGCCGGGCAACGAGCCGGTGGCGCAGCGTCACCGACCCGAGCATAGCCAGAATCGAAATGACGATCATCGCGAAGTATAGGGTCGTGCGGATTTGGATGGTCTCGGGCTCGCCGACCGAGGGCGGATTGGCCGGGTATTTCAGGTTTGGTACGAGATAGACCGCGACGAAGCCGGCGGCCCCCAGCAACGCCGAGGTCGTCCTCGGGCCGAATTTGCCCATCCGCCCATAGAGGAGGGCAAAGGCCAGCGCGAACAGCCCGCCGAAGGCTGCGCTATAGACCGCGACGCCGGTGAGCAAGCCGACCCCAGCCTGGACGGGCCTGCTCACCAGTTCGGGCTCCGGCTGCTCGGTTGCGACCGCGTGACCTATGGCCCGTTCGGCCGCCGCTGCTGCCTGTGCCCTCGCCTCCTCCATTTGGCTTTCGAACGCGATGGCGCGGTCGACCTGCGGCTCACCGAACACCTTCAGGAAGCCAAAGCTGAGTAGTCCCGCGATGAGGCCGACCAGCATGCCGCGCACCAGAAGCTCTCTCGTCATTGGACTACTCTCGTTTTAGTGGCGGACGATCAATGGCAGGGGAAGCCGAGCAAGTGGCGCGCGTCATGTACGAACTCGTGCACGTACATGCCCTTGATCAGCGACGTCGCACCCTGCTCGGCACCGATGAAATAGATCGCCAGCATGAGAAGCAGGCCGCCGAAGATTGCCCAGGGCAGAACTTCCTTGACGGGAATCGCAACCGGTTCGACTGTCGGGTTAAATACTGCTGTTGTCATCTATGTTCTCCTATAATTCATGGTCTAACGACGAAGCGCTAATCTTTATCTATGCACCGTTGACGCCAATAGTTTTTGATTGATTTGACTTCGATGTGTACGTGTACGCTACAAAATAAAATCGGAAACTGTCAACTCCTACTGTTATATACCAATTGGACATGCACTCCTGGCAAGCCGGACTGGATAATCGCCGAGACGTCTGATGCCGGATAGGCGTCAAAGGCCAGTTCAAAATCCTCACCCATGCAGCGTGCCAGGATCGATGTTGAGCATCAGGCGCTCCACCCGCTTGCCGCCGACGACATGGCGGCGGAGGATCTCCTCCACGTCCGCCGGCGTCTCGTACTTGTACCAAACGCCATCCGGGTAGATCACCATGGCCGGCCCGTGCTCGCAAACGTTCATGCAGCCGGCATGGTTGATGCGGATGCGGCGCACCCCCAGCGTCATGC
>CAZZWN010000023.1:0-14509 GCA_964657765.1 uncultured Acetobacteraceae bacterium
CCACACCGTCGAGTATTTCCGCATCCCGCGCGACATCCTGGTGATCTGCCTGGGCAAGAGCACCTACGCCCGTTGCGGCATCATCGTGAACGTGACACCGCTGGAGCCGGAGTGGGAGGGGCAGGTGACCATCGAGATCAGCAACACCACGCCGCTGCCCGCCCGCATCCACGCGCATGAGGGCATCTGCCAGTTCCTGTTCCTGCAGGGCGCCAGCCCGCCCGAGATCAGCTATGCCGACAAGGCTGGCAAATACATGCGCCAGCGCGGCGTCTCGCTGCCGCGGATGTAAGGAAAACAGCCGTATGGACCGAATTCGCATTCGCGGCGGCCGCGCACTGCATGGCGACATCCCGATCGGCGGCGCCAAGAACGCTGCCCTGCCGCTGATGACGGCCGGGATGCTCACCGACGACCGCCTGCTGCTCGGCAACGTGCCTCAACTCGCCGATATCGCTACGATGTCGGCATTGATCGCCCAGCACGGCGTTGCCGTCGTGCCGGACGGCCGCACGCTGTCGATCGGCGGCGCGATCACCAATAACGAGGCGCCCTACGACATCGTCCGCAAGATGCGCGCCTCCATCCTGGTTTTGGGGCCGCTGCTGGCGCGGATACGCGAGGCGCGCGTCTCGCTGCCCGGCGGCTGCGCCATCGGCACCCGGCCCGTGGACCTCCATCTCAAGGGCCTCGAGCAGATGGGCGCGATCATCCAGCTCGATAGCGGCTACATCAGCGCCACGGCGCCGAGCGGGCTGCATGGCGCCGCGATCGTGCTGCCGTTCGCCTCCGTCGGCGCCACCGAGAACCTGCTGATGGCCGCCACGCTCGCCGAGGGGCGCACCGAGATCGCCAACGCAGCGCGCGAGCCGGAGATCGGCGACCTCGCCGCCTGCCTGAACGCCATGGGCGCGCGCATCGCGGGCATCGGCTCCGACAAGCTGGTGATCGACGGCGTGCCCCGGCTGCATGGCGCCGAGCACCCGATCGTCGCCGACCGGATCGAGACCGGCACCTACGCCTGCGCCGCCGCCATCACCGGCGGCGAAGTGCGGCTGCTGGGCGGCCAGATGGCGCATCTGGGCGCGGTCGCCGCCGCATTGCAGGCGGCCGGGGTCGAGATGACGGAGCAGGACGGCGCGCTGCTGGTCCGCCGGCTCGATGGCCTGCACGGCGCCGACGCGATGACCGAGCCCTACCCAGGCTTCCCGACCGACATGCAGGCGCAGTTCATGGCGCTGATGTCGGTGGCCGAGGGCGCTGCGATGGTGACGGAGACGATCTTCGAGAACCGCTTCATGCACGTGCCCGAGCTGAACCGCATGGGCGCCAACATCAACGTGCACGGCGCCAGCGCCATCGTGCGCGGCGTACGCGGGCTGTCGGGCGCCCCGGTGATGGCGACCGACCTGCGCGCGTCGGTCTCGCTGGTGCTGGCGGGCCTCGCGGCGCGCGGGGACACGATCGTGAACCGCGTCTATCATTTGGATCGCGGCTACGAGGCGCTGGAGCAGAAGCTGGCGGCCTGCGGCGCGGACATAGAACGCATCCCCGGCTGAGGGTTCCGGTCGACCGGCGCTGGTGCTACACGCGGGCACCGTGCAGTCCGTGCGGTTCGAAGCAACCGTGCATCCCGCACGGCCCGAAGCATAAGGGCAGGAGCCCGCATGACCGCCCCCTTCCCGGCCGCAGCCTTTGCGCCGGAGGCCCGCAGCCCACTCATCCTCGCATTGCCCAAGGGCCGCATCCTCGCTGAATGCGGGCCGTTGCTGGACCGCGCCGGCGTGCGTCCGGCCGAGGACTACTCGGACGAGGACAGCCGGCGGCTGCGGTTCCCGACCAACGACCCAGCGCTCGACGTCGTGCGGGTGCGGCCGTTCGACGTCGCGACCTTCGTCGCCTTCGGGGGCGCCCATATCGGCATCTGCGGCGGCGACGTGCTGATGGAGTTCGACTACCCGGAGATCTACGCGCCTCTCGACCTCGGCATCGGGGTCTGCCGCGTCAGCGTCGCCGAGCCCGCGGCGACCGCCGGCAGCGACGACCCGGTCACCTGGTCCCGCGTCCGGGTGGCGACGAAATACCCCAACATCGCGCGCCGCCACTACGCCGCCCGCGGGGTGCAGGCAGAAATCGTGCACCTGAACGGCGCGATGGAGTTGGCGCCGGGTCTCGGCCTATGCCGCCTGATCGTCGACCTCGTGCAGACCGGCAGCACGCTTAAGGCGAACGGGCTGCAGGAGACCGAGGTCATTGCCCACATCACCAGCCGGCTGATCGTGAACCGCAGCGCGCTGAAGACGCAGCCCGAGGCGGTCGGCGCCTGGATCGCCCGTTTCCGCGCGGCGATGGCGCCCGAGGCATGAGGCGCTTTTCCACGACCGACGCAGGCTTCGCCGAGGCATTCCGCAGCCTGTTGCTGCAAAGCCGCGACACGACGGCGCAGGTCGACGGCGTCGTCGCGGCCATCATCGCCGCCGTGCGCGACCGGGGCGACGCGGCGCTTTGCGAATATACCCTGGCCTTCGACCGCCTGGACCTGACCCCGGCTTCACTGCGCGTCAGGGCTGACGAGATCGCCGAAGCGGCCGCCAGTATCCCAGCGGAGCTCGCCGCAGCGCTCGACCTTGCGGCGCAGCGGATCGAGGCGTTCCACCGCGCGCAGATGCCGTCCGACCTGCAGATGCAGGATGCGGCCGGGCTGACGCTCGGCATGCGCTGGACGCCGCTCGACGCGGTCGGGCTGTATGTGCCGGGCGGCAAGGCGGCCTATCCGTCGTCGGTGCTGATGAACGCGCTGCCCGCCCGCGTCGCCGGCGTCGGCCGCATCGCCATGTGCGTGCCCTGCCCCGGCGGCGTATTGAACCCGCTCGTGCTTGCAGCCGCCAAGCGCGCGGGCGTGAGCGAGATCTACCGCATCGGCGGCGCGCAGGCCGTCGCGGCATTGGCCTATGGCACCGCCAGCGTCGCCGCCGTGGACCGCATCGTCGGACCCGGCAACGCCTACGTCGCCGAGGCCAAGCGCCAGGTGTTCGGACGCGTCGGCATCGACAGCATCGCCGGGCCATCGGAGGTCGTCGTGCTCGCCGACGCCGACAACGACCCGCGCCACGTGGCCGTCGACCTGCTGGCGCAGGCCGAGCACGACGAGGCCGCGCAGAGCATCCTGATCACGACCGACGCCGCGTTCGCCGACGCGGTGGCGCGCGCGGTCGAGGCGGAGCTGCCCACCCTGCCCCGCCACGCCATCGCCGGCGCAAGCTGGCGCGACCACGGCGCGGTCATCCTGGCCCGCGACTGGCTCGAGGCCGTGGCGCTCACCAACGAGTTGGCACCCGAGCACTTGCAGATCATGGTGGCCGATCCGCAGGCATTGTTCGCGCAAGTCCGCCATGCCGGCGCGGCGTTCCTGGGCCGCAGCTGCCCGGAGGCGGTGGGCGACTACGTGGCCGGCCCCAACCACGTGCTGCCCACCGGGCGGACCTCGCGGTTCGCCTCCGGGCTGTCGGTGTTCGATTTCCTGAAGCGCACGACCTGGGTCATGGCGGACGCCGCCGCCCTGGGTGAAATCGGCCCGGCCGCCGTCGCGCTGGCCGAGGCAGAGGGCCTGCATGCGCACGCCCGCAGCGTGGCATTGCGGCTGGGCCAGGGTGCGACGGCTTGACCACAGCGTCGGCCGTCATCACATTCCGGCCCGAAATCAAATCAAACGTAGTCGCAAATAGCCAAGGGACCTGATGTCAAAAGAAGACATGATTGAATTCAGCGGAACTGTGTTGGAGCTGCTCCCCAACGCCATGTTCCGGGTAAAGCTCGACAACGAGCACAGCATTCTCGCCCACACCTCGGGCAAGATGCGCAAGAACCGTATCCGCGTGCTGGCCGGCGACCGGGTGAACGTCGAGATGACGCCATACGACCTCTCCAAGGGGCGGATCACCTTCCGGTTCAAGTAGGCCGCGCCGACCGCCGGGCCAGCGATGGCCGCCTCGCACTCCGTCCAGCTCGTCTTGGCCTCCGCCAGCCCGCGCCGCCTGGCTTTGCTGGCGCAACTTGGCATCGTCCCAGACCGCGTCATCGTCCCGGACATCGATGAGACACCGCGCCGGCATGAGGAGCCGCGGCCCTATGCCGCCCGCATGGCGACCGAGAAAGCGCGTGCGATGGCGGAACCCGGCGCATTCGTGCTGGCCGCAGACACCGTGGTGGCACTGGGCAGCCGCATCATGCCGAAGGCGGCGGACACCGAGGACGTGCGCGCCTGTATGGCCCTGCTGTCCGGACGCCGGCACCATGTGCTGACGGCACTGGCGCTGATCGGGCCGGACGGGCGGGTCGGGCAGCGCCTGTCCAACAGCGTCGTCGCATTCTCCCGCCTGTCGCCGATGCAGCTCGACGCCTATGCGGCATGCGGCGAGGGCGTGGACAAGGCAGGGGGCTATGCCATCCAGGGCCGCGCCGCGGGCTTTGCGCGCTTCCTTTCCGGCAGTTACAGCGGGGTCGTCGGCCTCCCGCTATTCGAAGTGGCGCAACTGCTGCGCGGGCGCGGCTATCCGGTCCCGTGACGGTTCCCGTGACCGCGGCGCCGCGCATCCTGGTCGCGTGCAGCCCCGGCGAGCTGCGGGTGGCGGCGGTGCAGGACGGCGCGCTAGCGGATTACGCGATATGGCGGCCGGGCGGGCCGGATGGCATGGGCGACCTTTATCGTGGCCGGGTCGTCGCCCGCGTTCCCGCCATGGCCGGCGCGTTCGTGGCGCTGCCGGGTGCCGAGGGCTTCCTGCCGGACAGCGAGGGCGCCAATGCCGTATCGGACGGCATGGCGGTGGCGGTCCGGGTGACCCGGTCGGCGCAGGGGGGCAAAGGTCCACGCCTCAGTGCGCGCGTCGCGGATGCGGATCGCGCGCGGGCCGGCACCGGGCCGCCCGTACTGCTGGCCCGTGGTCCCGGCGCGGTCGAACGGCTGGCCATGCTGCACCCCTCGGCGCCGGTTTTGGTCGATGATCACGGGGTCGCTGCGACGTTCCGGCCATTGCTGGGCGGGCGCATCTCGGTCGGTTCCGTGCTGGATGACGAACTCGCCGGCTGGATCGACGCGCTGGCGGACAGCGGCGTCGTCCTACCCGGCGGCATGCGCGCCAGCATCCATCCGACGCCGGCCCTGGTCGCCATCGACGTCGACGCCGGCGGCGCCAGCGCGGACCGCCGGCCCAAGCGCACGGCGCAGATGGCGGCGAACCGCGCGATGCTGCCAGCATTGGCCCGACAAATCCGGCTCCGCAACCTGTCCGGCGCCATCGTGGTCGACGTGGCCGGGCTGGCGCTCAGCCATCGGAACGCACTGGCCCCGGACTTCGCCGCAGCGCTCGCCGCCGACCCGCTGCGGCCGCGGTTCCTGGGCTTCTCCGCGCTGGGCTTGGCGGAGATCATGCGCCCGCGCACGCACCCGCCGCTGCACGAGCTGCTGGCCGGCCCGCACGCCGCCGGACTGGCGGCATTGCGCGGGATTATGCAGGCCGCTGCCGCAGAACCGGCCGCGACGTTCGCATTGCGCGCCGCACCCGCTGTCGCGGCGGCCCTGGCGGCGGACCCTGTCGCTCTGCCGGACCTTGCGCGGCGCACCGGGCGTACCCTGATAGTGACGCCCGACCCGGCGCTGCCGCCGGGCGGAACAGCGGTCGAGAGGACAGCCCGTGCCTGAGCCATCATCGCCATCTCCCTGCCCGATTTGCGGCAAGCCCGTCTCCGCCGACCGCCCGCAAGCCGCCCGGCTGCGCCCGTTCTGCTCGGTCCGCTGCGCCGACGTGGACCTCGGCCGCTGGTTCGGCGGCGCCTACGCAATCCCCGGTCCGCCGCCGGAGCTCGACGATGACCCGCCGGAGAGCAGCTTGGCGCAGGGGGACGTCACATATCGGACTTGATGCGCGTTGCGCACTTGATCCCCGGGATAGGCTGGGGTAGCAAGCCGCTCCGGCGGTGCGAGCGATCCGCCTGGACAGGGCCCAGGTAGCTCAGCTGGTAGAGCATGCGACTGAAAATTGCAGTGTCGGCGGTTCGACTCCGTCCCTGGGCACCATTTCCCTGCCGTTAAGCTTTGAATGTCATATTAGGGCCGAGTGACCTATCCTCGACCGGGTTGGCGAAAGGGCTCAAGCTCCATGAACGACCCGGCCCTGCCGAGCGTGCAGTCCCCGCAAAGAAGTGGAGCCGGGACGGCCCAGATGCGTCATGCGACGGCCGTTGTGGTTGGGGCGGGCGACTACATCGGCTCAGCCATCGCAAAACGGTTCGCGGCTGAGGGCTACGTTGTCGTCGCTGGCCGGCGAAACGGGGAGAAGCTGGCCCCTTTGGCGGCGGCGATCGAGGCATCCGGGGGCCGATGCGTCACCCAGTCGCTCGACGCAAGGCAGGAAGCGGAGGTCGCTGCCCTCATGGCTCGCGCTGATGCCATCGCACCGCTCGAAGTCTGTGTCTTCAATGTGGGCGGCAACGTCGCATTTCCCTTTCTGGATACCACCGAACGCGTGTTCCGCAAGGTGTGGGAGATGGCATGCTTCGCCGGTTTCCTGACCGGGCGCGAGGCAGCGCGCGCCATGCTGCCGCATGGACGTGGCTCGATCTTCTTCACGGGCGCTACGGCGAGCCTGCGCGGCGGCAGCGGTTACGCGGCCTTCGCCGCCGCCAAGGCTGGGCTGCGCGCCACGGCGCAGGCGATGGCGCGTGAGCTCGGGCCGCAGAACATCCATGTAGCGCACCTGGTAATCGATGCCGGCGTCGACACCGCCTGGGTGCGCGAGCGGATTGCCGGGCAGGGCGGCGCTGACGCGGCGCGGCTGATCGAGCCGGACCGCCTGATGCAGCCGCGCTCCATCGCCGACGCATATTGGAACCTGCACCAGCAAACGCGCGACGCCTGGACGTTCGAGGCGGACCTGCGCCCCTTCGCGGAACAATGGTGAGTCCATGCCACAGGTTGAGTTCTATTTCGACGTCGGCAGCCCGAACGCCTACTTGTGCCACGCCGTTATCCCTGCAATCGAGCAACGGACCGGCGCGCGGTTCACCTATATGCCGGTGCTGCTGGGCGGCATCTTCAAGTTGACCAACAATCAATCGCCGTTGACGGCGTTTGCCAACATACCCAGCAAGATGGCCTATCTTCAGCTTGAGATGGATCGCTTCGTTCGCCGCCATGGGATCGAGCGATTCCAGCCCAACCCGCATTTCCCGGTGAATACGCTGCTGGTCATGCGGGGTGCGGTAGCAGCGGAGGCGGAAGGCGTGCTCCAGCCTTACGTTGACGCAATTTTCCGCGCTATGTGGGAAGATGCGTGCAAGATGGACGATCCAGCCGTGGCCGGCGCCGTGCTCGACAGGGCAGGTCTGGATGGGACGCGGCTGCTCGCGCGCGCGCAGGAGCCAGAGGTGAAGGAGCACTTGCTCCGCAACACTGCACGGGCGGTGGAACGTGGCGTGTTTGGCTCGCCAGCCTTCTTCGTCGGCGATACGATGTTCTTCGGCAAGGACCGGCTGCGCGACGTGGAGGAGGCGATCGTGGAGGTGGTCCTCGCGTCTTCCAAAGCCGGAACACGCGCATGATCCTGAATGCGTACTAACTTAGTGGCTTACGGCAGCGATGTCGGGTCTCCGGGTATCGCCGCACGGATCTCCGCTAAGCCGCGCCGGGCGGTGCCGTCCGGCGCGAAGTTGGCAGGATCCAGCCAGCCCAGCAATGCATCGCGCCGGGCCGGCCACTCGTCGCCCACGATGCTGAAATACGCGGTGTCGCGCAGCCGGCCGCGCATGACGTAGTTCGCCCGCAGCGTGCCCTCATAAATGAAGCCCAGCCGCTCCGCCGCGCGCCGCGACGGCGCATTCAAGGCGTTGCACTTCCACACCAGCCGGCGGTAGCCAAGGTCGTCCGCGGCGAGGCGCAGCAGCAGGAACATCGCCTCGGTCGATGCCCGGGTGCGCTGCATCCGAGGCGCGAACCATATGTGGCCGAGCTCGATCGAAGCGTGGGCCGGCAGGATGTCCATGAGCGTGAGCCAACCCGACACAACGCCGGTCGAGACCGGGCGCACCGCCCAGGCCATCGGGTCATGCGTGCTGGCGAACCCGGCAACAAAAACGGCCATCGCCTCTGCAGATGGGAAGGGGCCGTAGCTCATGTAGTCCCACGAACTGTCGGCGGCTGAGTCCTGCGTCGCCGCTTGCCACAGCTCGTCCGCGTGGCGGCGATGCAGCGGCTCGAGCACGACATACTGGCCGCGCAGCGCGACACGGGCCGGCAGCGGGCGGGGCGTCGGGTCGACGGGCGGTCCAAGCGGGCGATCGTTCATGGCGCGCATCTTGCCACAGGTTCGGCTCGGCGCGCGTGCGATCTTTGGGCAGGCGAACATCCTGCCGAAACCGCCCCTTGAAGGCGAGCACCGGGCGTGTTCATGGTTTGGCAACGCCGCACGCGGTAAAGAATAGGAGGGGGGAACAGCTCTTGAGCGAGACCGCATCGACCAGCACCTATGCCGCCGCCTATGCCAGTTGCCAGGCCGACCCGGATGCGTGGTGGGCCAAGGCAGCCGAAGGCATCGATTGGACCCGGCGCTGGGACCGGGTGTTCGACCCCTCCCTCGGCGTATTCGGCCAATGGTTCGCCGGCGCCAAGCTGAACGTGGCACAGAACTGCCTGGATCGTCATGTGGTCGCGGGCCGCGGCGCGCAGGCCGCGCTGATCTGGGACAGCCCGCTGGCCGGCGAGCAGCGGTGGTTCACTTACAATGAGCTGCTTGACCGCGTCGCCCGGGTGGCCGGGGCGCTCGCGGCCTTGGGCGTCACGGCCGGTGACCGCGTCGTGATCTATATGCCGATGGTGCCCGAGGCCGTGATCGCGATGCTCGCCTGCGCGCGTCTCGGCGCGGTGCATTCCGTGGTGTTCGGCGGTTTCGCGGCGGCCGAGCTGGCAAAAAGGATCGAGGACGCCGAACCGCGCGCCATCATCTCCGCGTCGTGCGGGTTGGAGCCGGGCCGCATCATCGCCTACAAGCCGTTGCTGGACGCCGCCATCGCCTTCAGCGCGCATAAGCCCGAAGCGTGCCTGATCCTGCAGCGCCCCATGCTGGCCGCCGCCATGACGCCGGGCCGCGACCATGACTTCGCCGCTGCCGAGGCCGCGGCCGCCCCGCATCCGCCGGTCCCGGTGCTCGCGACCGACCCGCTCTATATCCTGTATACCTCCGGCACCACCGGCAAGCCGAAGGGCGTGGTGCGGGACGCCGGCGGCTATGCCGTAGCGCTGCATGCGTCGATGCGCATGATCTATGGCGCGCAGGCCGGCGACGTCTATTGGTGCGCAAGCGACGTCGGCTGGGTGGTCGGCCATAGCTACATCGTCTATGCGCCGCTGCTCGCCGGCTGCACCACGGTTCTATACGAGGGCAAGCCGGTCGGAACCCCGGACCCCGGCGCATTCTGGCGCGTCATCGCCCAGCACGGTGTCCGCGTGCTGTTCACCGCGCCCACGGCCGTTCGCGCCATCCGGCAGCAGGACCCGAACGGGCTGCATATGGCCGAGCATGACCTCACCCACTTCGACGCTTTGTTCCTGGCCGGCGAGCGGTGCGATCCGCCGACCGGCATTTGGATTGCGGAGAAGCTCGGCCGGCCCGTCGTGGACCATTGGTGGCAGACCGAAACCGGCTGGCCGATCACCGCTGGGTTCCGCGGCTATGGCCTGTTCCCGTTCAAGCCCGGCGCCGGCGGCCGTCCTTGCCCCGGCTACGACGTGCACGCGCTCGACGACGGCGGCACTGTCCTGCCGCGGGGCGAGGTCGGCAACCTTGCCATCCGGATGCCGCTGCCGCCTGGCTGCGCGCCCACGCTGTGGCGCAATGCGGAGGGTTTCCGCAAGGCCTACTTGGTCGACTATCCCGGCTGGTATCGCACCGGCGACGCCGGGGAGGTGGACGCCGACGGCGACGTATGGGTCATGGGCCGCACCGACGATATCATCAACGTCGCCGGCCACCGGCTGAGCACCGGCGCTATGGAGGAGGTTCTGGCCAGCCATCCGGATGTGGCGGAATGCGCGGTGGTCGGCGCCGCGGACGCGCTGAAAGGGCAAATTCCGCTCGGCCTAGTCGTGCTGAAGGCCGGCGCGGGCCGCGACCATGCAGAGGTGGCGCGCGAGCTGGTGGCGCTCGTTCGCGAGCGGATTGGGCCGGTCGCGGCGTTCAAGGACGCCCGTGTGGTGGCGCGCCTGCCCAAGACCCGGTCGGGCAAGATCCTGCGCAACAGCATCCGCAAGCTGGCCGATGGGGACGACGCCCCTGCCCCGCCGACCATCGACGACCCCGCCATCCTGGACGAGATACGCGCCGTGCTCGTCAGATGAACTTCAGCAACAGGATGCCGCCGACGATGCCCACCGCCGTCAGGCTGGTCACGAGCGTCAGCCGCCGCTCGATGAAGGCGCGAACGGGCTCGCCGAAATAGCGGATCAGCGTGGCCACCAGGAAGAACCGCACGCCGCGGGTGAGCGCGCTGGCGACGACGAACACGCCGAAGTTGAAGTGGGCGAGGCCGGAGGTGATGGTGACGATCTTGTAGGGGATCGGCGTCAGGCCCTTGATCAGGATGACCCACAGCCCGTACTGGTTGAACTTGTCGACGAAGCTGTCCGCGGCCGCCTCGTAATGATACAGGCGTATCAGCGGCCCGGCGACCTGGTCATAGAGCGCGTAGCCGATCAGGTAGCCCAGCATGCCGCCGACGACGCTGGCGACCGTGCAGATCAGGGCGAAGCGGTAGGCGCGGTCCGGCCGTGCAAGCGCCATCGGCACCAGCAGCGCGTCGGGCGGCACCGGAAAGAAGCTGCTCTCGGCAAAGCTGATCAGCGCGAGCCACACCGGCGCACGACGGTCGGCGGACAAGGCGAGCACGCGGTCGTAGAAGCGGCGGAGCATGATGGTTTCCAAAGGCCTGGGCGTGCCATGCCACGCTGCGACGCCCGCAGCAATCATCACGAGCAGGCGCTTCCGTACGGCGCGTGCTGCGGGTAAGCTTCGGCAAAATCTTGTGCATGGGATTCCGCTGATGCGCCGCTTTGCTGTTCCGCTTGCCTGCCTGCTGTCGTTCGCCATGCCATCCGCGACTCCGGCATTGGCGCAGGGCGCCAACCTGCCGCCGCACGCCTGGCTATTCGGCACCTGGAGCGGCGGCATCTTTCCAGCGCCGAGCGGCATGTCGGACCAAGCTTGCCTTTCGCAGCCTGTTGTCATCTTCACCCGGGACCTCGTGCTCCGGGCGACCATCACCGACCAGGCGCTGACGCAACGGGAGGTCGAGACGGCGCGGACCTCGTCGCAAGGCGCTGAGTTCCGCTTCGCGGCAGCGGCCGGGACGTCCAGCCTGTTCGGGACCGACTCCAGCCCCGCCATCGGTTTCGGCTGCGAATCGCCCGATGAGCTCCATGTGCAGCGGCGAGGCGACAACGAGATCGCCTTTCCCGGATGCGCCGATTTTCCCAATCCGCTCGTGCGCTGCCACATGCGCTGATCGGGCGCGGGACGCTTGGCCATGCCGGGCTGATCGCCTCGCCGCGAGCACTGTTTACGGTATGTTCACCACTCGCGCGTAAAGTCGTCCTATTCTCTAGGGACCGCTTTGCATGGATCTTCCCGCACCAGCCGCCTTGCATCAGTCCGCCACCTTCGAGGAGCGGGGCTTGAGCGTGCCGTTCACGACGCCGGCGCTCGCCGGAGCGAGGGTGCGGCGCGACGAGCGGCATGGCCTGGTTCTGATCGTGCCGAATCCGGCGGGCGGGCGCAGCGTCTATGTGCTGCCGTGGTCCGGCGCGCACGATATGTGCCAGCCGACGCTGCACGACACGATGCTGTACGGCCACCTCTCGGCTTGCGGCGGCAAGTCAATCAGCCCCGGCACCGTGCGCGCAGCCGCACGGCAGGTTGCGATCGATGGCGCCGCGGGCCGGCCTGCCTATTCGGCGGCGGTGAAAGCCATGCGAGCGGACTTCGAGGCTCGCCGGGCCACCAACCAGTTCCTGCTCGATGCCCTGGCGGCGCAAACAGCGGTGCAAGCCGATGCAACTGAGATCACTGCCCTAGCTGATATGGCTTATGCGATCGGCATTGGCCCAGATGCGGAGCGGGCCAGCATCGCGTTGCGCCTCGCCCAGCTCAAGACCCTGCACAAGGAGCTTTCCACCTTGTTGCAAATGGGATCGGACGAAACGGGCTACGTTGCGATTACGTGCGGCACGGCGGCGCTCGCCATACGGTGCGCCGAAAAGGTCCTGACGACAGCGCGCGCCCGGTTTGAGGATATCGGCAGCTTGCTCGCCGGCTTTCGCTCGCGCGCCGCAGACCTCGCCAGCGTGATCGGCCGCCCGGCATGGGTGCTTGACGGCTGGGAGTTGCCGGGGCTGCTCTGGAGCGCCGCGTCAGGCGTCGCAGCCCAACGTGTGGCGCTGGTCGAGATCGGCCAAGCCCTGGCGATGTTGCCAAAAGAGGCGGAGCAGTGGCTCGACGTGCCGGCCGATCTCGAACTGAGCCAGGGCGTCCGCCGCACGGTGAGCATCAATCAAGACTGGCGCACGGGGTTCAGCACGCTCGACGTCGTTGCCAGGAATGAACAATTTCGCGCCATGTCCGCCTAGCATGAGCCAAGTGGCGCCCCCTCAGACTGCCCCAGTGACCGAGGTGCAACGCAAGCTGCACCGGGCCGCGGACGAGCAGCTTGCCCAGGTCCTGGCCTTGGTGGACGCGATGCCAGCGCGAGGCGCGGCCGATGCGCTGATTGCGCCGTTGCGTGGCCGGCTGGCGTCGATCGCCCCGGCGCGTCCGCTGTCGATCACCCGGCTGCTGTTCCGTCCGCTTGATCCCATCATTATTTCCGGCCCGCGATGGAGTCCCGGTATACCGGCGGTGCCGCGGACCGTGCTCGGCAGCATCGGCAATGCCGCGGTTGTGCGTCTGGGCCCGGCATTGAAGCCGATCCAAGCGATGATCGCCGGGCGTAAAGGCAAGGACCAGGCCGTGATCGACCGAGCCGGGACCACCCTATGGCCAGAGGCCGCAGCCGTAGTGGCAGCTCTGCCGATACCCGCGGATTGGGGGTCCGCCACCGGGCTGCCCCAAAGCTACTATGCCGAAATCCGGGCCAATATCGCAGCGGTGCTGCGCCAAGCCCTCACGCTAAGCGAATGGACGCAGCGCGCCGGGGCCGCCGATCCGGCGCCGGTCATCAAGGCGATATTGGCCAGCACGCAGGCCACAGATCCTGCCGGGCTCGGTGTTGTCCTGGCCGTGCTGCTGGCAGACGGGAGCTTGGCGGCGCCGGCGTTGCTTGCAGCGCTCAAGCTGCCGGGTCAACAGGTCGATCTCGCGGTCGAACAGACTTTGGAACGGGCGCAGCATGCAATGACGGCCGTCCTGCCATCGATCGGACTTGCCGCCGCAACGATCCATATCATCCATGTGGCGGCGTTGCTCGAAGCGGTCGAGGGACCCGGTGCACGCCCGGCGCTGCGCTTTCAGGCGCAGCGCACCCGGGACTTGGCCGATGTCGCCTGCCAGGCCCGGATACTCCAGGCAATGGACCAGGAGTTCCTGCCCAAGCTCGCCGCAGCCGATGAGGCCATGGACGACGCTGCGTTAACCGGGCTTGAAAACGTGGCGCGCGGCTTGCGGCGGTTGTCGCTGATAGGCCGCCGGATTGGCGGCGGCGCGGTCTACGACAAGCTGTTGGGCAAGACCGCTGCCAATGCCTGTGCGTCCGGCAGCAGCACGCTCACCCGTATGGAGCGGCTGCGCGTGGCCGAACTGCTCGTCGGCGCCGATGCAGCTTTGAAGCTGTCGCCGGCTTAGGCTGGTTTGACCGGGGCCATACCCACCCCTTGGCTCGCCCAAGGGCGACAAGGAAAACTAACCTATGGAGCCTGAAGCGACGCGCCGTGTTGGGCGGGGCTCTCGCATTGCCGGCGGTGCGGCCCGCACGCATCGAGGTGAGCGACGTAATCATTTCGAAGCAGTTCGGCACGCTCTATCTCCAGCAGGATGCGATGGAGAGGGCGGCGGTCCGGGCGCGCTGCTTTTGTAGGATCGGACGCGCGGCATACTGCAGATGTTGGACGGACGGAGATCGCATGCCATTTCTTCCCAACCCCGTTCCAGGATTGCGCGCTGACGCTGCAGAGGCGTGCATGAGGTGGCGACCAGCTACACGATCCAGGGCGTAGAGCTGTCGACGCCAAACACCCTCTATGCCGCAACGGCGTTCCAGGAGGCGACGGACTGGAACAACCAGCACCAGCGCGACGCGGCAAAGCCATAGCTTCGGTCGAACGGTGACAAGCATACCCTGCTCGCGGTGATGGCGACGATGTCGGCGCCCGGCAACCGTTTCACCCGGCGCCCGGCGGGGGTGCAGCGGGGGCGGACCTCATGGCCTACACCGGCGTACTGAGGCGCCGGTCCGATAGCCGAGGCGACCTGTT
>CAZZWN010000023.1:14609-21362 GCA_964657765.1 uncultured Acetobacteraceae bacterium
CTCAGGCGACCTGCACCGCCTGCAATGCGGTCTCAAGCTCGGCGAAGCTCGGCATGTGCTGGTTCGGCGCCATCTTGCGCCCGGTCTCGACGCTGATCTGCGGGGCATTGCCATGCAGATGCGCCACCAACACGGCGCGGATCACCTCGAAGTATTTGCTCTCCTCCTCGACGACGCCCTTCAATCGGGCGGCAAACGGCCCAGCCATGCCATAGGCCAGCAGCACGCCGAGGAACGTCCCCACCAGCGCACCGCCGATCATGGCGCCCAGCACGGCCGGCGGCTCATTGATGTGCGACATCGTCTTGATCACGCCAAGCACCGCCGCGACGATGCCAAGTGCCGGCAAGGCATCGGCCATGCTCTGCAAGGCGTGGGAGCCGTGCAGCTCCTCATGCAAGGTCTTCTTGAGCTCACGGCCCATCAGGTCCTCGATCTGGTGCGGGTCGTCGGCGTTCATGCCCATCATGCGCATGTAGTCGCAGATCATCGCGGTCGCGTGATGGTTCGCCAGGATGCGTGGAAATTTCTGGAAGGCGGTGCTGGCGCCGGGGTTCTCGATATGCGGCTCAAGCGCCATTGCGCCCTTGGTGCTGGCGAGCCGGGCAAAGAGGAACAGCAGGCTCAGCAATTCGATGTAGTGCGGCTTGGTGAATTTCGCTCCACCCATGATTTTCTTGAACCCGGCCAGGGTGTGCTTCACGTCGTGCATGCTATTCGACATGACGAAGGTGCCGATCGCAGCGCCCAGGATCGTCAACAACTCGAACGGCATCGCCTCGATGAGCGGCTCAAGGCTGCCGCCCGACATCATATAGCTGCCAAACACGCAGGCGAGCAGGAACCCAAGGCCTCCAATCGTCAGCATGACCGGTCAGCGCCCCGGAGCCGCGGGCTGGTCACGCAGGACCAGGATGGCGATGCGCCGGTTTGCCGCCGCCAACGGATCGGCCGGGAGCAGCGGGTCGCGGTCGGCATGGCCGGCCACGCTGCGGAACCGTGCCTCCGGCACACCTGCATCCGTCAGCAAGCGGCGGGTGGCGTTGGCCCGCTCGGCCGAAAGCTCCCAATTGCTGCGGTCGCCGCCTCGATACGGCGCAGCGTCGGTATGGCCATCGATGGCGATCGACTCCGTGAGGCGCAGCAGCACCGGCGCCACCTTGGACAACAGCGCCCGTGCACGTTCGTTCAGTGCGGAAGCGCCGAAAGCGAACATCGGCTGGTGCTCCTCGTCCATGATCTGGATGCGCAGCCCCTCGGGGGTAAGATCGATCGCGAGCTGGTTCGCCAAGCCTGCGAGCGCTGGGTCGGACCGGACCGCCTCGCGGATCTGCTCTGCCGCATGTTCGAAGGCGGCGTGCTCACGCTGCTCGCGTGCGGCCTGCGCGATAGCCTCCTTGGACACGGGCGGCGGCACGGGCCGATTGGCCACTGGTTGGTCCACCAATGGCCGCACGACGTCGGGCGGGGCGGCCAGAAGTGTCGCTGCCGAAGCGGTGGTGGCCGACGCGATGCCGCCATTCTCGGCCATCGTCAGCAAGGATGGCCCGTTCATCTGCTGCCGCGCCGGCGTCGCCGGAACGTCGCCGTCGGCGTCGTCCGCCTGGATGTTGGGATGGGTCGGGCCGGTCACGAGCTGAACCGCGCCGCGGTCGGATGCCAGTGAGCCGTCAACGTTCGGCGTCGTCCCGCCGAAAGGCGCGCCAAAGCCCGAGTTGGTGCGCGACATGAGGTTGTTGGGGCTGAAATAGTCGGCGAGGCCGCGCTTCTGCTCCTCGGTCGTCGCGTTCAACAGCCACATCAATAGGAAGAATGCCATCATCGCGGTGACGAAGTCGGCATAGGCCACCTTCCAAGCGCCGCCGTGATGCCCGCCCGCGACCACCTCCTCCTTGCGGATGATGATAGTCGGCTTGGCGTTTTTCGTCATGCCGCTCATGCCCAAACCTCGTTCGTTCGGGTGCAGAATGGCGGCAAAAGCTTAAGGTCTGGCTAAGATGGCTTCGGTTAGATCGCCCCGCTCGGATTGCATTGGCGAAGACGGACACATGCGAAAAGGTTGCGGCGTGCGGCCCGAGGCGGATCAGGCTGCCAGCGCGCGCGCAAAAACCCCCGGGTCCACGTTGCCGCCGCTCAACACGATGCCCACCGTGCGGCCCCGCGCGTCGAAACGCCCGGCCAGCAGCGCTGCCAGGCAAACCGCCCCGCCGGGTTCGACCACCAGCTTCAGGTGAGCGAACGCGAACGCGATCGCTGCCAGCACCTCGGCGTCCGTGACCGCCACGCCGCCCGCCAGTCGCGACCGGTTCACCGCGAACGTCAGCTCCCCCGGCATGTTGGCAAGCAAAGCGTCGCAGAGCTGCGAGCCGCCGGGCGGGTTCGCCTCCCGCTTGCCGCTGCGGAGGGAACGCAGCGTATCGTCCGATCCCTCGGGCTCGACGGCGATGATCTCGGCGCCGGGCTGCACTCCCTCGGCCGCCAGCGCGCAGCCGGCGATCAAGCCCCCGCCGCCCGTGCAGACCAGCAACGCATCCAACGGCATGCCGGCGTCCTCAAAAAGCTCCAACGCCAGGGTTCCCTGCCCGGCGATGACATGGGGATGGTCGAACGGCAGGATGAGCGAGGCGCCGGCACGGGCGGCATAGGCCCGGGTCAGGGCCTCACGATCGTCCGCAACCCGGTCATAATGCACGATCTCCGCGCCCCAGCGCCGGGTGCTGTCGACCTTGATCCGGGGCGCATCCTTCGGCATGAAAATCGTCGCCGACGCGCCGACCGCCTGCGCGGCGCAGGCGAGCGCCTGGCCGTGATTGCCGGATGAAGGCGCGACCACCCCGGCCCGCCGCTCGGCCTCCGACAGCTGCAGCACGGCATTGGTCGCGCCGCGCAGCTTGAAGCTGCCGGTCTTTTGCAGGCTTTCGGCCTTCACCAGCACCGTCCCACCGGTCATTTGGTCCAGCAGCGCATTGCGCAGCGTCGGGGTCCGCACGACCCGCCCGGCGATGCGCGAGGCGGCAGCCGCTACGTCGTCATAGGTCGGGAGCTGCATCGTCGTCTCCTGCATGCGGCAGAAGCGCCGCGTCGGCGCCGGGACGCCGGACGACACGGTAGACGCGGAAGCGCTCGGCTTCCACCCCACCCGGCACGCCGCCGCGGGTGCGGACGAGTTGGCCGACCTCCTCCGCCGTCGCCCAGTAATCGGCGCTCGGCGGCTCGGAACGGCGCTGGCTCTCGACGATCAGGCCGGGCATAAGGCCGGGACCGGCGCTGTCGGCGTGCGGCAGGCGGAACAGCGCCCAGCGGTCCTCCGCCCCCAGCACCGGCACGCCAGGCGCCGCGCGCCAGGCCAGCAGGCTCGCGATCTCATAGGCCTCGGACCCAACCCAACCCACGCCCTGCTCGCGCCGCATCGCCTCCAGGTCGCGCGAAACCCCGTCCCAGCCACCGAGGCGGATCAGCGTCGGGTCCAGCCGGCGCGGCAATGGAAACAGCGCCATCGCGCCCTGCACATAGACCACCGCCGTGATGGCCAGGCCGAGAGCAACCGCGGGCCGCCACAGCCGCCACCCCAGGGCAGCGGCGCAGATCGCGGCGGCGGGATAGACAAGCGCCGGCCAATTCGCCTGCACCCGGTCGCCGACCGCATGCTCGATGAACACCAGCAAGCCCGGCGCGGTCATCGCCGCCAGCAGCGACCAAGCCGGGTCACGGGCAGCAAAGCGCCGTATGGCGACCCAGATGCCGGCCGCCATCAGCGCAAACACGAGCGGCGTCGCAAGCCCGGCCTGCCCGCCGAAAAGCTCCAGCAGATGCTTCAACGCGGCGTCGGCATGCCACTCGCCATTGCGGCCACCCTGCCGGATGAAGCTGATCCAGGCATGGTCAGCGTTCCACGCGATCACCGGCGCGAACACCGCCGCCGCCACGGCGCCGCCCAGCCACAACCAAGGGCTGCCGAACCAACGGCGCAGGCCCGGCACCCACGCCAGCCACAGCACGATGCCGACCCCGAGGAAACCGCCAGTATACTTGCTGGCCACGGCGCAACCGGAGGCAAGGCCCACCATCAGCCACCAACGTCCATCGCCGGACCGCAGCAGCCGCGCCAACGCCCATAACGCTGCGGTCCAGAACAGCAGCAGCGGCGTGTCCGGCGTCATCGTCACCGCGCCGACCCCGACAAGCAGCGTGCCGTTCAGCAACGCGGCCGTCGGGACGCCCAGGCGGCGGCCGGGGAACAGATCCTCCGTCGCGCGCGCCAGCAGCACGGAGCCAACCGCGGCCGAAAGCGGTCCCAGCAGCCGCACCCCCAGCGCGCGCTGGCCGGCCAAGTGCGTCCCGGCCCAAATCCACAGCGCCACCATCGGCGGATGGTCGAGGTAGCCCGGCGCCAATGCGTGCGACCAAACCCAGTAATACGCCTCATCGCCGGACAGCGGGGTAGAGGCAGCTACGGCCAGCCGCAGCAGGGTGAGGGCAAACAGGGCAAGGATCATGCCCGTCGGATGCGCCGCCCGCAGGAATGCGTCAAACGATCCATTGCAATGATGCGGGGAAGGCTGGCCATTGCGGATCTATACATCCGCGTCCGCACCTGGAGCATTACTCATGTTCTCATTCATCGGCAGCATCATCATCGGCGGCCTCGCCGGCCTGTTGGCCAAGTTCATCATGCCAGGCCGTGATCCCGGCGGCTTCATCATCACCATCCTGCTCGGCATCGCCGGTGCGGTGGTCGCGACGTTCCTCGGCCAGTCGCTTGGCTGGTATCGGGAGGGGCAGTCGGCCGGGTTCATCGGCGCGGTGGTCGGTGCGGTGATCATCCTCGCGGTCTACCGCCTGGTCGCAGGCCGAAGGGTCAATTGATCAAATAACCGACGCGCCTAAAGCGGCACCCCGGCCAAGCTGCGGCTGGTGCGGATCGTCTGCAGCGTCTGCACGCGGCTGACCGAGGCCGCACCCGTCAGCCGCCGGGTCAGGGCGTTCTCATGCGCCGTGTCGCGCGCGACCAGGCGCAGCAGGAAGTCGCCGCCGCCGCGGATCATGTGGCACTCCCGGACCTCGGGCCACTCCGCCACCTCGGCCTCGAACGCCGACAGCACGGTCTCCTTCTGGCTATCCAGCCCGATCAGCGCGAAGAACACGATCTCCCAGCCCAGCCGCGCCGGATCGGTGTCGGCGTGGTAGCCGCGGATGATGCCGGCCTCCTCGAGCCGGCGCACCCGGCGCAAACAGGGCGGCGCGGTGATGTCGGCGCGCCGAGCCAACTCGACATTGGTCATGCGTCCATCGATCTGCAGCTCGGATAAAATGCGCCGGTCGATCTCGTCCAATTCCGCAACTTCGCTGTCACCAAGCTTCATCGAACCAGCCATCCCATTCACCGCGCAACAATATTACGGATGTTCCGGTGTGAACACCCTGCAGGCCCAGCGTCGCTTGCATGGCGCTGCGCCCCGCCGATATTGTCAGTTCATCAAGGGAACCAAGCCGTCATGCCACAGACGATTCGCACGCAGGTTTTGATCATCGGCGCCGGGCCCGCCGGCTACACGGCTGCGATCTACGCTGCCCGCGGCGGCCTCGACCCCGTGCTGGTCTCCGGCCTGCAGCCCGGCGGACAATTGATGATCACGACCGACGTCGAGAACTACCCAGGCTTCGAGACCGCCATCCAGGGCCCATGGCTGATGGAGCAGATGGCAAAACAGGCCGAGCACGTCGGCACGCGGGTGATCCACGACTTGTTGATGTCCGTCGACTTCTCCCGCCGGCCGTTCCGCTGCAGCGGCGACTCGGGCGACGTGTATCTCGCCGACACCGTCGTGATCGCGACCGGGGCGCAGGCGCGCTGGCTTGGGCTGCCGTCCGAAAAGCGGCTGCAGGGCGCCGGCGTGTCGGCCTGTGCGACCTGCGACGGGTTCTTCTACCGCGGCAAGCAGGTGGCGGTGATCGGCGGCGGCAACACCGCGGTCGAGGAGGCGCTATATCTGACCCACCATGCCGATAAGGTGACGCTCGTGCATCGCCGCGACAGCCTGCGCGCGGAGAAAATCCTGCAGCGCCGGCTGTTCGCGCATCCCAAGATCCAGGTCGTATGGGACAGCGCCGTCGAGGAGATCAATTCCGGCGGCCAGCCCGAAGTCGTAAACGGTGTCACGCTCCGCAACGTCCGCAGCGGCGAGTTGAGCCAACTGCCGGTCGACGGCGTGTTCATCGCCATCGGCCACATGCCGAACACCGTCATATTCCGCGGCGAGGTCGAGCTGGACGACGAGGGCTACGTCATCACCAGGCCCGGCCTGACGCAGACCTCGGTCCCCGGCGTGTTCGCGGCCGGCGACGTGCAGGACAAGCTCTGGCGTCAGGCGATCACCGCCGCCGGGACCGGCTGCATTGCGGCGCTCGAGGCGGAGAAGTTCCTCACCCTGCAAGTCCAACCGACGGCACTCGCTGCGGAGTAGTTTTTCCGCTAGCGGACGCGGCGGAATAGCCTATTGCCCGCATTCCTGTTTAGGTTGCAGTTCAGCGCCGGGTCGAGTCGGGCCGGTGCACAGGGCTGTTATCGGGACCGGATCGACGGGGGAACAGGGTAGGCATGGATTGGGATAAGCTGCGGGTCTTCCATGCCGTTGCCGAGGCCGGCAGCTTCACCCATGCCGGTGAAACGCTGAACCTCAGCCAGTCCGCCGTATCCCGCCAGATCTCGGCGCTGGAGGAGGCGCTGCAGGTGCCGCTGTTCCACCGCCACGC
>CAZZWN010000024.1:0-20913 GCA_964657765.1 uncultured Acetobacteraceae bacterium
CCACTTCACCCGGCCAATCACTGACCAAAGCGCCGGATGGTCCGGCACTGCCTTGCAGACCTCCAGCGTGAGCGTGGTATCCGCGTCCGCCTCGCTCAGCAGGCCGAGCGCCACCGGGCGGCCGAGCGCACGCGCCAGCTTATGGCACCGGGGCGGATCGAGGCGATGCACGCCGACGCTCACATAGTCCGGCGCAATCATCTAGGCTTTGGCCTCCCGCCGCAGCCGCTTCACGTCGTCGCTCGGTCCGGCGGTCGCGATCAGGTCGAGCCGCTCGGTCCCGGCGCGCTCCTCGACCGCCCCCTGCAGCACGAGCGAGACGCCGCCGGTGCGGTCGGTGAGCACGCCGATCCACCGTCCATCCGGCATGCGGACGATGTGCCCGACGAGATCGGCGGCCCTGCGGTCGGCCGAGCTGATCGTCATGGCGGTGCCTGGGCGTGGATGATGGCAGGCCGTGCCCAGCGACGCTGAAACGCTCGCCATTCCGGCGCTGGTGCGTACTTTTGCTGCGAGGCCGTCTCCGGACGCCACAGCATCGCCATCGGGGTCAGGCCGATCGCCAGCATCTGATTAAGCCGGTGCTCGGCCGCCGTGAAGCTGTCCTTGGGATGTCCGACCAGCACGTAGACCCGCAGCCGATGCGACGCTCGGGTAAACCCAGCCTCCAGCATGCGCTTTGCGGCACTCTCCAACGTCTCGAAGGCGTCGCCGGGATCGTAGGCCCAGAACATCGTCGGCTTCGGATGCAAGTCGGCAAGCAGCCCGACCTGGTAATCCTCCAGGGACAACGCTTCGAGGCCGCCGGTGAACTCTACCCGGCGCTTCTGCTGGCGCAGCATGGCAAACACGGCTTCAACGTGCGGGCGCGGGCAGGCCAGCAGGTTGTCGTCGAGGATGTTCCAGCCGGGATGGATGGGCAGCAGGTTCGGCTCCGGCCACTTCTTCCACACGCCGCAGAACCAGCACCGCCGCGGGCAACCACGCGACGTGACCGTGTAGCCCTCTTTGACATAGCGGCCGGGGATGAACTCCAGGCTGGTGTCGCCATAGGCCACGCCGCCGAGCTTCACCGGCGCGACCCAGCGCCATTCCTCCGCCAACTGTTCGGCCGCCGGCTTGTCCCAGGTGAACGAGACGGAGATATGAACCTCGTCGGCCTCCACGAACAAATCGGGCGATCCGACATAGGCCATTGCGTCGTCGGGCGTGGCTTTGGTCCGGCGCGGGAACACGCGGGCGATCCTGCTCATGCGCGTCGCTCCAATCCGAGCCGCGCCGCGGCGAGCAGCTCGGGGTAGGTGCGCATGATGGCGAGCCAAGCCCGCGCCCTGTCGGCCTGCGAAAACCCCGCCGTGCCGTCGTAATGCGTCTGCCGCGCCGCGCGCCAATGCGCGTGCAGCTCGTGCAGCGTGGCCTCGGTCAGGCCGCCGATGTCCGCGGGCAGAGCGGGCGCATTGCTCATCGCACGGCGCTCCCTCGCAGCGGCTGCAGCGCAACACCCGGGTCCGCCACGCGCTGCGTGATCCCGACGTAGGCCGGCTTGGTCACGATGGCCGGCTTCGGCGGCGGCGACGCCCAGCTCGGCAACGTCAGCTCGATCCAGTCGTCGCCGTGGTCGTGCTCCAGCGCCTCGCCCCTGTGCGCGACGCCGGAAACAAGGTGCGGAAAGCCGATCAGGCTCAGCGACGGCGACTTGCTGGTGCCGATCGGCCTCGACAGCTTCAAGCCGGCGTTCTTGCCGACCGGGGACAGGCGAAGTTGGCCCAGATGCGTGTCGCGGCCGATCTGGGCATGCACGAACGCGCCGGCGACCCACCATACGCAGCCGCCCTCAAGCAGGTCCGGACGAATGGTGATGCGAAGGTGTTGGCGGAAGCGGACCCCCGCGGCATTGCAGGACGCGAGCACGGCGCAGGGCGGACGGTTGCCGTTGGTCCGCGGCCGCATATCGGGCAGGTCGACCCAGGTCATGGCAGTCGCACCGGCATATCCAGCCCCAGCCTCGGCTTGGCGCGGCGCACCTTGGCGATCGTGACGAGCTGCCCGCCGGCTTCGCGTAGGGGTATGCCGAGCGCCTGCAGGCCGCCCCGCGCGCTGTCGATGCCGTCCGCGACCACGACGCCGAAGCCGAGCGTGCGGAGCCGGTCATGCACGCCCTGTTGCGCCAAGCTCAGGACGCCGCAGCCGGGCGCCTTCATCTCGACGAAAACAGCTTTGCCCCCCGGCAACATCAGCAGCAGGTCCGGCATGCCGGGCAGGATCCCGGCGGCGCGGCGGGCCAGGTGGAACCGGGCGCGGGCCAGCGGATCGCTTGAGCGGGGCTGTTCCTCGTTGCGTATGACGGCGGACAGGCTGCCGATCGGCAGCACGAGCCGCAGCCAACGCAGCACCGCGACGGCGGCGGCGCGTTCGGGCTGGAGGTTCATACGCCGCACCCGGCGTCGTCGCAGGGGATCGTCGCCTCGTCCAAGTCGAACGGCAGCGTGCCCTGGTCGCGCACCACGCGCAGCATCGTGCTGTAATCTTCACGGTCCTCGCGGAACACGCCGCTGCCGCGTGACACGTTGCCATCGTTCAAGACGCCCTTGAGCCGAGTAGTCTCGATGTCGGCCCACCACTGGATGCGCTCGGGATGGTCGGCGCACATCCGACTGATCGCCGCCCGGTTTTTGAGAAAGCAACCGTCGCAGTTGCCTTCCCATGATCCAGCTAACCGAAGATCAAACGACTGACCTTTCCAGAACCGGAACACGTCGGCTTGCGATACACGCCCGTCCGACAGACAGGCTACCGCCTTGAAGGGTTCTTTGTTGCTGGCATTACGCGCGATCAGCTTTGCCACCCGCGCCGGCTCATCAAACCGCAGTCCGACGATGTTGCGCCAATGCTTCCAGCCGAGAACCTGCTGGCAGTAGTTCCGCATCTGCCGCACCTTCAGCTCGATGGTGCAATATCGCAGCATCGGGTTCGGCGTCATTTTCTTCTTGATGAGCAGCGCCTCGAACGGTTCGCCGCCCCGGCTGGCGCTGTTGTGGTTGACGACCTCTGTCCATGTGCGCCCGGTTTCAGCGTCGTGCCGATACTCCAGCCACACGACCGGCACGTTCCACGCCGCGCCGCAGTCCCGCACGAAGTCGAGCGTGGCGGGCATCTCGCGTCCGGTGTTGGCAAAGCACACCACGACATCGGCCGGCAGCGTGCCGCCGTGCGCCTGGAGGATGCGCCAAAGCATGAATGCGCTGGTGCGCCCGCCGCTGAACGAGATGACCGCCGGGCCGGTGATCAGGAACGGATCGGCGCTCATGCGCCGACCCCTTCGGCCGCGCGGATCCAATACCCAACCCCGCGCACGGTCTGGATCAGCGGCGTGCCGTCCTCGGCCGCCGGCAGCTTGCGCCGCAGCCCGAACACCACCTGGTCGGTGCTGCGGTCGCCCGGGTGCCACGGCCTGCCCAGCACGGATCGCGACAGCCGGTCGCGCGGCACCGCCGCCCCGTGTGCCGCCAGCAGCAGCGCCAGCACGTCGAACTCGGCCGTCGTCAGCAGCAGGTAGGCGCCGGCCGCGCTGACCGTGCGGTGCGCGATGTTGACGGCGATCGGGCCCACGGCGAGGGCGGTCATGCGGCGGCGCTTGCGACGGAGACTGACCGCGCGATCGACAGCAGCAGGTCGCGGAACTCGGGCGGCGTCGCGGATGCCTCCCGAGCCGAGAGCGTGGGCCTGTTGCGCTCTTTCCCGCGGTGATCCTGGAAACCGACCTGGCAGGAGCCATCGGACCGCCGCCACCGTAGGAGCGGCGGCAACGCAAGGCCGCGGTAGTAGAGCCATGTGGCCTTGCGCGCCCTGTGCCCGTATGCGGACTGCCATACCTCGCACACCCAGCCGACGCCCGACCGATTCCATCCGTATCCGGTGGGCGTGAGTAATCCATGCGCGACCCAGGCTCGGGTGTTCGCCGGATGCTCCAACACGCCGCCCCATCGGTCGACGGCGTTCAATGCAGCCTCAAAACAGCCGCCGTCGTTGCCGGGGCGGTTGTGATCGCCGCCCCAGCGTACGAAATTCACGAAGCCGAGCTGGCCCCAACGCTGACACGGCGGATGCGCCACCACTGGCCAAGGTCCCGAGTAGAGCCGCGCGTCACGGGCGATGTCCCACACGTCCACGCCCGGGATATTGGCATAGGCGCCGTTCGCCTCGACGTAGAGCGCTGCGATCACAGCCACGGGTATCCGCTCGGCCGCGCACACTGAATGCTGCAGAAGCACGCCCCGAGCGCGCCGCCGCAGTCGTGGCCCATGGCGACGACGGTGACGCCGATGTGCCCGCACTCCTGGCACGCGAGCGCCGCCAACACGATAGGCGGTGCCTCCATGCGGCGCAGCACCGGCCGGCGTTGTGCTGCGGGGATCATGCGGCGGCGCTCTCGGCCGCGTCGGCATCGACCGCGCCGCACGGCTTGTTCGTCGGACGCGCCCGCACCGCCTCGACCCGCGCCAGCAGCGCCGCCAGCGCCGCGTCGTTGCGACCCGCCAGCTCAATCGCCGCGTCGAGCGACATGCTGCGCCGTCCGTTGATGTAGGCTTGGCACGCTTTCAGCGAGCAGCCGACCGCCCGCGCCATTCGCTTCGCCCCGTGCGGCCCCTCAAACAGGGCGCAGACATCATCAGTGAAAAGTGATGCGTGCCTCATTCCTACACGTGTCGTATTTTTTTTGATGGATCGTTGCTATTTTGAAAAAGCACGGTGGGCCCATGCTCATGACGATTCGGACGTCCAGCCTTCGCGGCCCTGATCCAGCAGACCACCATCATGCGGCCTGCAGCGCGATACACGCGTCATTGGCCGACAAACCAGAGCGGCGACGGCGGTATGCAGTGTGCGCCTGAACGAACGAAGCGGCGCGCACTTGGCCCGCCGTCATTTGTTCGATCTGCACGATCGCTCGGGCATCCGGCATCCGGCTGCCGATTTCCCACTTTTGAACTGTCGTCAGATGAACGCCGAGCCGCGCCGCCATCCCTTTCAGGGTCAGGCCCTCAGTCTTCCGGAACTCGCGTAAGGTCACCATGCAAATGAAACTAGCCGCAACGGCTAATGACTTCAAGCCATGTTTAGCCGGAACGTCGTTAGACGTAAATTGGATGCGCCCGCATCGTTCGGAGATGGCTATCTATCTTCGCGAGTGGCGTAAGGCTGCAGGCTTGACCCTAGAACATGTCGGGAACAAGTTAGGTATTCATCTCACTGCACTCCAAAAGTGGGAGAAGGGGGTCAATGCAGTGGATACTCGCGACATCGAGCGCCTCGGCAAGCTGTACGGCGTCCACCCTTCTGCCCTGTTCTATCATCCCGAGGACGTCGGCGCGGCCAAGCGTTTGGGCCGGGCCCACGACGTGCTGCAACGGATGCCGCCGGACAAAGCCGATCACTGGCTGACCCTGGGCGAAGCATTTGCACCCGAGCCGGCGGCAGTTGATCCACCAGACGAGACTGAGATCAAACAGTGAGAGCCGCGACACTCCCGCTTGGCCGGCACGGCTCAATCCGGCGCAAATCCGCGCTACTAGCGCGGTATCATCGAGTGAAAAATCACTGATTTAGCCGCAACGTCTAAAAACATCTGGACAAATTAGCCGCTTGGGCTAATATCCCTCCATCGAAGCGCCGCCCCCTGGTTGCGCCGACCCCGATGGAGCTTCCAGTGCATCTCACTCTCGACGCCGTTTGCGAAGGCCGCTGTCCCGACCTCGACCTCGTGGTGTTCAGCAGCCCGGTGCGGATCCACTACAGCGAGCACGAGGCGCACGGCGACGGCTGGTATGAGCCCTACGAGGCCGCGCATGCCACGTTCGACTTCGCCACCGTCGACGGCGTGCGCCTCGCTCCCGGCCCGCTGCTGACCTGGGCCGAGCAGTGGTTCGAGCTGCAGGGCATCGAGTTCAGCCCCGCCATCATGGACCCCGACGAGGCCCGCGACCGCGCCTTCGACCGCGCGCTGGACGCCGCGGCATGAGCGCGCTGCTCGCCTGCGCCCTCGTGCCGGCCGTCGCCGTCTATGCCGCGTCGCTCGTGAGCATGCTTCGCGCGATCCGTTGGGCAACGGAGCAGCCGGCATGAGCGCGCGCCTCACCCATGACGGCACCGGCGAGGCGGATACGATCCGCAGCGTCGCCGACGAGCTGAACCAGGCCGGCATGCTGCACCTTTCCGGCCCGCTGTATCGCTGCGCCATCCGCGTGCACGAGCTTGAGCGCTTCGCCGATCAGGTGACGCTGGACGCGCAGGACGAGGCCGAGCGCCGGGCCCGCTGCGCCAACGTCATCTATTACCGCCGCAAAGAGGATTTCTGTTCATGAACGCCGTCGCCAAGAAGTCGAAGCTGACCGGCGTCACACCCAAGAGTGCCGCGCCGTCGCGGGCCAAGACGCTGCTGTTCGGCAAGCCCGGCGTCGGCAAGACATGGGGCGCGTTGGACTTCCCCAGCGTCTACTACATCGACTGCGAGGGCGGCGCCGACCTCGAGCACTACACCGACAAGCTGGCCGCGGCCGGCGGCATGTATTTCGGACCGGAGCAGGGCTCGCTCGACTTCGCCGCCGTCATCGGCCAGCTCCAGGCGCTCGCCACCGAGCAGCACCATTACCGGACCGTCGTGATCGACAGCATATCCAAGCTGTTCTCGGTCGCCATCGCCGACGAGGCCGAACGCATACTGAGCAAGGGCAACAAGGACGAGTTCGGCGCATCCAAGAAACCCGCCGTGGCGATGATGCGCCGGCTCGTCGCCTGGATCAGCCGCCTCGACATGAACGTGCTGCTCATCGCGCACGAGGTCGCCGAATGGGGATTGGACGACAAGGGCCAGCGCGCGCAAGTCGGCTTCACCTTCGATGCCTGGGACCGGCTCGAATACGAGCTGCACCTATGCCTGCGCATCAGCAAGGAAGGCCAGGGCCGTTATGCCACGGTGCGCAAGACGCGCCTGGTCGGCTTCCCCGACGCGAGCCGCTTCCCGTGGTCCTACAGCGAGTTCGCCAGCCGCTACGGACAGGACGTGATCGAGGCCGACAGCACGCCGCTCGACATGGCGAACCCGATCGACGTGGCCGAGATCGAGCGCCTGCTGACCATCGTCAAGATGCCGGAGGGCTGGATCGAGAAGGCGCTGGCAAAGGCCAACGCCGACAGCTTCGCCGAGATGTCGAGCGAACACGCGGGCAAGGTCATCGCGTTCTTGAACGACCGTTTGAAGGGAATTGCAGCATGAAGTTCGTTCCTCAATCAGCCGACCAGATCGCGGAGGGTTCGATGCTGCCGGACGGCGACTATGATTTCGAGGTCATCAACGCCGCCGACGCCGTCAGCAAGGCGAGCGGCGCCGACATGATCGTGCTCGATATCAAGGTGTTCGACGGCGACGGCGGCACGCGCAACGTCAAGGATTACCTCGTCGCGACACCCGGCGGCATGCGCAAGGTGCGCCAGTTCGCTATCGCGGTCGGCATGTTATCCGATTACGAGAACGGCGATTTGGAGGCGCACGCGCTGCATAACCAATCCGGCCGCTGCAAGATCGGCGCGGATCGGTCGGAAGGCTACGAGCCGAAAAACAAGGTCGTTTACTACCTTGACCCGGCAAAGGCCCCGAGCGCCGCCGCTACGGTGCGTCGTGCGCCGCCGGTCAAGCTGCCTCCGGCGAAGAAGGCATGGGAGCCCGCCCCGGCCGGTGACATCGACGACGAGATCCCGTTCTGATGGATAAGCCGCGCCTGACTGTGCGCCCAAGCCTGCACGGTTTCGTCGCGAGCGTCACTCGCACCGGCCCCGCCTGGTTCAGCATCGCCCAGGAGGCGCCGACGCGGGCGGAGGCCGAGGCGCTGGTGTTCACCCTCGCGGCCGAGGCGATGGCGCCGCGCGTGGCCGTGGCGGCGGCCGCGAAGGGCTGGGCGGCATGAGCGACGGACCGCCGGCCCGCACCGTCAAGCAGCTCGCGGCGCACTGGCAGGTGTCCGAGCGCTACGTCTATGCCTTGATCGCGCAGCATCGCCTCGGCCACATTCGCGTCGGAACCCTAATCCGCGTCCGCCAGATGGACGTCGACACATTCGAGGCCCAGGCATGGCACGCCCCCGCGCAAAGCAGCCCACCTACCGGCTCGTCCTCCGGGGTCGTCGTTTCTATGTCCGCTGGTGGCTCGACGGCGCGTGGCAGCGCGTATCAACGGGGACGGAAGATCGGGGCGAAGCCCAACGCTTCCTGAGCCAGCTCGCCGCCGGAATCGCCACACCGGAGCCGCCGCCCACGCCCACGATCGGCGCCATCCTCGACGGCTACCTGCTCGACCGCAAGGCCACCGTCGCGTCGTATGCCACGCTCTGCCATGCCGCCGCGGCGCTGCGGCGGCACCTGGGCGACCTGGAGCCGAGCCACCTGACCCGGGAGCGCAGCCGCTTCTACGCCCGCCGCCGCCACGCGGAGGGGCACATGGTCGGCCCCGCGAACGCGCGGCGGAAGAAGCCCACCGCAGACGGCACGATCATCCGCGAGCTGGTGACCTTGCGGGCCGCGCTGGCCTGGGCGCACGCCGAACGCTGGATCGTGCACGTGCCGACCGTCGACGTGCCGCGGGCGCCACGGCCGCGCGATCGATGGCTGAACCGCGACGAGGCCGCGCGCCTGTTGGAAAGCGCCCGAGCGCCGCATGTCCGGTTGTTCCTGGCACTGGCGCTCTACACCGCCGGCCGGGCGGGTGCGTTGCTGGCGCTGCGCTGGGATGCCGTCGACCTCAAGCATCGGCTGATCAGCCTCGGCGACGGGCGCGGGCACAAGCACCGCGCCGTCGTGCCGATCAACGACGAGCTGCTGCCGCTGCTGACCGAAGCCGCGCGGGGGGCCACTTGCGGCCACGTCATCGAGCACGGCGGCGCCCCGGTCGGCAGCGTGGTCACCGGCACCCGGGCGGCGGCGGCGCGCGCCAAGCTCCCCGGGGTCACGCCGCACACGCTGCGGCACACGGCGGCGACCTGGATGGCGCAGGCCGGCGTGCCGATGGTGGAGATCGCGAGCTTCCTCGGCCACAAGACGACGACCACGACGGAACGGGTGTACAGCCACCACTCGCCCGAGTACTTGCGGCGTGCCGCGGCGGCGTTATCGGGGCCAGCTGGCCCGTGAAATGGGTGTGGACAGTATCGGCTAAAGCATTGGTGCTGTTGGAGGGGATTGAACTCTCGACCTCTCCCTTACCAAAACACTACACCTGCTTGAAACCCGCGGAAACGCTCACCTTTACTTTGCATACAGTGCGTTATTTTGCACTGGATGGTTCCATAAACGGCACACTGGCCCCGGTAACTCGTTCTCGCGTTCTAGGTAAGACACTCGTCCACCGCCCCGCCTCACCGCAGCAGCAGGACCGCGCTCTGCACGGCGATCCACCACACGCACACATAGATTATGGCAAGCCGCGGGTCGCGCAGCACGCGCCACATCAGCGCCAGGTTGAACGGAATCATCAGGAGGAAGAACACCCATGCGCCCGCCATGCCGCCGCGCCTCATCGTCAGAGGCGATACGGCGCAGGGCGGGTTTTGGATGCGCGGGCGCTAGAGCGCTGCGACGGGCACGGGCGGCACGGCAGCCGCGATCAGCGCCGGGGCCACCAGCGCGTTGACCTTGCCCACCAGCATCGTCGAGAGGGTCTGCGGCGTCACCGCGAGCCGGGTCAGGCTGTCGCCCACGGTGCTTGCCGCGTAATCCATCAGCTCCCGGCCGGCCGCTCCGCTCTTGACCGCAGCCAGCGTCAGCTTGCCGTCCGCCACGTCGCCCAGCACCTTCCCGGCGAAGTTCGTGACCGCGCCCTGAATGGCGCTGTTTGCCGCGCTGTCCTGCGCCGCGGCGGCCGACAGCCCAAGGTGCTTCGATATCCAGGCGATGCCGACCGCGAGCAGGGCTGGGATGGAGAGCGCGATGGCGGGGTAGATCAGCGTGGTCAGCAGGTCGTTCCAGGCGGACATGATGCGGCTCCTATGCGCTTGCGGCGCGGGTGATGATGACGGATGGCGACGCAACCGCAGCGACGCGCTCCAGCGCCGTGCGGAATTGCCAGAAGTACGAAGCAATCAGCGCGGCGCAGTCGGTGCCGTTGACGATCGCCCGCGCGTCGACCGGATTGCAGCGCGTGTTGCCGTAGCTCAGCGCGCCGAAGTAGTGCGGCAGCCCGCGCCCGGTGAACAGGCCGAAGCGCATGCCGTGCGTCAGCACCGGCAGCGCGATCTCCCAGTCCATCGCCCGGTCGGGATTGGCCACGAGATCGTCGCCGACCAGGGGGCCGAAGCGCGCGTAGTTGTAGCGCCAGGTGAGCTGGCAAAAGCCGCGCCCGTAGTACAGTGGCCCGTAGGGCTTGCCGGCGCCGTGGCCGAACTCGGCGATGGGCGCCATGGTGCGCGCTGTCTCGTGAAACACCGTCGCGAGGATGTAGGCGCGCTGGTCGATGCTGAAATCGAGCGTCGCGTCGAGCAGCCGGCGCAGCCCATAGGATTGTCCGAGCGAAAGATCGCCTCTGAACATCGGCAGGATCGTCGCCTCGAAAACAGCGGACATCTCCGGCGGCATGAACGCCGCAACTCCGCTCATTGCGGCGCTGCCGGCTCGGCGTCTGAGGGCGCGTCCGGGCCGCCCTGCGTGGCCAGGAAGCCCGCGACGGCCTCGGCCGCAGCGCGTGCCGCAGCCACGTCGGTCGGGCGGTAGCCGCGCGCCGTGTGGTGCAGTTCCATCACCGCGAGGCTGCGATTGACCGCGCGCGTCAGCGGCTCCAGCGTCACCACCGCAGCGATCGGCACGCCGGGGCGCACGATGTAGCGCCGCGCTTGGGTTTTCAGCGCCGCGCTGTCGCGCTTGACCAGCCGGGCGGCCGTGGTGTCCGGTGTGGCCGGCGCCGGCTTTGGCGGCAGCGCCTCAACAACCGGCAGCGGCTCCGGCAGCGGCGCGGCACAGCCCGTGAGGATGATCAGCCACAAGCAAACGCCTGCAGCCCACATGACGGCAACCACCACCGCGAGGATCCGCCGCATCAACCGGCGCAGCATGCCGATGAAGCGCCTGATCGACGGCGGCTCGTGCAGCCGTGCGGCAACTGTTTCCACATCGCTCATTTGCATCCCGAGATCCTCACGCCGCCGAGCACGCAGAGCTTGATCTCCAGCCCGGTGACGCGCAGCCCCATCGCGTTCATCACGTCGTTGCGGACCTCGTTGCGCGCGTCCTCCCGCTTGATCACCTCGTCGATCCGCCCGTGCAGCGTCACCGCAAGGCCGTCGACCCGCGCCTGCGACGCCGCCGTGCGCGCGTCCCGGTCGCGGTCGGTCGCGTCCATGCGCGCCACCGCATCGACCAGGCGCTTGTCGACCGACGCCTCGAACGCCGCCGCGTGCTCGCTGGCATACCGGCTGCTCGATGCATCGTTGGCGCCGCGCGTCACCCAGGCCGTGTAGGTGGCGAGCACCGCCAGGATGCCGCCCGCCAAGCTGCCGAACGCCATGATCCAGCTCAGCGTCGAGCGCGTCGGCAGGCGGAAGCGCGGCGGAGCGCCGGGGTCGCCATCTGCGCTCATGCTCAGGGCGTCCCGTAATACGCTTGCTGGCTCGCCCGGATCGTCGCCTGGTCAGCAGACGAGAGCGCGCCGGAAATGACGATGTGCTCGCCCATCGCCCCGTCCCAGGGGCTGCCCAGTGCGGTGCCATTGCTGGCTCCCATGCCGAATACCAGCGCGCCCCCGGACGGCAGCGTGTCGGAGACCGCGGCGGCGCTGCCCGCCGTCCCATCGACGGTCATCAGGTGCGTGGACCCGTTGAACACGGAGGCGATCTGCGCCGCCGCCGTGCCGAGCGGGCATTGCGACAGATCGCCGCCGTGGTAGGCGGTCACGGTGCTGCCGGAGTTCTGGTAGATGAAGATGGCGTTCGGCGTCGTGTAATCGGCCCCGCTGCCGTCGAACAGCGCCAGCCGCGCGTAGGACGCCGATCCCGACGCGGTGCGCGACGCCACGCCGATGCAGGCGTAGGCCGTGGCCCCCGTGAGCGGGAACGACGCGCAGGTCAAGCTCGTTGACGACGCCGCGATCAACTGCAGGCCGGGCTTCGCGGTTGCGTTCGGCATCGCGATCACGGCTCCCGCCGAGACGATCTGCGGCTGGTTCGCGGTCGTCGGCTGAATGACGTCTTGCCCGCCGCCGCTCTGGTCATACCATTTCGACACGAAGCCCGACGCGCTGCCGCAGAACGCCAGCAACGCCGCGGTGTCCAAACCGCCGGACGCGAAGCCGACATCCTGCGTCGTGCTGTCCGACGACCGCCGCACCTGGATGGCAGAGCCAGCATAGGCGCCGCGCAGCTTACGCAGCCCGTAGGCGCCGACGACCGTCGCGGCGATGCTGTCGAGCAGCAATCCCGCGGGCACCACCGGCGCCGAGGCCATGAGCCCGATCGGCAGCAGCAGCATCAGGCGAAACCCTTGCTCAGCACCGCATAGAGCGCCGTGCCGTTCGACACCGCCGTCAGTACGTCGACCGCGCCCGCCGCGGTCGACAGCACGCCCGCTGCCCCGCCTGGCCACTTGAAGGCGCTGCCGAACGCCAGGGTGCGCGTGCCGGTGCCGTCCTGAGTGATAGTCCAGGCATACGACGCGCCGGCCGCGAGGTTGGTCGGCGTCGACAGCGTCGCGTTGGTCGCCAGCGTGAGGCTGAACGCATTGCCGAGGCTGGCGTCGGTCGCGACCGTGGCGCCGGAGGTCAGCGCCACCGTGCCGCGGTTGAGATTGGCGCGTCCGATTGATGCCGTCGTAGCACCGACGCCGCCGCTCGTGATCGGCAACGGCGTGGACAGGCCGACCGTGCCCGCCAGGGTGATCGTCGTGCCGGTCAGGGTGATGGCGCTCGCCACGAGGCCGGCGCGGTTCACCGCAAGCCAGTTTACCGACGCCGATTGATCGTCTTTCAACAGCCGGTAGTAGATGCCCGTGCCTTGGGTGATGACATCGGACAACTTGCCGTCGGTGCCGGCGCCGGTGACGTTGGCGAGGAGCTGGGTTTGCGAGCCGTCGACGATTCGCACTTGGGTGCCGAACCCCGGCGTCGCCAGCGGCGCATAGGGCGTGAGGCTCGTCGCGACCTGGGTTGCGGTCTGGTAGTTCGACGGGTTGGAAGCCGCATAGCGCGTGGCGTCGGTCGAGGCCGAGACGACGCCCGAGGCAATGGTGATCGTCGAGCCGTCGATCTTGATCCCGCCGAGCGTCGTCGTGCTGGCGGTCGGCAGGGTGTAGCCGCCGCCGGGGGCCGTGAGGACGCCGGCCGAGAGCGTGAGGCCGGACCCGAAGCTCAGGTTGCCGCCGTGCCACGCGATGTTGCCGTTGACCTTGAGGCTGCCGGTGCCGCGCGGGTTCAGGTTCAGGTCGACGTTCGCCGCCGCGCCGAACACGTTGATCTGCGGCCCCGCCGTGCCCGTTCCGGCTTGCTGCTGGATGTAGCTTGTGGGAGAGGGCACAACGGCGGCTGCCCAAAGGCCCGCGCCGCTTGGGGTGGAGAGCACCAAGCCGCTATCCTGGAACTCCAGATGCATCGCGTTGGCGGCAAGGGCGATGGTGGAGCGGAAGATGGCCCCTGCGTTCAGGCCGACGACGCCGCCGGATGTCTCCGGGGTGTGCCACTCGATGCCCTGGTTCCGCCCAAGGACCACCGCAGAGGCATACCCGGTGTCCGATGCGCTGCCCGTGGTGCCGGTAAGGGAATTCGCGCCGAACACGATGCCCATCTGGTAGGCGTTGGGGTTGCGAACGACCGTCATGACAGCGGAGGCGTCGTAGGTGCCGGATGTCTGCCCGCCGCCCGCGCCGAGCTGCAAAGCATACGTGCCGCCGCCGACGTTCACCTGATAGGGGTTTGAGACGCCGGTGGGGAGGCCGCCGAAGTTGACGCACTCCAGCTCCATGCCGAAGGTCGGCTGGTAGTTGACGCCGGCCATCCGCCAGGCTTCGCCGTAGAAGGCCCAGGCGTTCGTGCTGGTGGGGTTCGTGGTGTCATCGTTGACGCCCCAGGAGGCCACGCCGATGGAGGCCGGGGTGTATCCGAGAAGGGCGTTGGAGGCGTGCGCGTCAGACGAGCGCGACCCGCCGAGGATGCTTATGGTGCCGAAGCGGGCAAGGGAGGCGGTCTGTGCGCCCCAGGTGGCGTAGGCGCCGATGCTCGTGCCCGCCATGACGGTGCTGAGCCAGTCGCGCGGGGTTGCGTCGCGGTTGGCCTGGGCTGGGTTGTCGCTGGCGGCGCCGATCAGGAGCCGGTCGCCGATGCGTCCGACCAGCGCGCCTTGGTCGGCATAGAAATGCGTCGTGGCGGGCATTGCAACGGCACCGCCCGAGCCCGCGGCGGCCAGCGCCGTGCCGAGCCGCTGTTGCGCCTGGCCGTCCGGCGTCACCAGTAGGTCACGGGCGAACTGCTGGTCGAAGTGCCGGCCGAGGACGTGGGTGTCGGTGGTCATGTCTCAACCATGCGGTTCATTCCTTGACGTGGCGGCGGCGCGCGGTTACGTTGCGGATATGCACTTGCCGCGCATCACAGTTCAGTTGACGGAGCCGATCCTGGTGTGGCTGCGGGCCGAGGCGGACAGCCTTGGGATCTCGGTGCACGAACTCATCAGGCGTTTGCTCGACAAGGCGCGTGGGGCGCTGTGAGCCCAAAGCCGGACAACAGCCTGCAACAACCTAGAAAAGTAGTGTCATGAAAACCGTTATCGCCGCCGTGCTATGCTTCGGCTTTGCTGCGCCGGCCGTCGCACAGGTTTCGTGCAATCGCATGGGCAACACGACATTCTGCTCGAACGGCACAAGCTATACTCAAATGGGCAACACAACGCTTGGGTCCGATGGATCGAGTTATAACCGGATGGGCAATACGACGCTCGGCTCGGATGGGACGAGCTACAATCGTTTGGGCAACACGATTTACGGCTCCGATGGCAGCAGCTACACGCGGATGGGCAACACCACGTTCGGCAGCGACGGCAGCTCGTGCACGCGCATGGGCCAGTTCATCAATTGCCAGTAGCATGTTCCATTTCGTCATCGGCTGCGCCGTCATCGCCGCAGTATGGTTCCGGCTGATCCTGCCGGAGTGGCGGGCCCGGTGCGAGCGCAAGGCTCTCAAGCGGCGGTCGGAACGCGAGCGCGGGGCGCCGATTGATCTGCTCCTGCTTCCGTCGCAGTTCGTCGCCGGCCTGCCGATCGGCTGGTATATCTCGTGCTACCTCGGCGCGTCCTGCCTCTTCCTGCTGGCCTTGGTCTACGTCCGCTAGGGCGTCGTCGGCGGGTTCAGCAGCTTGTTGGTGAGCGAGTTCCGCACCATCATCTCGGCCTTGGCGTTCATCTTGCCCAATCCGTAGCGCGCCGCGAACACGCTGAGCGCCGCCGGGTGCACGACGCCGAGCGCCGCGGCGCCTGCCAAGCCGCCCGCTAGGCCGCCCGACGCCATGCCGCCCGCCATGCTCTGCGTGAGCGCGTTCGTGGCCAGCGTCTGCGTCGTGTTGCTGCCGAGCGGTTTGGTCGCGTCGAGGCTCGTCTGCCGGGCCATGTCGGTTCGCAGCGCCTGCAGTTGCGCCAGCTTCTCCGGGCTTACGCTGTCCGCCTGCCGCGCCCCGGGCAGGTTCTGTTGGCTCTGGATGGCCTTGATCGTGCTGTCCAGGTTGCTGAGCTGCAGCTCGCCGCGGCTGTTGGTGAGGTTGCGGCCCTGCAGGTAGCGCATTTCGTCGATCGGGCGCGACATGTCGGAATACGTCTTGATGTAGTCGCCGAACCCCGGCGAGCCGCTTTCGATCACGCCGTCCAGGGTGTTCTTGACCTGCACCATCTGCCGGGTGGCCGCTGCGGCGTCGGACCCTTCCTGCGTGCCCTTGGCCGCGAGCGCGTCGTTTATAGCTTTCCGCACCCCGTACAACTGGCCGGCGTCGCTCTCGAGCGCGGAACCATCGCTGGTCTGCAGCTTGGCCAGGATCGGGTTGAGCGAGCGCACCACGGCATCGCGCTTGCCGTCCGGACTGGCAAGGATGCCGTTGATTTGGTCGACCACCGGCTGCGCGTCGACGGGCTTGGTGTTGGCGAAGGCCGCGTCCCTCGCCGTGCCGGTGGCCGCGTCGCGTGCGGCTTCGGCTGCGTCGATGTCCTCGGGAGCGCCGATCACGCCCTGCACCGCGTCCAACCGCTTTCCGGCATTGGCGGCCATCTTCTGGTTGTACATGTTGTTGAAGTTCGGGTCGGAGCTGCGCAGCCCGTTCTCCAGCGCGGCCACGCCCGGATTGTTGGTCGACTGCGCGTAGGTGCGGCCTACGCCCTCAATCGGGCTTGCGGCATGCGTGTTGGCGCCGCCCTGCGAGAAGTGATCGATGATAGCCTGGGCGCGTGCATCGGCTCCGGCTTGGGTAGTGATCGGGATCACAGACGCAGGCGGCATGGCGGTGGCCTGCGACTCTATGGGCGAGGCGGCACCGCGGTTGACGGCTGCCGCAAGGTCGTTTGCCGGCGCTGCCACTTGCGGCCCCGAGGGGAATGCCATCGTCGGCGCGGCAGGCGCCACTTGGCCGAGAATGGGCATGGAGTTCGGTGGCGCGATTGCTGCGGGCGGGGGCGCGGGCGCCTGTAGCTGCGGGCTGGCGCGGAACTGCGCCCCGAGCAGATCCGGCGTTTCGTTGCGGCCAGCGCCGTAGAGCCGGTTGCCGATGGCAGCGCCCGTGCCGCTCGCCGGGCTTGGGTTGATGCCGCCGCCCATCATGACGTTGGCGAGCGCATTGGTGCCGGCCGGCGTCACAGTGCCGGTGGTCGGCCCTTCGGCCAGGTCCATGGCCCCGGTGAGCAGGTTGCGTGCCGAGCCCGGCAGCGCCATGCGATAGGCGCCGGTGGCGTTGTCCTGGGCGATCGGCAGCACGTCGCCGTAGGTCGTATTCGGCGCTGGCGCGATCGCGTCGCGAATGGCTTGGTTGACCGGCTGCTTATCCGCGATCGCCTGCCGTGCCTCGAGGTTCGCGTTTGCGGCGTCGCCGGCCAGCGGACCGAACTTGTCGGCCATGGGCCGAGATGCCGGCGCAGCAGCTGGCGTAGCCCCGGTGCGTGTCAGGAAGTCGCTGTAATCCGGCGTCGCGGCGGGGGACGGTCCGCTATCGGGTGTGGGCGGCGCGGCGGCAGTCGTGGCCCCCGATCGCGAGAGGAAAGCAGCGTTGCGCGAAGCCTCATCCGAGGCGGGCTGCACGGCGGGCGCAGCCGACGTCGCCGCAGGCGCCGCACTCGCTGCCGGAGCCTTGGCCATCCTTTGATAGTTCGCCGAGATCGCCGGCACGTAAGCCTGGGTCTCTCGCGGCAGCGGGTTGCCGGTGGCGAGATGGTTGTCCACACGATCCGGCCCGGCATTGTAGGCGGCCAGGGCGAGCTCCGGCGATTTATACTGGTCGAGCAGCTGGCTCATGTATTTCGCGCCGCCGAAGATCGACTGCTGCGGGTCGTTCGGATCGGTCACGCCGAGGTCGCGCTGCGTGCCCGGCATGATCTGCATGACGCCTTGGGCGCCGGCCGAACTTACAATGCGCGGCTTGCCGCCGCTCTCCTGCTGCGCCATCGCGCGCAACAGGTTCGGGTCGACGTTCCATTCCTGCCCCGCCGCATCGAAAATGGGCGCATAGTCACTGACCGGCATTGTTGCCGCCGATCAGGCCGTGCGCGGTCGCGTAGTCGTGCGCCTTGATGAAGCTGCTCTTGTCGGCGAGGCTGTTGAAGTAGGTCGTCTTCTGCGCCGGCGTGAGGCGCTGGTATTGGAACGTGCGCGGGTCGAGGTTGGCGCCGATCGACGCTTCGAAGCCCGGCCGGTTGGCCTTGTCGGGGTAGGCTGCGGCGAGCTGTGCCCGCGCCTGCGTGTAGTCGGCGTTGCCCTGGAGCTGCCGTATCACGAGGTCGACGCCAGCGGGTGACATGTCGCCGTGCGGGTTGGCCGCTTGGTTGACGTTGAGACGGGCGTCGCTGCCGGCCCCTTGTGCATTGGCCAGTTGCGCCGCAAGCTTGTCGAAGCTCTCCTGGGCCGAAACCCGCCCCGGGTCGACGCCGAAACTCGTGCCGATCGGTCCGCCGATGCGTTGCAGCACCGCTTGGAACTGCTTGATGCCGGCAGCGCCGGGACCGGCGGTGAACTGGCTGCTGTCGGCGAGCATGTTGGCGAGGACGGCGCTTTGCGACTGCGCCTTCACGCCGTCGTCGGCGATGCCTTGGAACGCGCTTGCGCTTGCCGTGCCGCCAGCCGACTGCGCCGCGGTCTGCGCCGGGCCAAGCCCCGTGGTGACGTTGCCGTTGTTGGCGACGGGAGCCGGGGGCGGCCCTGCTGGAGCGCCGTTGTCCATGCCGGGCTGCGGCATCGGCGGGGCTGCTGCCGGACCGTTGGCGGGATTGCGCAGGGCTGGCGGCAGGCGGCCGGTGCCGAGCGGCGACGGGGTGCCGGCAGGGCCTGCCAGGTTCGGCGGCGTGACATTGCTGGAGGGTCCGTAAATCGGCGAGCCGTCCGGGTTCATGCCGGTCTGCACGCGACCCGCAAGCTGGCTACGGCTTGGGTAGACCTGCGTCGCCTGTCCAGCCGGCGTGAACGCGCCCGGGTTGGACCCGAGACGGCCGCCGACCATGCCGGGCTGAACCTGCTGGCCATTGTCCTGCGTTGCCGGGGCGCCCGTCGTGTTCTCCAGCCGTTGCTGCGCGCTCTCGAGCTGTTGACCCATGGTCTGTATCATGTGCAGCCGCGTCGCCATGCTCTGCGGATCGTCGCCGGTCGGCATGCCGGTCAGCACTGAATTGGCGTTGTGCGGCATCAGCCAGCCTTGGTTCAGCCCCTGCTGCAGCTTCTGCTGCACGTCGGCGAATTTCGGCCCGGCGCCGCCGTTCAGGCTGGACAGGCTGTCGAGCGCATCGTTCTGCAGCCCGAGGTTCTTGATCGCCATGCTTTGCTGCGAGCTGCCGAGATTTTGCGCGTCAAGGTTGCCCTGCGGGGCCGAAAGCGCCGCGCGCGGATTGGCCGCGATGATGCTGCGAAGCTTGTTGACGTCGAGCGTGCCGTCTGGCCCGGTGGCCTGCTGGTAGGCTTGGCCGAGAGCCTGCTGAGAGCCGAACTGCTGCAGCGCGTTGAGCCGGCCTTGCGTCTCGTAGGCACGGTTCTGCAGGTCGAGCGGATTGATCTGCGCGACGGTCGGCTGGTTGGCCTGCGCGAAAATGGATGCGGGATCGGCCACTGGCTACGCTCCTAGTAAACCCCGTTGAAGTCGCCGGTCTGGCTTGCGTTGAGGTTCTGCGCCGACCCGCCAAAGGCTGAGCCGCCGTAGACGCTTGATCCGCCGCTTCCGCCGTTCGACGCTGCCAGCGCGGCCTGTTGCGCCTGGTAGGTGGAGAACGCATTGGTCACGCCGTTGATGCCGCCGGCCACCGCGTTGCCGCCTGCGATCAGACCCGCGCCTGCAGCTTGAGCACCGCCCGTGAGATAGTTGCCCGCCGCACTCGCCGCCTGCGCGCCGGCCACCCCGGTCTGCGCCGCAGCCCCTTCGCCGAGGGTGGATATGCCCATCAGCCGGTTCGCCGCAGCGGTCCGGCTCGTCTGGTCGAATGTGCCGATGGCCTGCGTGTTGGCGAACTTCTGCTGCGCCTGGCTGAACTGCCCAGTGCCGAGGTTGTACTGGTCCTGAAAGACTTGGTTCTGCTGCCCGAAGTTCTGCGCGTCAAGGCTCGCCTGATCCGTAAACCTATTCTGCGCCTGACCGAATTGTTGTGTGTCTTTATTCAACGAGTTAGTGAACTGTGTTTGCTGGTTGTTGAACTGGTTTTGGTATGTGCTATCCGCTAGCCCGGTGGCGAACGTCGCAGCGCCCTTCATGGCCGCACCGGATACGCCCAATCCCCGTGCGGATGCGCTGTTCTGCGTCGCCTGCAGCCCTTGGGCCAGGTTGAACTGATACCCCGGCGTGGCCTCCAGCGCCGCCTGCGTCATCGCGCCGGGCTGCACCGAGGTATTGAAGTTGCCCGGCAGCGTCGAGTTCGCCTGCGCCTGCGGCACGACGACGCCGTTCAGTGTTGAGTTTGGGTTTTCCGCACTCATCTGGTTCGTGTAGTCGGTGCCGTAGTAGTTATACGCCGGCAGCGCGCCCTGCTCCCAGGCTTGCGCCTGCTGCCCCGTCTGCTGGTAGGGCATGAGGTCGTTGCGCGTGGTGTCGTAGCGGCCTTGGACGAGATCGGCGCTGCGATTGGCGCTGTCGGTCGCGAGCTTCGCCGCAGCCTGCGTGGCGCCGGCTTGGATCGTCGCCGCCGCCACCGAGCCGGCGGCTTGCGCGACGCCGCTCACGGCTTGTCCAGCCCCGAAGATGTCAGACATGAAGGTTCCCTCGTGACACGGTGCACCGGCAGGCCATGACGCCGCACATCGGCTGCGGCGGCTCGACGCTCCAGCCGTTGCGGCGCACATGGCGCAGCGCCGCCGCGTAGTCGGCCTCGATCACCGCCTCGAGCCGCTCGTAGCGCCGCAGCATCCGCGCCATCTGCTCGCGGCCCTGCTCGATGTAGCCGCGCCGGTTCTGCGCCACTGCGGCCACGAGCTGCCAGACGATGCCGGTGCGCGTGGCTGGCTCTTGAGCCTCGGCCGGACTGTCGAAAACGCCACCCATCGTCACCACGCCTGCGTCGTCCATGCCGCACCAGGTCAGCGCGCTGCGCCGGATCTGCGCGCGGATCGCAGCCGCCGGATCGCCGCCGCACGCCGTTCGCACCGTGGCAACGCGCTCGGGCCCCATGCGGTCAAGTAGGAACGGCACCAGTGCGGGCGTGGCGTCGACCGTGATCACATCGTAAATCCGGAAC
>CAZZWN010000025.1:0-20668 GCA_964657765.1 uncultured Acetobacteraceae bacterium
AGCTGTTCAGCATCGACACCACGACCGGCATGTCCGCGCCGCCGATCGGGATGATGATCAGGAACCCGAGGCCCAGCGCCAGCAGAGCGATCAGCCAGAACAGCGGCTGGCTGGCGGTCAGCACGAACACGACGACGAGCGCCAGCAGCAATATGCCGAGGCCCAGGTTCAGCTGGTGCTGCCGGGCGAACAGGATCGGAGCGCCCTTCATGGTGCCCTGCAGCTTGGCGAAGGCAATGAGCGAGCCGGAGAAGGTGATGGCGCCGATCACCAGGCCGAGCGACATCTCTATCAGTGACTGCGTGTGGATGGCGCCGGGGATGCCGATGCCGAACGACTCCGGCGCATTCAACGCGGACGCCGCCACGAATACCGCCGCAAGGCCGACCAGCGAATGGAAGGCCGCGACCAGCTGCGGCAGCGCCGTCATCTGGATGCGGCGCGCGACGACGATGCCGACCGCGCCGCCGATCACGATGGCGACCGCGATCAGCAGGAAGCCGGAGCCGGCCATGCCGCGCTGCAGCAGGGTGGCGACGACGGCGATGCCCATGCCGATCATGCCGAATTGGTTGCCGCGCTGCGCGGTAACGGGGCTCGACAGCCCGCGCAGTGCCAGCACGAACAACACGGCGGCGACGAGGTAGGCGAGTGAGGTCAGGGAGGCGCTCATGCTACTTGCGCACCGGCCGCTTGTTGGCCTGGAACATTCCCAGCATCCGCTGCGTCACGACGAAGCCGCCGAAGATGTTGATGCTCGCCAGCATGACGCCGAGGAAGCCGAACGCCCGGGCCCAGACGCTGTCCGACAAGCCGACCGCCAGCATGGCGCCGACGACGATGACGGACGAGATCGCGTTGGTCACGCCCATCAGCGGCGAGTGCAATGCGGGCGTCACGTTCCAGACGACGTAGTAGCCGACGAAGCAGGCCAGCAGGAAGATCGCGAGCAGGAAGATGAACGGCTCGACCGCCGCCGCCGCCGGCTCGATGCCGGCGCTCGCCTCGCGCAGTTGGTTGGCAAGCGCGACGGCGCGCTCGGCGATGCGGACCGCCTCGTCCGCATACAGATTCGGGTTCATAAGGCCTCTCTATGCCGCGGTTGCGGGCTGAAATTGGGCATGGACGGCCTGGCCGCCGCGGGTCAGCAGCACGCCGCGCACGATGTCGTCGCTGTCGGGCAGCGCCGGCGCCTTGGCCGCCTTGTCCCAGAACGCCGTGAGGAACGTCAGCAGGTTGCGGGAATAGAGCGCGCTGGCGGCCACCGGGATGCGGCTCGGCCAGTTGGTCCAGCCCAGCACCTTCACGCCGTTCTTCGTCGTGCTGATCTCGCCCGGCACCGTCGCAGCGCAATTGCCGCCGGCCTCGGCCGCGAGGTCCACGATCACGCTGCCGGCCCGCATCGCGTCGACCATCGGCTGGCTCACGATCACCGGCGCCTTGCGGCCCATGACCAGGGCGGTGCAGATCACCATGTCGTTCTTCGCGATGGTCGTCGCCATCAGCTCGGCCTGTTTCTGGCGGAAGGCCTCGCTCATCTCCTTGGCGTAGGCGCCGGTCTGGCCCGCCGTCTCCTCGTCCTCGACGCCGACGTAGGTCGCGCCGAGCGACTTGATTTCTTCCTTCGCCGCCGGGCGCACGTCGGTCGCGGACACGATGGCGCCCAGCCGCCGCGCCGTGGCGATCGCCTGCAGCCCGGCCACCCCGGCGCCGATCACGAACACCCGCGCCGGCGGCACCGTGCCCGCCGCGGTCATCATCATCGGGAAGCCGCGGTCGAACGCCGCCGCCCCCTCGATCACCGAACGGTAGCCGGCGAGGTTCGCCTGGCTGCTCAGTATGTCCATGCCCTGCGCGCGGGTCGTGCGCGGCAGCAGCTCCATGGCGCAGGCGTCGATCCCGGCCGCTGCGAGCGCCGGCACCAGCGCCGGGTCGCTGAGCGCACCGCTGGTCGCGACCAACAGGGCGCCGCGCGGGATCATGGCCCGCACGTCCGGCCCCGGCATTTGCACGGCGAACACGATCTCTGCCCCGGCCAGCGCCGCGGCGGCGTCGGGCGCGATCTCGGCGCCGGCGGCTTGGTAGTCCGCGTCACCGATCGCGCTGGTCTGGCCGGCACCGGCCTCGATGGCGACGGTCAGCCCCATTCCAACCAGTTTCTTAACCGTATCCGGCGTAGCGGCCACGCGTGTTTCCACGGCGGCTCGTTCCTTCAGCACCGCTAGGCGCATGCGTCCATCCTTCGTTCCCTCGCGCGCACAATGCCCCGCGCGCGCGGGTCGAGGCAAGACCCCTACAGGCTGGGCGGCACGCCGGCCTCCAGCAGCGCCGCCGCCTGTCGTGTCGCGACGGCCTCGGTGCTGAAATCGTCGATCAGCTCGTGGAACAGCCGGAACCAGTTCACTTCCGCCCGCAGCCGGGTGAACACGCTGCCCAGGCCGAGCGCCGAGCGGTCCATCAGCACGAACTCCCGCGGCGGGCGCACGCCGCCGACCTGCTTCAGGCCCTTGTGCACCTCTTCCGCCACGCTGCGGCCATACTGCGGATCGTCGTTGTCCTGGATCTTGCGTACGCGGTCCTGCAGCAGCGGCTCATAGACGAAGGCCGCCCACTGATTGAGGTTGGCGATCTGCTCCTTGCTCAGGTTCTCGAACCCCCAGCCCTCATAGGCATGGTGCGCCTTCTCGACATCCCCGTCGCGGATCGCCTCATAGAGGTCGATGACGCCGCGCACGAACTTCGGCGGGAACACCCGGATCGCGCCAAAATCCAGCAAATTGAGGCCCTCGTCCTCGCGCACCTGGTAGTTGCCGAGATGCGGGTCGCCATGGATCACGCCATAACGGTAGAACGGGATATACCAGCCGCGGAACAGCGCCGTCGCGATGTGGTTGCGCACCTCCTGCGGCGGCTCCTGGTCGATGCGCTGCTGCATCGGCGTGCCCGCGAGCCACGTCATCGTCAGCAAACGCTTGGTCGTGTAGCCCTCGATCGCCGTCGGCACGGTGACGAGCGGCTCGTCCTTCAGCATCGCCTTGTAAAGCCGCATCTGCGACGCCTCGCGCAGGTAGTCGAGCTCTTCGCGCAGCCGTTCGGCGATCTCGGTATACACGTCGTCGACCTGGATCGACTGGTCGATGCGCTTGAACACGTTCATCGCCAGCCGCAACTGCCGCAAGTCGGCGTCGACCGTGCTCGGCATGTCCGGATACTGCAGCTTGCACGCGACGTCGGTGCCGTCCGGCAGGGTCGCCCGATGCACCTGGCCCAGGCTCGCGGCGGCGGCGGCCTCCTGGCCGAAGCTCGTGAACTTCGACTGCCAGTCCGGGCCGAGTTCGCCGGCCATGCGGCGGCGCACGAACGACCAGCCCATCGCCGGCGCATTGGCCTGCAGCTGCGCCAGTTCCTGCGCATACTCGTCCGGCAACGCGTCGGGGATGGTGGAAAGGATCTGGGCCACCTTCATCAGCGGACCCTTGAGCCCGCCGAGAATACTCTTCAGGTCCTCGGCATGGGCGGCTCGGTCGGTCTTGAAACCGAACACCCTCTCCCCCGCCACCCGCGCGGCGATGCCGCCGACGGCGCCGGAGGTCTTGGCGAAGCGGCGGATTTCGCCGAACAGGTTGGGGCGGCTTGCATCGACCATCAGGCGGTCTCCAACTCGTCGATGAAGCCGCTGATGATATCGAGGCCGCGGCGCCAGAAGGCCGGGTCGGACGCATCGAGGCCGAATGGCGCCAGCAGCTCCTTGTGCCGCTTGGTGCCGCCGGCACGCAGCATGTCGAGGTACTTGCGCTCGAAGCCGGGGTGGCCGTTCTGGAACACGCTATACAGCGCGTTCACCAGGCAGTCGCCGAAGGCATAGGCATACACGTAGAACGGCGAATGGATGAAATGCGGCACATAGGCCCAGTAGACGCTGTAGTCCGGGGTGAAATTGAATGCCGGGCCAAGGCTGGCCTTCTGGACCTGCAGCCACAGCTCGCCGATGCGCTCGGGCACAATCTCGCCCGACCGACGCTCGTCGTGCAGCAGGGTCTCGAACTGGTAGAACGCCGTCTGGCGCACGACGGTGTTCAGCATGTCCTCGACCTTGCCGGCCAGCATGATGCGCCGCCGCTTCGGATCGGTCTCGGCGTCCAGCAAGGCGCGGAACGTCATCATCTCGCCAAACACGCTCGCCGTCTCCGCGAGGGTCAGCGGGGTGCCGGACATCAGATAGCCGTTGCGCGCGGCCAGCACCTGATGCACGCCGTGGCCCAGCTCGTGCGCGAGCGTCATGACGTCGCGCGTCTTGCCGTGGTAGTTCACCAATAAATACGGGTGCACCGAGGGGACCGTCGGGTGAGCGAACGCGCCGCCCGCCTTGCCGTCCCGCAACCCAGCGTCGATCCAGGGCCGGTCGAAGAACTGCCGGCCAACGTCGCCGAGCTCCTTGGAGAACCCGCTATATGCCGACAGCACACGGTCCCGCGCCTCGCTCCAGGCAATCGGCCGGTCGCTGTCGTCCGGCAGCGGCGCGTTGCGGTCCCAGTGTTCCAGCTTCTCCAGGCCCAGCCACTTGGCCTTCAGCATGTAATACCGGTGCGACAGGCGGCTATAGTCGGCCGACACTGCGGCGCTCAAAGCGTCCACGACCTCGTCCTCGACCATATTGGCGCGGTTGCGCTGGCTCGTGGGCCGCTTGTACCGACGCCAGGTGTCGACGATCTCCTTGTCCTTCGCCAGCGTGTTCGTCACCAGCGAGAACAGCCGCAGGTTGCCCTGGAACACCGCGCCGATCGACGCTGCCGCGTCCGCCCGCACCGACCGGTCCCGGTCCGACAGCTTGTTCAGCGCCGCGCTGACCGTCAGCGGCTCGCCCCGCACCGGCACCCGCAGCCCGGCGATCGTCTCGTCGAACAGGCGGCTCCAGGCGCTGCGTCCCGTAACCTCCTTTTCATGCAGCAGCTTTTCGAGGCTGTCGTCGAGCTGGTGCGGGCGGAACACCCGCAGGTCGCGCAGGAATGGCGCATACCGGGCCAGCGCGGTGCCGGCCAGCTTGGCATCCAGCGCCGCCTCCTCGACGCGGTTGAGCTCCAACGACAGGAACAGCAGATGCGAGCTGATGGTCGTCACCCGCTCGTTCATCGACTGGTAAAACTTGCCGATCTGCGGGTCCGAGCTGTCGCTGCTGAACTGCAGCTGGGCATAGGACATCAGCCGGCCCAGCGTCTCCTCGATGCGCTCATACTCCGCCAGCGCCGCCGCCAGCTCGTCGCCCGACAACGCCGCGACCCGGCCGGCATACTGGGTGTCGAACGCCTGCGCCTCGGCAGCCGCACGATCGAGGTCGGCAGTCAGCTCTCGGCTGTCCGGGGCAGGATAGAGGTCGGTCAGGTCCCAAGATGGCAGCGCATCGCCGGCATACGCTGTGGTCGCTGACTTGGCAGGGTGGTCCATCTGGTGCTCGTCCCGTCGTGCTGATACGTCGACACTTAGGTGGGACGTGGCACCGCCAGGGCAAGCGTAGGGAGCGAGCGTGCAAAGCGCCTCGACAAGGACTCATCCAGTAGGAACGTATCCGCAATGGCCCAACCTGGCCGCCATGATGTTCGGCCTGGCGCGCGGCTGGCCCGGCCGGCCGATGCTGCGCCACTGGCACGACGGCGCCTGGCGCAGCGTCGCCTGGGGCGAGTTCGCACGGCGGGCCGCGTCCGTCGCCCGCGGCCTGCGCGCCGCCGGGGTCTCGGCTGGGGACCGGGTGCTGATCGTGAGCGAGAGCCGGCCGGAGGTGCCGATCTTGGAAACCGCGCTGATGGCGATCCGCGCGGTGCCGGTGCCGGGCTATGTCACCAACACGCCGGCGGACCACGCGCATCTGCTGCTGGACAGCGGCGCGCGAGTGGCGGTCGTCTCGACCACGGCGCTGGCGGACCGCGTGCTGGCCGGGGCGGCGTTGACGGGCGGGCTCGACCTGCTGCTGTGCATGCAGCCCGGCCGCGGCACGCTGTTCTCCACCCTTGAAGCCGACCGCGCGCCGCCAGACGACATCGCCGCCGAGGCCGACCAGATCGCGTCCGGCGCGCTCGCCTGCCTGATCTACACCAGCGGCACCTCCGGCCTGCCGCGCGGGGTGATGCTGCCGCACCGGGCCATCCTGTCCAACTGCGCCGGGGCTTTCGAGCTGGTGCGCCCGCTCCGGCTGCGCGACGAGGTCTATCTATCGTTCCTGCCGCTTTCCCACAGCTACGAGCATACGGTCGGCCAGTATTTCCTGCCGAGCCTCGGGACCGAGATCGTCTATTGCCGCGGCGTCGAGCATCTCGCGGCCGACATGCTGGCGATACGCCCCACCATCATGACCGTGGTTCCGCGCGTGCTGGAGATGATCCGTTCCCGGATCTTGCAGCAGGTGAAGCGGCAGCCTGGCTGGAAACAGGCGCTGTTCCATCGCGCGATCGAGGCGGGGCTGCGCAGGGTCGATGGCCGGATGACGCTTACGGACCATCTCGCCGCGCCATTGCTGGACCGGCTGGCGCTGCGCCCGGTGCGCGCCCGGCTCGGCGGCCGGTTCCGCGCGGCCATGTCGGGCGGGGCGCGGTTGGACCCGGAAGTGGGCCGGTTCTTCCGGGCGCTCGGACCCGTAGTCATGCAGGGCTACGGCCAAACCGAGGCCGGCCCGGTGATCAGCGCCAATTCGCCGGACGACCCGGATGTCGGCAGCGTCGGCCGGGCCCTGGACGGCGTGGAGCTGCGCATCGCTGAGGACGGCGAGATCATGGTGCGCGGCGATTTGGTCATGGACGGCTACTGGAATCAGCCGAAGGCAACCGCCGAAGCGATCCGGGACGGCTGGCTGCATACTGGGGACGTGGGCCGGCTGGATTTAGACGGCGTGCTGACCATCACGGACCGCAAGCGGGACATCATCGTGCTATCCGGCGGCGAGAACGTGTCGCCGGCGCGAATCGAGGGACTGCTGATGCAGGAGCCGGAAATCATGCAGGCGGTGGTCGCGGGGGACGATCAGGCCGGGCTTTCGGCCCTGTTGGTGCCGGCCGAGGGCGGCGATGCCCAAAGCGTCGGCGCGGCCGTGGCTCGGCTCAATGCACGGCTTTCGGTGACCGAGCGCATACGCCGGCACAGCCTGGTGGCACCCTTCACGATCGAGAACGGACTGCTGACGCCGAGCCACAAGATCCGCCGTGGACACGTGCTGCGCGCGCATCGGAGCGTGCTTGGTTTGAGATAACCCTTGATCTCGCTTGCGATGGCAAGATCATTTTGTAGATGCAAAGCAAAACAGCCGCGATTCCTCGGCCAGCTATCATGAAGTTTCGCGCCAAGTGTTGAACGTCGCTCGTAGTTTATCAAGTTGGCGCATCGCTCTACGCTCCGAATAATCAGCAGCCAGATGCGTGAAGGCTTCATGGACATTTAAGGCCATTGTGAACGAATCGTCGGTTGGACAATGCACTGCGCCACTGTTTTGGTGCCTCATGCTATGTTCCAGGAAAGCGTCTACTTGCGATTGTCCTGTGGCTGAATTCGTGAAATCAACCCGAAGTCTCTTGCTCACAAACCCGACTGTCTTGCGCCAATCGGTCAGCAGTGCGTCGTACGTCACGAACGCCCGCGACCGATTGCGCGTTGCGAATTCGGCGTCGAGATGATTTCGGATGTAGTAGCGCAAACCCTGGGTCAGGGAGGAACCGTCGCGGGCATGGAGCGAGGCTGCAACCTCGACTGGGTTCCTGTCGATAAAGCAGAAGACCGAGTGAGCACCCAAGTCTTCGAAGACTTTGTCCCACAGTGGAAGCATACGGCACATGCGTGGTTCTTTGAGAACAGCGAGACTTGCAGCTCCATAATTTTCAACGAATGCTTCCGCAAGGCGGCCTCGCCATCTTCCGGCGTCGATGGAATCGAACCATGAGTTAGGAAACTCGCGCCAATCACTCCAATCGCTGCCAACGGACTTAAGTAGTTCATCGTGCAGGTTCGCGAGGTCTTTCGGCTCGAAGTATCCCTTCGTGTTGGCCCAATCGGCTTCCATGATGTTTTTTGGCAGAGCGCAACCAAGCCGACCAAGCGTTCCAGCTAAGGCCGATGAACCACTCCGTGCGCCAATAACGGTTATGATTGTCTGAGGTCGACCGTTGAAACGGCTCTTCGGACGCAATTTGCTGAAGAGGGCAGGAAAGCCTCTGCTGCCAGTCATTCCTATGGACACAAGTAATCCTTGAGAAACACCATCAGCTTGGAAATCCTGCGCCGTAACTGCCTATGTCGCCTAAACTTACCTCGGGCTGGCAGTCTCACACCTAGGGCGCATCCTGGCAACGATCCTTTTTACGCCTATTAGTCTGCCACACCTACAACCTTGAATTGTGCCTGTGCCACGCTTGCCGGCCTGCTTGGTTCCAACCCGTCGGGGTCGGCGGCAAGGGTCATAGCAATGGGTAATGGGTTATTTTGACCGTGCTGCCATTCGCCGTCATTGCGAGCCGGCTTCGGCGCGGCAATCCAGGGCTGCATGAGTCGAACTCTGCTCCTGTGGTCCTGGATCGCCGCGTCGCTACGCTCCTCGCGATGACGCGGCTTGTTGCGGCAACGCAGTACTCAACCAACCATGAAGATCAACGCTGTCGCAAACTGACCCACTACCCAATGATGACATGAGTTCGAAGAGGGCCGTACGGGAGATAGGCCGTCAGGATAGCCATTTCACATCGTGTGACTGGAGCGTTGGACTCACATCCCCAGCGCGCGACGGTATACATCCAGCAGCGTCTCCTGCTCCTCCACGTCCGCAGGCTCCTGCTTGCGGATGCGGATGATCTGCCGCAGCACCTTCACGTCGAACCCGGCCGATTTCGCCTCGGAATAGATGTCCTTGATGTCGGACCCAAGCGCCTTGCGCTCCTCCTCAAGCCGCTCAATCCGCTCGATCAAGCTGCGCAGCCGGTCCGCCGCGATGCCGCCGACTTGCGCCTCGGCCGCCTTGCCCTCGTCCAGCGGGTCGTTGTCCAGCGAATCAGCGGTGTCCAGGGCCATGGCGTCCCCCCTTCGTAATGGTCAGCCGGGGGGATTAGCGGCGCCGGGAGTCTCGGTCAATGCGCTGTGTTGGACTTGGCGAAGGCCGCCTTCTGCTCCGGCGTCGCCTCGACCTGGTGCAGCGCCTGCCATTCCTTGTAGGGCATGCCGTACACGATCTCACGGGCGTCCAGGTCCGTGAGGGCTACGCCCTGAGCCTCGGCCGCCTCGCGGTACCAGCGCGACAGGCAGTTGCGGCAAAATCCGGACAAGGTCATCAGATCGATATTCTGCACGTCCGTACGCTCCCGCAGATGCGCCACCAGGCGGCGGAACGCGGCGGCTTCCAACTCGGTGCGGGTCGTGTCGTCCATAGCGGGTATTGTCATGGTGTCCCTCGTTGTCCCTCTCGTTCAGGGGATATGGCGTGCCGGGCCGCTTGGCGGAAGCGCAAACCTCGGTTCATAGTACCGTTGCCATACGGAGATAAGGACGCCGATGCCGTGGGATGACGCACAGGCCCGCATCGCGCTGCGGGCCATGTTCGATGCAGCCATCGCCAGCGCCGATCCGCGCCGGGTGCTGGCGGCGCATCTGCCCGGGCGGCCGAGGGGCCGGGTGGTCGTGGTGGGCGCCGGAAAGTCCGCCGCCGTGATGGCAGCAGCGCTCGAGGACGCATGGCCCGGCGTGCCGATGACGGGCGTGGTCGTCACCCGCTATGGCCACGCGGTGCCGACCCGCATGATCGAGGTCATCGAGGCGTCGCACCCCGTCCCCGACGCCAACAGCGAGTTGGGCGCCCGGCGCGTGCTGGCTGCGGTGCAGGGGCTTGCCGCGGACGACCTGGTGATCGCGCTGATGTCGGGCGGCGCCTCGGCGCTGATGGAACTGCCCGGGCCGGGCCTGACGCTCGCAGACGCCGAGCGGGTGAACCGCGCCCTGCTCGCGAGCGGCGCAGCGATCGGCGAGATGAACATCGTCCGCAAGCATCTGTCGGCCATCAAGGGCGGCCGGCTCGCGGCGGCGGCGCGGCCGGCGCGGGTCGTGACCCTCGCCATCAGCGACGTGCCCGGCGACGACCCGGCCGTGATCGGCAGCGGTCCCACCGTGCCCGATCCCTCGACCTGGGCGGACGTGCGCGCCATCGCCGGGCATTACGGCCTGATCCTGCCGCAAACCGACAATGCGGAGACGCCCAAGCCACACGAGATCGACGCCGATATCCGCCTGATCGCAACCCCGGCCATGGCGCTCGACGCGGCCGCAGGCGTCGCCCGGGCGCATGGCCTGACGCCGCTGATCCTGGGTGACGCGCTGGAGGGCGAGAGCCGCGAGCTCGGCACCGTCATGGCCGGCATCGCCCACAGCGTGCGCCTCCATGGCCAGCCGCTTGCCGCGCCCTGCGTGCTGCTCTCGGGGGGCGAGACGACGGTGACGATCGGCCAGGGCCCATTCGGCCGCGGCGGGCGCAACACGGCGTTCCTGCTGGGCCTCGCGATTGCTCTGCGCAGTGCGGCCGGGATCTGGGCCCTGGCCGGCGACACCGATGGCATCGATGGAACGGAGGACGCGGCCGGCGCAATCGTCACGCCCAGCACGTTGACGCGGGCACGGGAGATGGGGCTTGATCCCCGCGCCGTCCTCTCGGCGCATGACAGCTACGGCCTGTTCGATGCCTTGGGCGACCTGATCCGCACCGGGCCGACGCTCACGAACGTGAACGACCTTCGTGCCGTGCTGGTCGCACCCCAATAAGGATTAGCCATGGCCGCCCGCATCAAGCTCCGCCGCCGCCGGCGCACGAAGATCATCGCGACGCTCGGCCCGGCCAGCTCGACGCCCGAGGTGCTCGCCCGCCTGTTCTACGGCGGCGCCGACGTGTTCCGGCTGAATTTCAGCCATGGCGTCCACGCCGACCACCTCGCGCGCATCGCCATGATCCGGGCGCTGGAGGAACAGTCGGGGCGGCCGATCGGCATCCTGGCCGACGTGCAGGGGCCGAAGCTGCGGGTGGGAAAATTCCAGGGCGGGCGCATCGTGCTGCAGACGGGCCAGGAGTTCCGGCTCGACCTGTCGCCGGTGCCCGGCGACAGCCGCCGGGTCGAGCTGCCGCATCCCGAGATCATCCATGCGGCGGGGATCGGCACCTCGCTGCTGCTGGACGATGGCAAGCTGCGCCTGCGGGTGACGCATGTGCGGGAGGACCACCTGGAGACCGAGGTGGTGACGGGCGGCAGCCTGTCGGACCGCAAGGGGGTGAACGTCCCCGACGTGGCGCTGCCGATCCCGGCGCTGACGGCGAAGGACCGGCTGGACCTCGCCTTCGCGCTGGAACACGGTGTCGACTACATCGGGCTGAGCTTCGTGCAGCGGGCCGAAGATGTGGCGGAGGCGAAGGAGATCACCGCCGGCCGTGCCTGGATCATGACCAAAATGGAAAAACCGCAGGCGCTGGACAACCTCGACGAGATCCTGGCGCTGTCGGAAGCGGTGATGGTCGCGCGCGGCGACCTGGGCGTGGAGCTGCCGCCCGAGGAGGTGCCGCTGGCGCAGAAGCGCATCGTCCGCGCCGCCCGCGAGCGCGGCATCCCCGTGGTGGTCGCGACGCAGATGCTGGAGAGCATGATCACCGCCCCGGCGCCGACGCGCGCGGAGGCATCGGACGTCGCGACCGCGGTGTTCGACGGCGCGGACGCGGTGATGCTGAGCGCCGAGACGGCGGCGGGGCAATATCCCTACGAGGCGGTCAACATCATGGACCGCATCATCGAGCGGGTGGAGCGCGACCCGGGCTGGCGGGCCATCATCGACGCGAGCCGCCCGGCGCCGGAGCCGGTGTCGGCGTCCGCGATCGCCGCCGCGAGCCGGCAGGTCGCGCATACCATAGGGGCCGCGGCGATCGCCGCCTTTACCGAGGGCGGCAGCACGGCGCTGCGCGTGGCGCGGGAACGGCCGGAGTGCCCGGTGCTGGGCCTGACCGCGAACCTCTCGACCGCCCGGCGGCTCGCGGTGGTGTGGGGCGTCCACGCGCTGGTGACGCCGGAGCTGCACACGATGACGGAAACGGTGACGCGCGCGACCCGGATTGCCCGCAGCGAGGGCCTGGCGGCGCCAGGCCAGGAGGTCGTGGTGACCGCCGGCGTGCCGTTCAACCAGCCCGGCACCACCAATGCGCTGCGCGTGGCGCAGGTGAAGTAAGGTAAGTTTGCCAGCGCTCCCATGGATCACGCGCGCAGCCGGCCGGCCGTATTTCGTGACCGACACCGGCGCACCCTGGACGCCGATCGGGCAGAATGACGGCATCAGCTGGATCGAGTGGCGCGGCCTGCTGCATGGCAGCGACCTCCGCGCCATCGAGCGGCATTTGGCCTATCTGCGCGACAGCGGCGTGACCTGCCTGCGGTTCATGCTGGAATACGCCGAGACCGGCGAGCACTTCTTCGAGCAACCCGCCGGCGTCTTCAACCCGGCCATGATACGGCTTTGGGACGACCTGTTCCGCTTGGCCACTGCGGCCGGGCTGCGCATCCTGATGACGCCGGTCGACAGCTATTTCCACTGGGTGCGCTGGGACCTGCACCCCTACAACATCGCTAATGGCGGACCCTGCGCCGACCGTACCAGCCTGATGGTGTGCCCCGGCGTGCGCGCAATGGTGAAGGCGCGGCTGGCGTTCGCGACCGCGCGTTGGGGCGGCGGCGGCACGCTGTTCGCCTGGGACTTGTGGAACGAGATGCACCCGGTGCAGGGCGAGGACCGGCCCGATTGCTTCGACGACTACATCGGCGACGTCGGGCCGTTCCTGCGCGACCTGGAAGTGCGGCTGCATGGCCGGGCGCATCCGCAATGCGTGTCGGTGTTCGGGCCGGAGCTGCACTGGAAGCCCTGGCTGAACGCCCCGGTGTTCCGCCACCCGGCGCTCGATTTCGCCAACAACCACTTCTATGAGGAAGGCACGATCGACCATCCGCAGGATACCGTCGCCCCGGCGCTCGCCGTCGGCAAGCTGGTGCGGGAGGCGCTGGCGGAGATCACCGACCAGCGCCCGTTCTTCGACAGCGAGCACGGCCCGATCCACACCTTCAAGGACCACCGGGTCACCCTGCCGGAGCCGTTCGACGACGAATACTTCCGGCATGTGCAATGGGCGCACCTGGCGTCCGGCGGGGCCGGCGGCGGCATGCGCTGGCCGAACCGGCATCCGCATGCGCTGACGCCCGGGATGCGGCGAGCGCAGCGGGCACTGGCGGATTTCCTGCCGCTGCTGGACTGGCCGCATTTCGACCGCCGCCCGATCGACGTGGAGGTCAGCGATCCCGAGGTGGCGTGCTTTGCCTGTGGCGACGCGCGGCAGGCGGTGCTGTGGCTGTTGCGCCGATCGCCGCTGCTGCCGGACGGCCGGGTGGACCAGGATCGCCGCTCAGCCGTGTCGGTGCGGGTGCCGGGCTTGCTGGCCGGGCCGTGCTGGGCGGCACTGTGGGACACGCGCACGGGCCGGCTGCTCGAACGGGTATCCGTCGTGGCGGATGGCGACGCGCTGCTGCATGTGCCAGACCTCGGCGCCGACGTTGCGATAGCGATATCATGCGCCTAGGCTTGCGGTTTACCGGTGTCTGTGTTCCTAATTTTAGAACGATGGCCCACAGAGCCGTTCAGGGAGTTGAAACCATGCCTTCCCCCATTCTGACCCGGCGCACGCTCGGGCTGGCCGCCGCTGCGATGGCGACGGCCCCGCGGTTTGCCCGTGCCGAGGACACGATCAAGATTGGCATCGTCTCGCCCTCCACCGGGCCGGCGGCCGAAGCCGGCAGGCTGCAGCTCAACGGTGCCCGGCAGGCGCTCGACGCCGTGAACGAGAAGGGCGTGCTGGGCCGTAAGCTGGAACTGGTGGTCGAGGACGACCAGACCACCAATCCCGGCGCGGTGCTGGCGTTCAGCCGCCTGTCCGGGCGGTCCGACATCGCGGCGTTCATCGGCTCGATCCGGTCGACGCAGGTCCATGCGATGTCGCCCGACGTGCTGAAGGCCGGCAAGCCGATGATGATCGGCGGCACCGACCCGACGCTGACGCAGGAGGGCAATAAGTGGCTGTTCCGCTGCCGTCCGAACGACAGCTATTCGGCCAAGGTCATCGCCGAGTTCGGCGCCGGCGACCTCAAGAAGCAGAAATGGGCGGTGGTTTACTCGACCGACGCCTTCGGCAGCAACGGCGCGAAGGCGCTGGAGGCGGCGCTGAAGGAGAAGGGCATCACCCCGTTGCTGATGCAGGGCTACACCAACCAGGCGTCGGACTATACGGCGGTGGTGCTGGCGGTGCGGCAGTCGGGCGCGGACATCGTCGGCAGCTATTTCACCTTCGAGAGCGACCTCGGCATCTTCGCGCGCCAGCTCCGCCAGCTTGGCGTGACGGTGCCCTGGGTCGGTTCGCCATCGATCGTGAACACCACGGCGCTCAACCTCGCCGGGCGTGCGCTGTTCGGCACCTACGGCGTCGCGGACTACGCGGTGGACGCGACTCCGGCATCGAAGGCGTTCGCCGAGAAGTATCAGGCGCTGTATAAGGCGATCCCCGACAACCAGTCCTCCTGGGCGTTCGACGCGGTGAACCTGCTGGGGCTCGCGATCAACAACGCGGGCAGTACCGACCCGGAGAAAATCCGCGCGGCGCTGGCGGCCGTCCGCGGCTATGCCGGGGCGGAGGGCGAGTACAACTTCGACGACAAGGGGGACGGCCTGCGCGGCTACAACGTCGTGAAGAACGAGAACGGCAAGATCGTCTTCGACCGCCGGATCGAAGTCCAGGGTTGAGTCCGAAGGGTTGAGCCTCGTCCCGCAACTGCTGTTCACCGGGCTCGGCATCGGCGCGATCTACGCGCTGGTGGCCTTGGGCTTCGTGCTGCTGATCCGCGCGGCGAGTGTCGTGAACTTCGCCCAAGGCGAGTTCTCGATGCTCGGCGCCTACGCCATGGTCGTGCTGTCGACGGTGTTGGGCATCCCGTACTTCGTGGCGCTGCCGCTCGCGGTCGTGCTGATGGCCGGGTTCGGGGTGCTGTTCGCCGGCGCGACCTACTGGCCGCTGCGCCACCGCGGCCAATTACCGGTCATCATCAGCACGATCGGCGCCAGCATCTTCCTGGCCAACACCGTGCTGGCGCTGTATGGCCCGAGTCCCGAAGTGCTGCCCGGCCTGTTCGACAGCCCCGGCTTCGAGGTCGGTGGCGTGTTCATGGACAGCCAATACATCGCCATCATCGTGACCGCGGCCGTCATGGTGCTGCTGCAGTTCCTGATCTTCGAAAAGACCCTGCTGGGCAAGAAGCTGCAGGCCACCAGCCAGGACAAGGAGATGGCAAGCCTGCTCGGCATCCCGGTGGCGCTCATGATCCTGATCACCTTCGCCTACAGCGCGGCGCTGGGCGGGCTGGCCGGCATCCTGGTGGCGCCGGTGCTGTTCGTGTCGGTCGGCATGGGCGCCATCATTTCGCTCAAGGCGTTTGCCGCCAACATCATCGGCGGCTTCGGCAATATCCCCGGCGCCATCCTGGGCGGCCTGGCGCTCGGCGTCGTCGAGACGTTCGGCGCCGCCTATATCTCAGTCCCCTACAAGGACGCGCTGGCATTCGGGCTGCTGCTGCTGTTCCTGCTGGTCCGGCCGCAGGGCCTGTTCGGCGAGAAGATCGCGGAGAAGGCATGAGCGCCACGACCTCATCCGCAGCACCCGGCGTCGTGCAGGCACAGACCTGGCGCGGCCTGCCGGCGCTCGCCATCGCCATCGTCGGCGTGCTGGCCTTGTCGACGCTCGTGCCGGAGCAAGGCTACACCCTCAACATCGTCATGCAGGCGGCGACCTATGCCATCGCGGTCGCCGGGCTCGTGGTCGTGCTCGGCTATTGCGGGCAGATCTCGCTGGCGCAGGCGGCGTTCTTCGGGCTCGGGGCCTATGGCGCGGCGCTCGGCACCACCGATTACGGGCTGCCGTTCTTCGCGGCGCTCGCGGTCGGCATCGCGATGGCGGGGGTGTTCGGCGTCGCGCTGGGCTTCGCCAGCCTGCGGCTCGGCGGTCACTACCTCGCCATGGTCACCATCAGCTTCCAGCAGATCCTGACCCTCGTGCTGAACAACTGGATCGGGCTGACGCACGGGCCGGATGGCGTCAAGGACATCGCCCGACCGCATGTGCCGGGCCTGCGGCTCGAAAGCGGCGACCACTATCTGGCATTGTGCCTCGTGACGCTCGCCTGCGTCACCTGGTATATTTGGCGGCTCAAGACGACCCGGCTCGGCCGCGCCATGCAGGCCGTCCGCGACAACGAGATCGCCGCCAGCACCTGCGGCATCAACACCTACAGCACCAAGGTCCTGGCCTTCGGCATCAGCTCGCTGCTGGGCGGCCTGGGCGGCGGGCTTTTCGCCGGCGCCTTCGCCTATATCAGCCCGGACCAGTTCGGCTTCGGCGAGAGCATCGTGCTGCTCACCATGGCGCTGCTCGGCGGAGTGCAGTCGCCATTCGGCGCGTTGCTCGGAACCGGCCTGCTGGTCATTTTGCCGGAGTGGCTGCGCTTCCTGCGCCAGGTCTATCTCGCGGTCTATGGCGCGGCGGTCATCCTGATCATGGTCTTCCTCCCGGACGGTTTGTGGGGCCTGACCCGCCGTTTGCGCCGGGCGGTGCCCGTCATTACCGGTGCGGTGGCGGCACTGCCGCTGCTGGGCCAGCGCGGGTCCGAAAGTACTGAAGTCGCATTGAACATCGAAAAGCTCGCCAAGCATTTCGGCGGGCTGAAGGCGCTCGACGGCGTGGATATCGCGGTGCGCCGCGGCACGGTGCACGCGCTGATCGGCCCCAACGGCTCCGGCAAGTCGACCTTCATCAATGTCGTGACCGGCCTGTATCGCCCGACCGCCGGGCGCATCGCCATCGCTGGAGCGGACGTGACCGGGACCGCCCCGCACGAACGCACCCGGCGCGGCCTGGCCCGCACGTTCCAGAACATCCGGGTGTTCCGCGGCATGTCGGTGCTGGAAAACGTCATGGTCGGTGCCGAGCGGCCCGGCAACGACATCGCCGAGCAGCCGACCCTAGTCGTCGAGCGCGCGCTGGCGGCGTTGGACTTCGTCGGCTTGCGCGCGGACGCGAACCGGATGGTGGGCACGCTGTCCTACGGCACCCAGCGCTATGTCGAGATCGCCCGCGCGCTCGCTGGCAATCCGCAGGTGCTGCTGCTGGACGAGCCCGCCGCCGGCCTCAACCTCACGGAAAAGCAGGAGCTCGGCGCGCTGCTCCGCCGGCTGAAGGGCCATGGCCTCACCATCCTGATCGTCGACCACGACATGAACCTGGTGGAACAGGTGGCCGACCACATCACCGTGCTGAACTTCGGCCGCCGCATCGCCGATGGCCGGCCGCGCGACGTGCTGTCGCATCCGGACGTCATCGCCGCCTACCTTGGGGAGCCTCGTAAAGAAGATGCCGCTGCTTGAACTTGGCGGCCTGGTCGCGCGCTACGGCGCCGCCGACGTGCTGAAGGGCCTGTCGCTGGAGGTCGAGGAGGGTGAGATCGTGGCGCTCCTGGGCAGCAACGGCGCGGGCAAGAGCACGACGCTGCGCGCCATATCGGGCCTGGTGCCGAACGTGTCAGGCCGGCTCAGCTTCGCCGGGCAATCGCTGATCGGCATGAAGCCGGAGGCGATCGTGCGGCTGGGCGTTGCCCATGTGCCGGAGGGGCGCCGGGTGTTCCCGGGGCTGACGGTGCGGGAGAATATCCTGCTGGGCGGCAGCAACCGCCGGGGGGTGCGGCGGCGCGTGCTGGAGACCGAGACGGATGAGATGCTGGCGTTCTTTCCCGACCTGAAACGGCTGGAGCACGCGCTCGGTTGGACGCTGTCGGGCGGGCAGCTGCAGATGGTCGCCGTCGCGCGGGGCATGATGGCGAAGCCGCGGCTGCTGCTGCTGGACGAGCCGTCGCTGGGCTTGGCGCCGCTGATCGTGCAGCAGGTGTTTCGGATCATCGCCGAGATCCGCCGCCGCGGCACCACGGTGCTGCTGGTGGAGCAGAACGCGCACATGGCGCTGTCCGTCGCCGACCGCGGCTATGTGCTGGAGACCGGCAGCCTGCTGGTGACGGGCAAGCCGGCTGAATTGTGGAGCAACCCGGACGTGCGCGCGGCCTATTTGGGCGGCAAGACGGTCGCTGCCGCGCACGGTTGAACCGGGTTGCAGTCCCGGCATGCGCATCAATGCTCCTTCGCCTTGTCGAAAGCGGCGCGCGCCTGTTCGACCGCTTGAAGGTTCTCCGACGCCCAGACCCAGACGCCGCAGAACGCTGCACCGAGGCCCAACCCGAGCGGCGTCAACTCATACTCGACCTTCGGCGGCACGACGGGATGCACAGTCCGCGTCACCAAACCATCGCGCTCCATCTGCCGAAGCGTTTGGGTCAGCATCTTCTGGCTGATGCCCTCCACCAGCCCGCTCAGGCGGGTGAACCGCACCACTCCCTTTTCGGCCAGGACCTCCAGGATGAGCATGGTCCATTTGTCGGCGACGCGGCCGATCAGATCGTTCACCAGCGCCGTAATGCGCGGATCGATGTCAGCGGGCGGCGTGGCGGACGCATAACGCTTCGCGGTCAAGATCTGCTCATCGGTAAACTGCGGCAGCTTGCCCATGCCGGACGCTCACTTTCAGGTAAGTATAGCACTTTATAGTGCCTACTTTACTTTAGAGAGCATCTGGCCAGATTGCGATGCAAGATCACGGGACCAATGAGCTCGGGCAACGGCAGTGTAGCTCGGGCCCCCCTGCCCGATCGACGCATGACGTGGAGAAGCCGGGTGAAATTGGAAAACAAGACCGTCCTGATCACCGGGGGGACCAGTGGGATCGGGCTGGAGCTGGCGAAGCAACTGCTCCAGCGCGGCAACACGGTCATCGTGACCGGCCGCAATCGGGAGAAGCTCGATGCGGCCAGCCAGTCGCACCCTGGCATCCATGCCTTCCAGAGCGACGTCAGTGATCCCGAGGCCATTGCGGCGCTGCACGGCAAGGTGCTTGAGCAATTCCCCGCGCTCGACGTGCTGGTCAACAATGCCGGCATCATGCGCAACCTGAACCTCAACCAGGATCGCGACCTGATCGACGTCACCCGTGAGATCGAGATCAACCTGTGCGGACCGGTGCGCATGGTCCAGAGCTTCCTGCCGCATCTGAAGACCCGCGGGAACGCGTTGATCGTCAACGTCTCCTCGGGGCTCGCCTTCGTTCCTTTGCCGCTGTCGCCGGTTTATTGCGCGACCAAGGCTGCGATTCACTCATTCTCGCAATCGCTGCGGGAGCAGCTCAGCGGCACCGGCGTCACGGTAGTCGAGCTGGCGCCGCCCGCCGTCGAAACTCAGCTGTTCCGCGGTGAGTTCGCAGACGAGTCGAAGGGCCAGAAGGCCATGGACGTCACGGTGCTTGCCCGCAAGGCGATCGCGGGCATTGAGGCGGGCAAGCTTGAGATCCGGCCTGGACTGAGCAATATCCTGAAAACGATGAGCCGCATCGCCCCGCAGTTCATGTTCAGCCAGCTTGCGAAGATGGGGAAGCCGAAGGCGGCCTAGCGGGATGTCGGTTGGCGGTCAGCCGGCAGCGGTGGCCAGCCGCCAGAACCAACGGCTGCCTGCGCCAGCCAGGCGCGCACGCCGGCCGGATCGCCGAAGAACTCGTCCACCCGCAACCCGGCGCCTCCCAACGCGCGGGCGGCGCGCATGCCGTCCTCGTCCGTCACGTCGTCGCCGATGAAAATCGGTTGCCGCCCGGCGAACGGCGCCTCGGTCATGAGCGCTGCGACCGCGCTGCCCTTGTCCGCCCCGCACGGCCGGATTTCCCAAGCCATCAGCGCCTCCATCAACTGGAACCGGCCCGCAAGCGGCGCGATCAACGCCAACGCAGCCTCCCGCAGCTCGGGCCCCAGCTCCGGCACCGCCCGGTAGTGCAGCACGAAGCCGCGCTGCTTCTGCTCCAGCAGCACACCCGGATGGGCGTCGGCGATGCGCGCGGCGGCGATGACCCACTCGACCGGAGGAGCAGGCAGGCTGGCGCGCACCACCTCTGCGCCGGGCGCGTGCCGGATGGCGCCGCCGTGTTCCCCGGCCACCGCATACGGCACGTCGCCAAATAGCCCGTCCACCTGCTCGATCGGCCGCCCGGTCACGACCGCGAGCGCCCCGCCCATGGCGTCCCGCAGCCGTCGCAACGCCTCGGGCAAGCCCGGCGCGACCCGCACCTGGTCCGGCGTCGGCGCGATGTCGAGCAGCGTGCCGTCCATGTCGAGCAGCAGCGCCGACCGCGCCACCGTCATCGCGCTCAGTGGCATGACGTCACCCTGAGGTCATAAAGTGGATGCTCCAGTTGCGACAATGCCGGCGCGCTGGCCAGCATCCAGCCGCGGAAGCTCGCACCTGCAGCCCGGCCGTCCGTCACCTCGAGGAACGCTGCGCTGTCCTGCGGCTGATCCGGCGGACGGGTCACGCAGCCCCGCACGGTGATGGTCATCGACCCCCACGGCACGCTCTGTCCGACCCGGACCGTCAACGGCGACGGCTGTGCGCGCACCTTATCCAGCACGGAAAGCTCCGCCGTGTTGCGCGGCAACCAGGCATCGACCGTGGA
>CAZZWN010000026.1:0-17704 GCA_964657765.1 uncultured Acetobacteraceae bacterium
GATCGGGGCCGGCGGCGGGTCGATCGCCTATATCGACGCCGGCGGTGCGTTCCGCGTCGGGCCGCGCTCGGCGGGCGCGGACCCCGGCCCGGCGTGCTACGGCCGCGGCGGCACCGAGCCGACGGTGACCGACGCGCAGGTGGTTCTCGGCCGCCTCGACCCCGACCGCTTCCTCGGCGGCGACCTCATGATCGACCGCGACCTCGCCGTCCGCGCCATCGAGACGCATTTGGCGGGGCCGCTCGGGGTGTCGGTGACGGACGCGGCGCTCGGCGTGCTGCGCGTCGTCAACAACACGATGGCGCTGGCGATAAACGGCAACTCGGTCGCCAAGGGCATCGACCCGCGCGGCTTCTCGTTGATGGCGTTCGGGGGCGCGGGGCCGCTGCACGGCGTGGCGCTGGCCGAGATCGTCGCCGCCCGCGACGTCATCTCGCCGCTGCACCCCGGCGTGACCGCGGCGATCGGGCTGCTGGAGGCCGAGCTGCAATACGAGTACACCCGGTCCGTCCTGGTGGTGCTCAGCACCGCCGGCACAGCGGAGCTCGCGCGGCTCGAGCACGCCTTCGCCGAGCTGCGGCATGAGGGCGCGGCTCAGTTGGAAAGCGACGGCATCCCGGCGAGCCAGCGGCAGTTCGCCCGGGTGTTGGAGTGCCGCTATATCGGCCAGGGCTTCGAGCTGCGCGCGGCGGTGCCGGACGGCCCGATCGACGCCGGCTGCATGCAGGCGGTGATCAAGAATTTCTACGACGCGCATTTGCAGGTCTATGGCCATGCCTTCGAGGACCAGGGCGTGGAGGCCATTACCGTGCGCCTGATCGCCCGCGGCGTCACCGACACGCTTCGCCTGCCGGAGATCGCGCATGGCGGGCGCATCGATCCCAGCGAGGCCCGGTTGTATGTGCGGACAACCGTCTTCGACGATGGGCAGGCGCTGGACACGCCGCGCTTCGCCCGCGACCGGCTGCGGGCCGAGGACACGGTGCAGGGGCCGGCGATCATCACCCAGCACAACAGCACGACCATCGTCCCGCCCGGCTACACCGCACGCATGCTGTCGCACGGCGACATCCTTATCAGCCGCTGACGGAGGCCAGCACATGACCGAGACAGTCGATCCGATCACCCTGCAGGTCATCGGCGGCGCGCTGCACGCCATCGCCGAGCAGATGGGCAACGTGCTCTACCGGATGTCGTATTCCTCGATCATCCGCGAGAGCCAGGACCTGGGCGCCGGGCTGTTCGACCGTGAGTTCAACACGCTGGCCGAGAGCGACTCGACGCCGATGCACATCGGCTCGTTGCCGGGCTATTTGCGCGGCATTGAGAAGACGATCCCGCTCGATGCGTGGAGGCCGGGCGACCTGGTGATCCACAACCACCCGTATTTCGGCGCCAGCCACTCGCCCGACATCGCGATCGTCATGCCGGTGTTCCATGGCGGCGCACTGGTCGGGTTCTCCGCCAACACGGCGCACCACGTCGACATCGGCGCCGCGACGCCGGGCCTCATCATCGACGTGCCGGACATGTTTGCCGAGGGCATGCTGTTCAACGCCGTCAAGCTGTATGACGAGGGCAAGCGCAATGAGGCGCTGTGGAGCTACATCCGCGGCAACACCAGGGTGCCGAACCTGGTAATGGGCGACCTCGCGGCGCAGATCGCCTCCGCCGAGCTCGGTGTCCGGCGCTTCCAGGAGCTGCTGGCGACCTACAGCGAGGCGACGGTGCTGCAGGCGACCCGGCAGTTGATGGACTACTCCGAGGGCGCCCTGCGGCGCGAGATCGCCAAGATCCCCGACGGGGACTACGTCGCCGAGGGCTTCATGGACGACGACGGGCGCAACCGCGGCCAGCATCTGCCGGTGAAGGTCACGGTGCGCATCTGCGGCGACGGGGTCGAGGTGGACCTCACCGGCTCGTCGCCGCAGGTACCGACGGCGTTCAACGTGCCGTTCGAGGGCTCGACCAAGGTGGCGTGCTTCTTCGCTTTTCGCGCGCTGCTGCTGGATACCTACACCAATCCCGACCCGGTGCCGGCCAACGAGGGCTCGTTCCGCCCGGTCAAGGTGACCGCCCCGCCCGGCTGCATCTTCAACCCGATCGCGCCGGCGGCGGCGGAGGCGCGCTTCACCCAGATCCAGCGCGTGGTCGACCTGATCATCAAGGCATTGGCGCCGGTGCTGCCCGAGCAATGCACGGCGGGCAACGCGGCGACGCTGTCGTTCGCGGCGTTCTCCGGCGTGCGCCCCTCCGGCGAATACTGGGTGTTCCTGGAGGTGAACGAGGCGGCGATGGGCGGACGGCCGGGCTCCGACGGGCCGGACACGGTCGAGGAGCTGATGCGCAACACGCGCAACAACCCGCTCGAGGACCTCGGCATGCACCTGCCGCTGATCTGCGACCGCTATGAGATGCGCGACGACGTGTTCCCCGGCCCCGGCAAGTTCCGCGGCGGCATGGGCGTGGTCAAGTCGCAGCGTTTCCTGGGCGCCGGCTCCGTCACCCACGAGTCCGACCGCCACGAGGACCGGCCTTGGGGCGTGTTCGGCGGCGGCGAGGGTCATGGCGGCCGGCTCGAGGTCTACAACGCGCAGGATCCGGCCGCCATCACGCAGCACCCCGCCAAGTTCTCCGGCCTGCGCACCTCCGCGGGCGACGTCATGTCCTATTTGTCGCCGTGTGGCGGCGGCTACGGCAACCCGCTCGAGCGCGATCCGCAGAAGACCCTGGACGACATCCTGGACGGCTACATCACGCCGGAGCACGCCGCCGAGGTCTATGGCGTGATGGTCGATCCCGTCGACGACGGATATGGCTGGGTTCTGAACCTGGCACGGACGGAGGCCCGGCGAAGCGCAATGCGTTAGTGCAGCGACGGTTCAGAGGTCCAGGCTGCGGCCGAGCGGGGACAACAGGAACCCTGCGAGCCGCGCATCCGCGCCGGGAGCCGCCATCAGCATGGCGCCGAGAGGCATGGACGTGGCCGGGTCCGGTCCGCACCGCAGACCGGCGATGGGACCGCCCAAGGCCGTCGCCGGGATGACGAGGCGGGGGTCGCCCGTCGCCATACCCACAGGCGCCACATCCGGCGCAGCCGGCACGAGCAGCAGGTCCTCCGGCGCAAAGCTCGACCAAAAGGTGTCGCGAAAGTGGGACAGCGTGCGCAGCGCTTCATGGTGCTCGCGATCGGGGATCGCCAGTCCGGCCGCGATGTCCTGGGCGAGCCGGGGCGCAATCGCATCACGTGGAGCCCGCGCATGATGGCGACCGAGTTCGGCCAGCAGCACCGTCCGGTGTGCGGCCAGGATGGACCCGAACGGCACTGGCGACGTGGCGGCCCTGACCTGCAGCCCGGCCTCGCTCAGCTTTCCCGCCAAGTTAAACAAGGCTAATTTGCAGGACGGCGTGCAGAGGCCGTCGATCAGGGAATCCTCGAGCACGACGATCTGCGGCACCGAAGCGTGCGCAGCGGCGCGCGCCAGGCCGAGGTGGTCCGAGGCGAACGCCGCCGCCATGAGCGCCGCGTCGGCTGCGGTCGGACCAAAAGCTCCCACCGTGTCGAACGAGGGCGCCAATGGCACCGTCCCCGCCCCGCCGATCGCGAGGGTCGACGGCTTGAAGGCGCCGATGCCGCAATAGGCCGCCGGCCGGTTCACGCTGCCGGCCGTCTGTGTGCCCAGCGCCAGCGGGACCATGCCCGCGGCGACGGCAGCGGCCGATCCCGCCGAGGACCCGCCGGGGGTCCGGGTGGTGTCGTGCGGATTGCGGGTGGGCGGCACCGACTCGAAATAGGCGAACTCGGTCGTATGCACCTTGCCGAGCACGATTGCACCGGCCGAGCGAAGCTGCGTCACCACCGTCGCATCCGCCGTGGCGGGGGCCCGTGTGGCGCGGGACGGGCTGTTGGCCCGGGTCGGGAGGCCGGCCACGTCGATGACGTCCTTCACCGCGAACGGGATCCCGTGCATCGGCCCGCGCACCCTGCCGGCCTCGCGCTCGCGGTCGAGCTCCCGAGCAGCGGCCAGGGCCTCCTCACCTGTGACAATGACCCAGGCGCGCACCTCCTGGTCCACGTCCTGGATGCGGGCGAGGCAGGTCTCGACCAGGCCGGAGGCGGTGAGCGCGCCATCCCGCATGGCCCGCGCGAGATCGGTGACACGCCAAGGCTTGCCGACTAGGGACGTCATGATGAGCGCGCCTCCCTCAGTGCGAGGCGCCGCCCTGCCGTGGCCGCAGCGTCAACCGCCAGCGAATCATCCTCGATCTCGCCGGTGAACACGACTCCGTAGATGTCGTGGGCCTTTTGCCGGCTCTCCCAAGCTTCCAGCACGTCGTGCAGCACGCGGGCGGAATCGCGCTCGAGCGGATCGCCGTAGCCTCCGCCGGAGGAGTCGCGTCCTCGCAGCGCCTGCCCATTGGGAACGGTCACCTGGACGACGTTGGGCAGCCTTTGATCGCCATCCAAGCCGCCCAGCAGCAAGGTCTCGCCCGGTGTGCCGGGCAGCCCGCCATTGACGCCGCGCGGAGGGGCGTGCTGGCCGTCGCACGAGATCACGACGGTCACTGGATGTCCTGTCGCTTCGATCTCGATCTGCTGCGCCGGGGCGCCCCGGTGGCGGCCAGCGCCCCCGCTGTCCTGCACGAGGGAGAGATTGCGCACCCGGATTGGATGCTTCAGCTCGTCCACTTCGACGCTGTCACGATACATGAGGCCGGCGATCACCGGGATCGCGTAGTTCACCCAGCCATCCGCTACGGGCGAGGCCGGGCCGCCGTTGGTAGACAGCATCATGCGGTTGACGTAGGGCGCGTCGCACCGCCTCGCGTCCTTGCCGGAGATCACCGCCATTCCGACCCCGAGCCCGGTCCCGCCCTCGGACAGGCCATGCCCCTCGCCGAGCTGCGCGAAGGCGGACTGGGTGATGTTGACCAGCCGCTCCGACACGTTCGTGGTGCCCATCGAGCAGGAATGCGGAAATTTCGGTGCAGCGACGACGCTCTCCTCCGCATAGGTGAAGCGCAGCCGCCGGAAGCTGCCGGCGTTGCGTGGGATATCCTTGTCGAGCGCGTTGAAAATAGCGCCGACAACCGCCGACGTCGCCGCCCCCAGCGAGGTGTTCAGCCCGACGTCGACGCAGGGAGGGTTGTCGGAAAGATCCACATGGATCGTCGCCTCATCGGGGTCGATGGCCAGTCTTACAGTCAGTTCCAGCCCGCCGGGCAGCACGCCTTCCAGCGGGTCTGAATGCCCCTTGTTGACCAGGCTGGCTCGCGGCAGGCGGCGAATGTTGTCGATCATTCGCCGCTCGGAGTAGTCGAACCAGTCGCGGCTGAACTGCTTGACGGCTTCGACGCCGTACTTGGCGCAGAACTCCTCCAGCCGGCGCTCGGCCACGCGTGCGCTGCCGAGCCCGGCGAGGAAGTCGCCATACCACTGGTCGGGCACGCGGATGCGCGCGCGGCACATGCGGACGATGTCCTCGACATTGCGGAAGTCGCGCTGGATCCGTACGCCGGGGAAGACGAGCGCGCCCTCGTGATAAACGTCGCGCGCCAGCACGAAGTAACTCGACGGGATCGAGTTGCCGATGTCGGCCATGTGGGCCTTGGACACCGCAGTGAAGAGGTGCTCGCCCTCGTGGAACACCGGCACCATGAACGTGTGGTCGGCCGGATGGGTATTGCCGCCATAAGGATCGTTGTCGAGGTATGCGTCGCCGCGGCGAATGTCGTCCCCATGATATCGCCGCATGTTCGCGGTCTGGATATGGCAGCCGAAGATGTGCACCGGCAGTCCCTCGGCGGGGGCGAGCAGCTGATCGTCGCCGGTCACGAGGCAGCAGGAGAAGTCGCGGGCCGAGGAGATCACCGCGGAGCGCGCCGCGCGCAGCAGAGTGTTCGTCATTTCGCGGACGATGCCGTCGAGCCGGTTTGCCATCACCGAGAGTTGGACGGGGTCGAGCGGGGTGGCGGAGCCGGAGGATGTCGTGGCCATTTCGGGTTCCCTCACGCGCAGGTCAGGATGTAGTTGCCGGCTACGCTGAGCCGGGCGGAGAGGCCGGGATAGACGACGATGGTGGTCGTCGGCTCCTCGATGATGGCGGGTCCTTCGATCTCCGCTCCCAAGCCTAGCCGTTCGCCGCGATAGACTGGAGCATTGGCTCGGCCGGTTTCCGCGAAGTAGCATTCGCGCCAGGCAGTGGGCTCTGCCCGGTGCGGCACGGCGGCCTCCGCGGGCGGCGGTGGCGGGTCGAAGAGCGAGATCGTGATGCGCCCTTTCCAGTTCACGAACTCCACCGGGCTGCCTTCGTCGCGCACGGCATAGACGCGCTCATGGGCACGATGGAAGGCTTCGGCCAGGGCGGCCAGATCGGCCTTCCCTTCGATCCGGCTGGACGGAAGGGCCGTATCGAGTTCCCAGACCTGGGCCCGGTAGCGCGCTTCGACGAACAAGGACGTGGAGACCCGCGCCTCCGACGCGCTTCCAAGGGCGGCCCCGAAACTTCCGAGGTCGGCGGCGATGGCCTCCAGCGCGGCGCTGACGCCGTCGATGTCAAAGGCGGCGGTATCGGTGAAGCGGCTGCGCGTCGCCTCGTGCACGATCTCGCTATACTGCATTCCGCAGGCCGACAGGGCGGCGGCCAAGCGAGGCAGGATCACGGTCTCGCAGCCGAGCTCGCGTGCGATCGGCATGATGCTGAAGCCGGCCGCGCCGCCACCGGCCACGATCACGCTCTCGCGCGGATTGAGGCCCTCGTTCACCGTGATCTCGCCGATGGCCTTGATCATATGCTCATTGGCGATGGTCATGATGTCGGCGGCCAGGGCGTCGGGCGTGCGCCCGAGCTCTTCCGCGAGCCGGCCCACCACACGATGGGCGGCGTCGCGATCCAGCGCGAGGCGCCCGCCGTTGAAATAGGCCGGGTCGATGTAGCCCAGCACGAGGGCGGCGTCGGTCACGGTCGGCTGGTCGCCGCCGCGTCCGTAGCAGGCAGGCCCCGGCACCGAGCCCGCCGATTGCGGTCCGACACGGAGCAGGCCGCCGGGATCGAGCCAGGCGATGGATCCGCCGCCCGCACCCACCGAGCGCACGTCCACGGTCGAGGTGCCGATGATGTCGCCCAGCCAGCGCTGGCCCAGCCAGGCATCGCGCGTGTAGACGAGGCTCCCGTCGCGCACGAGCCCGACGTCGAAGGTGGTGCCGCCGGTATCGCAGACGATGGCGTTCCCGCCCAGGCGCTCCATTGCGGCGTAGGCGCGGCCGGCGACGGGCGCCATGGCCGGGCCCGACTTGAGCGTGTGGATGGGCCGCGCGATAAGCTCGTCGACCTGCTGGCAGCCGCCGACGGAGGTCGAGATCAGCAGGTCACCGCGAAACCCGGCTCCCTTCAAATCCTCAGCCATGTCGCGCAGATGGCGCTGCATCAACGGCTTCAGCGAGGCGTCGATCGCGGTCGCCGACGCACGCCGGTATTCGCGCAGGATTGGCACCAGCTGGTGCGACAGCGTGTAGGGAATGCCCGGCATCATCTCGTCGAGCATGGCGCCGACGGCGAGCTCATGCGCGGGATCGGCGATCGACCAGAGCAGGCTGACTGCCACCGCCTCAAAGCCTCGCTGCTTCAGGGTGCCGACGACCTGCCGGATCTGCTTCGGCGACACCGGAACCACTTCCTCTCCCTGGGCACCGATGCGTCCCTCGATCTCGAAGGTGTAGCGGCGGGGGATGTAGGGGTCCGGGTAATCGTAGCTGTAGTCGTGCGGCCCGTGCTTGCCGCCCTCCTTCAGGGTGAGCGTTTCGCGAAATCCCATCGTGGTCAGGAAGGCTGTCCGGGCAGTCTGCCGGGTGACGATCGCATTGGTGGCGCGCGTCGTGCCATAGAGCAGGATGTTTGTCCGGCCGAGCAGATCGCCGGGTGAGAGCCCGATCTGGTCCGCAACCACGGCGAGTGCGCTCGCCATGCCGTCGAAGATGCGGTCCGGCGTGGTCAGGGCCTTGCCGATGTGGAGCCGGCCCGCCTCGTCGAGCACGACCATGTCGGTGAAGGTACCCCCGGTGTCGACCGAGATGCGGAAAGCCATGGCGGTTGTCTTTCACCTGTTGAAACGCGGGCACTTGTTGAAACGCGGGGCGGAGTTTCACGATGCTTTCGGCGAGCGAATGCCTGATCGGTGCTTTGCGATGTCGGACCCTTACGACAAACCTGCCTATGGGCTGCGGGTGCAAGGCTTTGGTCAAGAGCGCGCCGTGCACGTCATCGGCTTCCAGCGCGGTTGCACGATGCTGCCATTGAGAACACGGTTGGCGCGATACGGGCTGCGAAGGCAACCGGGGTGCTAGTCATCGCCTTCGACTGCAGCAAGGGTGTGCCGCTGACTTTGGCCCGCTGACTGGGGTAGGTTCAGCTCGACTTTCCGCATTCCAAGAGCTTGGGATGCTTTCGGCTTTCCCGTGGCCGCGCGCTGTCCACGTGCACCGGAGCCGCGTTGATGGGCTATGTCGACCCAATGCTCCCGCACCAGCCCTGACAATAGCGCTCTAGATCCGACGCCGCCTCTGCTTGCGGGCTGGTTGGCGGCCTTCCGCGGCGGCTTCTCGACGCCGGTCTGGTCCCGCGTCCTCGTGCTGGTGGCCGGGGCGGTGCTCGCGCCGGGCCAGCGCACGGTAAGCCAGGCGCTGCGGGTCATGGGCCTGGCGGCGAGATCGGGCTTCCCGCGCTACCACGAGGTGCTGAACCGGGCGCGCTGGAACGGACGCGTCGTGGCACGCACGCTCCTGATGCAGGTGCTCGGCACCTTCTTGCCCAAGGGCGAGGTGGTGCTTGGTGTTGACGACACGATCGAGCGCCGCTGGGGCATCAGGATCAAGGCGCGTGGGCTTTACCGAGACCTGGTGCGCTCCTCGCGCGGGCGCTTCGTCCATGCCAGCGGCCTGCGCTGGCTGTCGCTCATGGTCATGGTGCCGTTCCCTTGGGCCAGCCGGCGCTGGGCATTGCCGTTTCTAACCGTTCTCGCCCCGTCCCCACGTTGGAGCAGCGAGCGGGGTCGGCGGCACAAGACATTGGTCGACTGGGCGAAGCTGGTCAAGGTTCCGGTCGCGCAGCGACTGGAATACCAGCGGAGGGGCGCCGGGCCGTTCTGCAAGCCAAGCGCTGGTTGCCAGGCCGCCGCTTGATTGTCGGCCTGATCGCGGCCTTGCGCCACCATGCCTGCCTAGTCACTTGGTTGCGGATCGACGCCAGCCTGTTCGCACCGGCCCCGCCACGCCGGCCGGGGCAGATGGGCCACCCGCGGCTAAAGGGGAAACGCTTGCCAGCGCTCATGGCGGTGCTGGCCGACCCGAACACCGTGTGGTCGCGGGTCACCGTGAAGGAGTGGTATGGTGGCCGGTCGCGCGAGCTGGAGGTCGCTTCCGACACCGCGGTCTGGTACTACTCCGGCTTGCCGGCGGGGCCGATCCGTTGGGTGCTGGTGCGCGATCTCTCCGGTGGGAGCGAACCGCAGGCGTTCCTCAGCACCGACCTCGCTGCCACGCCGGAGCGTATCCTCGGCTGGTTCGTGTCGCGTCGGCGCATGGAAACCAAGTTCCAGGAGGTGCGTGCCCACCTCGGCGTGGAAACGCAGCGGCAGTGGTCCGACCTCGCCATCCTGCGCACGACGCCGGCGCTGCTCGGGCTGTTCTCCTTGGTCGCGGTCTGGGCCGACGAACTGGCCCGCGCTCCGGCCGGTGCCTTCCGTCCCCGAACCGCGCTTGGTATGACAAGCGCAGGCCGACTTTCAGCGACGCCATCGCCGCGGTCCGTCGCGTCCTGTGGCGTCCATCGAATTTATCCATGTCCCACCTGGGCATGGAGACCATTGAAATCTTTGCCGCCCTGCTGCAAAGGCTCATGGATACCCTTTGCCACGCAGCCTGAAACGCGGAAAGTCGAGCTGAACCTACCCCTCGACGGTTGACCGCGGCCGGGCTGCGACTGTTAAGATACGGCAGGGAACGCGGTCACTCCTTGCCAGGAGCGACGATGATGCAATCAACATCTGGCACCACGCTGGGCCTGACGCGACGCACGTTGTTTGCGGCAGGGTCGGCGACCCTCGCTCTGCCTGCTGCGGTGCGCGCGGCCAGCGCCAGCACGCTCCGCTTCATTCCGCAGATCGACCTCGCCTTCCTCGACCCGCATTGGACGACGGCGAACGTCACACGCGGCCACGGCTACATGGTGTTCGACACGCTTTATGGGCAGGACGGGACGTTCACCTCCTCGCCGCAGATGCTGGAAGGCCATACCGTTGGCGCTGACGGCAAGCTGTGGATGCTCACGTTGCGCGACGGGTTGTTCTGGCATGACGGCGAGAAGGTGCTGGCGCGGGACTGCGTCGCCAGCATCAAGCGCTGGGCGGCGCGGGACGCATTCGGGGCCGCGCTGATGGCAGCGACCGACGAGCTGTCGGCGCCCGACGACCGGACGATCCGGTTCAGGCTGAGCCGCCCCTTCCCGCTGCTGCCGCAGGCGCTGGGAAAGCCGACCACGCCCAACCCGGTGATGATGCCGGAGCGGCTGGCGAGCACCGACCCGTTCAAGCAGATCAGCGAGATGGTCGGCAGCGGCCCGTACCGCTTCGTCGCCAGCGAGCGGGTGCCGGGCGCGCGCAACGTTTACCAGAAGTTCGATCGGTATCAGCCGCGGCAGGGCGGCACGCCCGGTTGGACCGCCGGGGCAAAGGTCGCGTATTTCGACCGGGTAGAGTGGACGACGATGCCGGATGCGGGGACGAAGGTCGCTGCCATGCAGTCGGGCGAGCAGGATTGGTGGGAGAACCCAACCGCCGACCTGCTGCCGCTGCTCGCCCGCCAGCGCCGCCTCAAGGTGCTCAACACGAACCCGACCGGATTCGTCAACATGATGCGGCCGAACCACCTGCAGCCGCCGTTCGACAATCCGAAGGTGCTGCAGGCGTTGCTGTTTGCCGTCGACCAGCAAGCCTGCATGGAGGCGATCGTCGGGGCCGACGACTCGATGTACACAACGCCGCATGGCGCGTTCTGCCCGAACACGTCGATGGCCAGCCCGGTAGGGCTGGCGCCGCTGCAGGGGCCGAGGAACTACGCCAAGGCGAAGGAGATGATGAAGGCGGCGGGCTATGCCGGCGAGAAGGTCACGATGCTGATCGCCACCGACTACCCGCAGTTCAAGGCGATCGGTGACGTCATGGCCGACAGCATGGGCCAGGCGGGCATGAACGTGGACTACGTCGCGACCGACTGGGGCACGATGCTGCAGCGGCGCAACAATCGCGGGCCGACTTCCCAGGGCGGCTGGTCCTGCTTCTTCACCGGCTGGGAGGGCGAGGATCACCTGAACCCGTCGAACCACTATGCCATGCGCGGCAACGGCGCCGATGCGGCGGCTTGGCCGGGCTGGTGCACCAGCCAGAAGCTTGAGGATCTGCGCAACGCCTGGTTCGACGCGCCAAACCTGGCCGCGCAGAAGCAGGTGTGCGAGGACCTGCAGCGGCAGGCGATGCTCGACCTGCCGAGCATCCCGTTGGGCCAGTTCCAGTCGCCGACGGTGTTCAACACGCGCGTTACCGGCGTGCTCGACGGCTTCGCGACATTCTGGAACGTGCGCCCGGCTTGAAACGTCAGGCGAAGGGCTTTGCCCCTCGACCCCATCAAAGGCGAGCCTTTGAAATCCTGACGCCCTCGGCTAGCGCCCCGTCCGCAGCAGGTCCGCCATCCGCTCGGCGATAGCCACCGTCGTCAGGTGGGTGTTGGCACGCGGAACCTCCGGCATCATCGAAGCGTCCACCACGCGCAGGCCGCTGCAGCCGATCACCCGGCATTGCAGGTCGACTACGCTGCGGGGATCGGTCGGATCGCCCATCCGGCAGGTGCCGCTCGCGTGCTGCGCGTCGGAGCACTCGGCGAACAGCCAATCATCCACCGCCGCGTCGTCCAGTTCCTGTTCGATCGGCACACCGGAGAAGCCGTATTCGATGCGCTCCGCCACATCCTGCACGCCCGGCTGCAGGCAGATCGCACGCAGCCGCCGCACCCCGTCGCGCATTCGGACGAGGTCGCGCCCGTCGGACAGCATGCGCTCCTCGACTGCCGGATCGATGGCCGGGTCGGGCGTGCTGATGCGGACGTGACCCTCGCTCCAGGCCTGGTAGACCGACAGCGCGATCCGGCCCTGGGCGGGCGTCGGGCATTCGCGGCTGAGCAGGCTGCCGGCCAGGTTGCCGGCGATCATGATCATATCGTTCTCGCCGGCTCCCGCCAGCCCGGACGAGTAGCGCAGACAGCAGTTGGTGTGGCGGTGCATCAGGGTTTCGACCTGGGCGTGCGGTCGGAGGTGCAGCATCGCGCCGACTATCGGATGGTCGTGCAGCGCCTCGCCGACCGGCCGATCCGCCACGACCGGGATGCCGAGATCGCGCAGCAGCGCCGCCGGGCCGATGCCGGAGCGCTGCAGGATGGCGGGCGAGTGGATGGCGCCCGCGCACAGGATCACGTCGCGCGTGGCTCGCGGGGCGATCGCCTGGCCGCCGACCCGGGCGCGCACGCCGGCCGCGTGCGGGCGATTGCCCTCGAGCGTCAACGCCTCCACCAGGGCATCGCCGATGATGGTCAGGTTCGCCCGGCCGCGCGCCGGCTCCAGGTAGCCGTCATTGGTGGACACGCGCCGCCCGGCGATGCTGTTGATGGCGTAGGGCGACACGCCGCTGCCCTGCGGCGCATTGTGGTCGTCGCACCAGCCGTAGCCCAACCCCAGCGCCGCCTCGCGCAGCGCCCGGTCGACGGCGCCCCAGGCCCCGATCGGCGCGCGGTAGACCGGGATCGGCCCGGTCGCGCCATGGTAGGGCGCCTCGGGAAAATTCTTGTCCGTCTCGAGCTTGCAGAAATACGGCAGCAGGTCCGCCCATCCCCAGCCGCGGCAGCCCGCCGCCTCCCATCGGGCGAAATCGTCGGGCACGCCGCGAATGGCGATCTGGCCGTTGATGGTCGAGCTGCCGCCCATGGCCCGGCCGCGCCACAACAGCCGCGGCTGTTGCCGTTCGGTGCGCCGGGCCATGAGCTGCGGCCAGCGATAGTCGTCGTCGCCGATCGCCGCCATCGGGTTAGGGATGCTGATGTGCTCGGGCGTGTCCGTCGAACGCATGTCCCGTCCGGCCTCAAGCAGCAGGACGCGGAGGTCGGGGTCCTCGCTCAGCCTCGCCGCCAACACCGCGCCTGCCGAGCCGGCGCCGATAATGATGTAGTCGTATTCGATGTCGTCCATGCCCGGCACTCCTCAAGCCCACAGATCGGTGTAGCGACTTGCCTTTATCGGCGTCCATGCACGCAATCATCGTCGGTTTTGGCTCACGCTTTCTGATAATAGCGGCGTGTTGATGCTGGCGCTTTCTGCCTGCCCGCTCGCGCTGGCGTGGTGCACAAAACGATTGTTGATGCTGGAACGCCAGGTGGCATAGGGAAGCGCCCGTTCACCGTCCTGATCCCGGAAAGCCGTTCGTGCCCTTCAAGCTGAACCAAGACCGACGTCACCCCATTCCGAGACAAACCCACAAGGTCACGAACTGGCCAGCCTACGAAGCCGGGTTGCGCCAGCGTGGCAGCCTGACTGTGTGGTTCAGCGACGAAGCAATCGAGGCATGGACGGCGGAGGCACGCACGACCCGCGGCAGGCAGCCCTGGCACTCGCCTCTGGCAATCCTGACAGCACTGACGCTGCGTGCCGTGTTCCGTCTGGCGTTCCGGCAGACCGAGGGCCTGATCGGCTCCATCGTCAGTCTACTTGGACTGACGCTGCGCGTGCCGGACCACCCCATCTGAGCCGCCGCTCGTCGACGCTGGAAGTGCCACAGCCGTTGCGGTCCGGCGCCAGCGCTGATGGCAAAGCCGAGCCCCTGCACTTGCTGGTGGACAGCACGGGGCTGAAGCTGTGCGGGCCCGGCGAATGGCTGATCGAGAAGCACGGCACCCGCACGCGCCGGTCGTGGAGGAAGCTGTACCTGGGCATAGACGCCGACACCGGACAGATCGTGGCCGCCTCGCTCACCGCCAAGGAGGTCGACGACGGTGCCGAGGTCGGCGCTTTGCTCGACCAAGTCGCGGGACCTGTGGCCTCGTTCACCGCCGACGGTGGATACGACCAGGACAACGTGGCCGCTTTCGTTGCCGAACGTCATCCCGAGGCGGCGATCCTTGTGCCGCCCGCGGTCCACGGCCGTGCCGAGCAAGACGGCCGAGATCGCCCCTCCGCTGCCATTCCACCCGCTACGCGGCCGGAACCTTGGGCAGCTCCGCCCACGCAACGCGACCGCCACCTCCAGCACATCGCCGAGCACGGCCGCATGAGCTGGCAGAAAGCATCTGGCTACTCGAAACGAGCGCTGGCCGAGGTAGCGATCGGGCGATGGAAGCGGGTTATTGGGGACGGGCTGCGCGCGCACAAAGACGAGTGTCGGGCGACCGAGGTGGACGTGGGTGTTTATACGCTCAATCGCATGTGGGAGCGCGGGCGCCCAGAGTACGTCCGCGTTGCCTGACCCCGAACGGGGCTGGGGCACGTGCGCCCAAGAACCTGATTTACGCACCACGCTGACGGCGGCGTTCGTGGTTCACCTTGACCGGCAAGGTGGGTTCCAGGGTGAGGTCAGGAACAAGCTTTTTACGTCAGCCTACCCTGCGGCGCCACAGGCCAGGTCCGTGCAACACGCTGGCCGCCGTGACCTGACCATGTGTGTCCATGTATAGGACGAGGACCTCTCTGAACACGTGAGGTGGTCCCCCTTATTCGACTCTGGGACGGTTCGGAGGGGAAGCGACCGCACAGTTAAGGAACTTTCGTTTCAGGGTGACACAGGCAAGGGCTCGCAAGTCTTGGCTCGGTTCATGTCCCATAGCTGAAGCAGGTTCGACACAGCAGCTTCGATCGCCGAGTGCGATACCCCGTCCCGCGCCTGAACGGACATGCCAACCAGCAGCGCTTCGGCCAACGTAGCCAAACCTTGGGCATCGATCTCTGGCCGCAACTCACCCGACGCCGCTGCCCGCTCGATGCCGCACCGGATGGCATCGCGGGTGCGTCCTCGTTCGGCGGCGACCAACGCCTGTAGGTGGTTGTTCTCCGGGGACGCGTTGGCGGCGGACAGGACGAGCATGCAGCCTTTCGGCAACTCCGCGTCGGTCTGCATCCGGGCCGAGAGGCGCAGCGCCTGTTCCAGCGCGGCGCGTGGCGCCAGCGTTTCGTCGTGCAAGGCCGCGACAACCTGCCCGTACGTGCCGAGGTAGCGGGCCAGCGCCTCGCGGTAGAGTTTCTCCTTGGAGCCGAACGCCCCGTAAAAGCTCGCGGCTGAAAGGCCGCCCATCGCCTGCTTGAGCTGGTCCAGCGAGGTCGACTCGTATCCCTGGCGCCAGAAAAGCTGCATCGCGGCGTCGAGCGCACCAACCCTGTCGAACTGCCTGGGCCGTCCCGTACGAGGCATCTCACCGCTCCACCACACTTATGGTCTATTCAGTCTGAATATCGTTGACAAGGTGCGAGAGACACTCTAGTTAACTGATCGAACAGTCAGGAAGTGGAACTGTGAGCATGACAGGCCAGGCTTCACCCCGCGATGTGATCCAGCGTTTCTACACGGCCGAAGCGGCTTACATGAACGCGGGCGGCGCCGACGCGGGTGCCAGTTTCGCCGGCCTGGCCGCTACCCTCGATCCTGACGTGGTGCTGCACCAGTCGCCTGACCTGCCCTGGGGCGGCGAGTTCCACGGCCATGCCGGGTATAAGGACTGGGCGCGGCAGATGAGCCGGGCGTTCGACCGGCTCGACGTCAAGGACACGCGCTTTTTCACGGACGGCGACACGGTGATCATCACCTGCCGCCTCGTCACCCGCTCGCGCACGTCGGGCGCGACGCTCGACCTGCCGATGGCGCAGGTCGTGCGCGTACGCGGCGACCGCATCGCCGAGTTCCGGCCGTTTTACTGGAACGTGCCCGCCTACCGCGAAACCGTCAGGAGCGCTTGATGACCGAAGACGCATCGAGCGGCGCCCGCCCGTTCTGGGCCGCCACCCCCGTGCGCACGGTCCGGCGCGGCCAGTTCTGGGTTCCCGGCGAGCGTGTCGAGCGTGATGGCAAGACGTACCAGCGCGGGCCGATGTTCGCCGAATGGGAGGCGCCCGAACAGGTCACGCGCCCCTACCCGGTCGTGCTGGTGCATGGCGGCGGGTTCCAGGGCATCGAATGGCTCGACACGCCGGACGGCCGCCCGGGCTGGGCGCAACGCCTGGTCGAGGCAGGCTACGCGACGGTGATCGTCGACCGCCCCGGTCACGGCCGTTCACCCCTGCACACTGACATCATCGGACCGATGGGGCCGCCGTTCTCCTACGAGGGCGGGCAGCAGATCTACTTTCCGCCCGATCCATCGGGCAAGCACACGCAATGGCCGTTCGCACCCGAGGACGCCGAGATGATGGACCAGTTCATCGCCGGCTACGGCCCGCTGCCGGCCGATCTTACCGTCTCCGAGGACATGGACGCCGACCGCCTTGCGCGGCTGCTCGATCGGATCGGGTCATCGATCCTGCTCACGCACTCGGCGTCCGGTCCAAGCGGCTGGCTGGCGGCGAACCGCCGGCCGGATCTCGTCCGCGCCATCGTCAGCGTCGAGCCGATGGGGCCACCCTTTGCCGCCATCCCCAACATCGGCGAGCTGCGCTGGGGGCTGTCCGCGGCACCACTCACCTTCGATCCGCCGCGCACGTCACCTGAGGCGGTACGCAATACGGACCCGGCGGCGTTACGCTTGCCAAACCTGGTAGACCTGCCGATCGCCGTGGTGACGGGCGACACCTCGGCCTTCGCGCCGGCCAGTCCGCCGATCGTCGCCGCGCTGAAAGCAGGCGGTGCCGCGGCGGAGCTGCTGCACCTGCCGGACCATGGCGTGAGCGGCAACGGCCATGGGTTGATCTTCGAGAAGAACTCGGACGCGGCGCTGCAACCGGTGCTCGCTTGGCTGGAACGCCATGCCGGCGCGATGCGAATGCAAGGAGACGAATAATGGAGGTTGGCTTTATTGGTGTCGGCGCGATGGGCAGCGCCATGGCGCGCAACCTGGCTGCGGCCGGCCACAAGGTTCGCGCATGGAACCGCTCCGGCGATCCTGGGATCGACGGGGTAGAGATGGCGTCCGATCCAGCGGATGTGTTCCAAGCCGAGGCGGTGTTCACCATGCTTCCTGACGACCCGGCGATCCGCGAAGTGCTGCTGGACCCCGGCGTGCTAGGCCGCGCGAGGCACGGCCTGGTTCATGTCGTGACCTCGACCATCTCGGTAGCCTTCGCGGGCGAGTTGGCGGCGGCTCACGCGGCGGCAGGGGTGGGTTACGTGTCGGCCCCCGTGCTCGGACGGCCGGATGTGGCTGCCAGGGGGGAGCTGAACATCCTTGCGGCCGGCAGGCGCGAGGCGGTCGATACGGTGCGGCCGCTGCTCGATGTGCAGGGCAAGAAGGTGTGGGACATGGGCCAGGACCCGCCGCGCGCCAGCGCCGCCAAGATCGCCGCCAACATGATGATCACTATGGCGATCGAGGCGATGGCCGAGGCGGTGGTGCTAATAGAGGCGAACGGCCTACCGCGCGCTGCCGTCTTCGAGCTGATCCTGGGCACGCTGTTCGCGGGCCGCGCCTACG
>CAZZWN010000026.1:17714-20579 GCA_964657765.1 uncultured Acetobacteraceae bacterium
AGAGCTACAGCGCGAACATCGCCAACGAAGCCTACGAGCCGGGCTTCAAAGCGAGGCTAGGATTGAAGGACCTGCCGCTTGCGACCGCAGCCGGCAAGGACGCCGGGCGCCGGCTTCCCATGCTCGATGCGGTGCGGGAGCGCCTGGGCGAGGCGGTCGATGCCGGGCTGGGCGACAAGGATTGGTCGATCATGGCCGACTTCACCATCAACAATAGAAATGAGGCGTACGCATGACCAAGACCTGGTTGATCACCGGCTGTACAGGCGGGTTTGGTAAGACGCTCGCGGAGGCGGTGCTCGCCCGCGGGGACCGGCTCGTCGCGACCGCGCGCAAGGCCGAGGCACTCGGCAGCCTCGTCGATCGCTACCCCGATACGGCAAGGACGGCTGCGCTCGACGTGACGCAGGAGGGCTCGGCCGCTGCCGCGGTGACGCTGGCCGAGGAGACGTTCGGCGGCCTCGACATCCTCGTCAACAATGCCGGCTTCGGCTTCATGGGCGCGATCGAGGAGGCGACGCCGGAGGAGTACCGGCCGATGTTCGAAACCAACGTCTTCGGCTTGATCGAGACCACACGGGCCGCGCTGCCGGCGCTACGCAAGCGGAAGGGCGCGCGGGTCGTCAACTTCTCATCAGGCGCGGGCATCGCGGGCGCGGCGGGCTACGGCTATTACAATGCGACTAAATTCGCGGTGGAAGGGCTTTCTGAGGCGCTGGCGCAAGAGCTCGCACCGCTCGGCCTGGCCGTGATCATCGTCGAGCCAGGACCATTCCGGACCGAGTTCCTGGGCCGCTCGATTGCCACCGCCAAGAACGAGATCGGCGCCTATGCCGAGACATCCGGCAAACTGCGGCAGTATCGCGACAGCAATAATGGCCGGCAGGCAGGCGATCCCGAAAAGGCCGTCGCGGTGATCCTGAGGGCGGTCGATGCCGCGACGCCGCCGCTCCATCTGCCGCTTGGCCCGATCGCCTACTCGATTGCCGAGAAGAAACTCGCCGCATTCAGGGCAGACCTTGACGCCTGGCGGGACATCGCCATCGCCACCGACTTCTCGTAGGCCACTCATCGGAAAGCAATCGCCATGATCATCATGTATGTTACCTATGCCGGCGACGCCGGCACGAAGTTCGACCGCGATCATTGGATCAACGTCCACCTTCCGCTTGTGCGGGAGGCGTGGGGACCACACGGCCTGCAGAGCGCGGCGGGCTTCTTCCCATCAGGCGACGGTGGCGGCCTGATCGCGATCTGCCCATGCGTGTTCCGCGACGAAGCGGCAATGGAGGCGGCGCTCGCCTCTCCCGCCACCAAGGGTGTGATGGACGACGTCAAGAAGGTCACGGAAGTCGAGCCGGTTCGCAGCCGCGCCGTGCCATTCTGACCGGGAGAGCCGCCATGCTGAAGGACAAAGTCATCATCGTCACGGGCGCGGGCTCCGGCATTGGGCTCGCAACGGCTGTCATCCTTGCCCAAGCCGGCGCGAGGGTTGTTGTTAGTGGGCTAACCGCAGCCGATCTAGAGGAGGCGGTGAAGAAGATCCGCGATGCCGGCGGCGAAGCGGTCGCAATTGCGGCCGACGTGTCCAAGGAGGCGGACGTGATCGCGATGGTGGACGGCGCGCTGTCCACGTTCGGCCGACTGGATGGGGCGTTCAACAACGCCGGCATCGATATGCACAACAAGCTCGTCGATGATCTCGATGCCGACGAGTGGGATAGCGTGCTCGACGTCAACGCCAAAGGCGTCCTTCTGTGCATGAAGTATGAGATCAACGCCATGCGGAAGACTGGCGGGGGCGCCATCGTCAATAATTCCTCGATGAATGGCGTCGTCGCTATCCCACACGCGACTGAATATATCGCTTCCAAGCATGCGGTGATTGGTGCAACGCCTGGCGCCAGCAGCGAGGCGCGTGAAACCGGGGTCCGGGTCAATGCCGTTCTGCCGGGTTTGATCCTCACGCCGATGATCGACAAGCTGAAGGATAATCCGGGCTTCAAGGCTCAATATGCGAGCGCGTTGGAGCGACACTCGGTCGGTCGGTTCGGCCAACCCGAGGATGTCGGCTATGCCGTCAAGTGGCTCCTGTCGGATGAGGCCGCCTTCATCAACGGTGCGATGCTCGCGGTCGACGGCGGCTATACGGCACGGTGAGCGGCGATAAATGGCCGACTGCACGATCAAACACGGAAAGTGAGCGGACCATGACGAGAGGGACTGGACACGGCGCGGCGTCATCGCGGCCTCGCTCGCTGGTGGGGCTGCCATGGTAGGCGGCGTGGCAGAGCCTGCCTCAGGCGCCAAGCCCGAGCCGGCCGCCGGGCTGCGCCGGCAGTTCGACGTTGTGCTCACCATCAACGGCGCCGAGCAACGCCTGCCCGGTCTCGACGCGCACACGACCCTGCTCGACGCCCTGCGTGATCACCTCCAGCTCACCGGCAGCAAGAAGGGCTGCGCGCTGGGCGCGTGCGGCGCCTGCACCGTGCTGATCGACGGGCGGCGGGTGAACTCGTGCCTGGTCCTCGCGGTGATGAGCCAGGGTAAGGCGATTACCACGATCGAGGGGTTGGCGCCGGACGGTGAGCTGCATCCGCTGCAGGCGGCGTTCGTGGCGCATGATGGCTTCCAATGCGGCTATTGCACGCCGGGGCAAATCATGAGCGGCGTCGCTTGCGTCGCCGAGGGCCACGCGCACTCGGACGACGAGGTCCGCGAGTGGATGAGCGGCAATATCTGCCGCTGCGGTGCCTACAGCAACATCGTGGCCGCAATCCGCGACGCCGCCGGCCGGGAGGGCTGACGATGGTTCCCTTCGCCTATGTCCGCGCGGCCAGCATCGCCGCCGCCACCGCCAGCTTC
>CAZZWN010000027.1:0-20310 GCA_964657765.1 uncultured Acetobacteraceae bacterium
CCAGGAACTCGGTATGGCCGGGATGCGGGAAGCCGGCCGCATAGAGCACGGCCTTGCTGATCGGGTTGGTGACAACGGCTGTGGCTTCATGCGCCAGCGCCAGCCGTACCGCCCGCTCGATGCTGGCGATGACGGCGGCGGCGTTGGCCCCGTCGGGATGCCCCGGCACCGGCGTCGCGACGAGCTTGATCGGCAGCACCGGCAGCGCCTCGGCGAACACCCCGGCAGCCTCGGCGAGGCTATCGACCGCTCGGATCGGAACGCCGCGCAGCCGCTCCGGATCGTCGATCAGGGTAAAGGCGGGGCCGCTCGCACGCAGCGCTTGCCATGCCCGGACCGTAAGTTCCCCGCCGATGCCGGCCGGGTCGCCCATGGTCAAGGCGAGCATGCGCTATCCGACATGGAACACCGGCTCGAGCAGCACCGGGAAGTTGACCGAGTTGGCGATGAAGCATTTGCGGTGCGCGTCCGCATGCAATGCACGGGCGCGGTCGAGGTTGGCGCCAGCGCTGAGCGTGATCTCCGGCGCGAGCACGACCTCGGTAAACCGGCCGCCGCCGTCCGAGCTTTCGACCATCACCCCCTCGGCAATGTCCTCGTAGGCCTGCACCAGGATGCCCTCGGCGGAGCACAGATGCAGGTACCAGAGCATGTGGCAGGACGAGAGCGAGGCGACGAGCAGCTCCTCCGGGTTGTAGCGCTGCCGATCGCCCTGGAACGCCAGGTCGGAGGAGGCCAGGATCGGCGGCTTGCCCGGCACGGAGACCTCATGCGACCGGGCAAATGCCTTATAGCCGGACGTGCCCGTGCCGCGATTGCCCGTCCAGGTGACGGTGATGACATAGACATGGTCGCGGGGCGCATCGATCGTCATGCCGATAGGTCACATGTGCAGGGCGCGTCCGTCAACGGCCAACGCGGCCTCCTTCACGGCCTCGCTCAGGCTGGGATGCGCATGGCAGGTCCGCGCCACATCCTCGCTGCTGGCGCCGAACTCCATGGCGGTGGCGAGCTCGGCAATCAGCCCGCCGGCGTCGGGGCCGATGATGTGCGCGCCCAGCAACCGGTCGGTCGTCTTGTCGGCGAGCAGCTTTACGAAACCGTCAGTGCTGCCCATGGCGCGGGCCCGGCCGTTTGCGGTAAAAGGGAACTTACCGACCTTGTAGGCGATGCCCAACCGCTTCAGGTCGTCCTCGGTCTTGCCGACGCTGGCGACCTCCGGCCAGGTATACACCACGCCGGGGATGACGTCGTAATTCACATGTCCCGCCTGCCCGGCCAACCGCTCGGCGAGGGCAACGCCCTCCTCCTCCGCCTTATGCGCCAGCATCGGGCCGGCGATCACGTCACCGATGGCGTAGATGCCAGGCACATTCGTTGCATAGTGCGCGTCGACCTGCACGCGGCCGCGGTCATCGAGCGTCACTCCGGCCTCCCGCAAGCCGACATGATCGGTGTAGGCGCGGCGACCGATCGCGACCAGCACGACGTCGGCCTTGATCTGCTCGGCCTCGCCGCCCTTGGCAGGCTCGACCGTCAGCGTCACCCCTGCATTGCCGCGAATCGCGCCGGTCACCTTGGTCGACAGCCGGAACTTGATGCCCTGCTTGCCGAGCACGCGCTCGAACGTCTTGGCGATCTCGGCGTCCATGCCCGGCACCAGGCGGTCGAGATACTCGACGACCGTGACCTCGGCCCCCAGCCGCTTCCATACGCTGCCGAGCTCGAGCCCGATATAGCCGCCGCCGATCACCACCAGGTGCTCCGGCACGCGATCAAGCTCCAGCGCGCCGGTGCTGCTGACGATAGCGGTCTCGTCCAGCTCGACGCCGGGCAGGCTGATGCTCTCGCTGCCGGTGGCGATGACGATGTGCTTGGCCTGGTATGGCTCACCGTCGACCTCGACCAGGCCGGGGCCGGCGACGCGCCCGCTGCCCTTCAGCCAGTCGACCTTGTTCTTCTTGAACAGGAACTCCACGCCCTTCACGTTGGCGCTGACCACGGTGTCCTTGCGCGCCATCATGCGGGCGAGGTCGAGGCGCACGCCCTCCACCATCACCCCGTGGTCGGCGAAGGCGTGGCTGGCCTCCTCGAAGTTCTCGCTCGACTGCAGCAGCGCCTTGCTCGGGATGCAGCCGATGTTGAGGCAGGTGCCGCCGAGCGTCGCCCGGCGCTCGACACATGCCGTATGCAGGCCGAGCTGCGCTGCGCGGATGGCGCAGACGTAGCCGCCGGGTCCGCCACCGATGACGATGACGTCGTAGGATTCAGCCATTTGCGGTCCTTGAGCTTAGACCCGGGATATGGCGCTTCGCCGTCAAAGGTCCAACAGCAGGCGGCGCGGATCCTCGACGCCTTCTTTGACCCGCACCAGGAACGACACCGCCTCCTTGCCGTCCACGATGCGGTGGTCGTACGACAGCGCCAGGTACATCATCGGGCGGATTTCGACCTTGCCGCCGATGGCCATCGCGCGCTCCTGGATCTTGTGCATGCCCAGGATGCCGGACTGCGGCGCGTTCAGGATGGGCGTGCTCATCAGGCTGCCATAGACGCCGCCGTTGGTGATGGTGAAGGTGCCGCCCGACAGCTCGTCCAGTTTCAGCGCACCGTCCCGCGCCCGGCGGCCGAAGTCGCCGATGCCCTTCTCGATCCCGGCGAAGCCCAGCCGATCCGCATCCCGCAGTACCGGCACCACGAGGCCGTTCGGGCCGCCGACCGCGATGCCCATGTGAACGAAGTTCTTGTAGACGATCTCGTCGCCGTCGATCTCGGCATTGACCGCCGGGAACTCCTTCAGCGCCGCCACGCAGGCGCGCACGAAGAACGACATGAAGCCTAGGCGCACGCCATTATGCCGCTTCTCGAACGCGTCGCGGTATTCGGACCGCATCGCCATCGCCGCGGTCATGTCCACCTCGTTGAAGGTGGTGAGCATGGCGGCGTTGTTCTGAGCGTCCTTGAGCCGCTGGGCAATGGTCTTGCGCAGTCGGGTCATCTTGACACGTTCTTCGCCGGTCTCGGCAGTGCGGGGCTGCTTTGCCACGGCGCCGGCCGGTGGTGCCGAAGCGGGGGCGGGCCGTGCCAGGAACTGCAGCACGTCGCCCTTGGTGATGCGGCCGTCCTTCCCGGTGCCGTCCATGGCCGCCGGAGCCAGATCATTTTCCTCGATCAGCTTCGCAGCCGATGGCATGGGAGCGTGGGCCATGGCAGCGGGGGCGGGCGACGGCTTGGGCTGCGGTGCGGCGGGCTGCGTCGAAGCCGGACGGGACACCGGGCCAAGCGCCTTGGGCTGCGGGTTCACACCGGGGCTGGGGTTGGCCGCGGTGGACGATGCGGTCGCGGTCGGCACCGAATTCGGCAAATCCGGTTTCGGCGCAGCGCCCGCAGCCTCCAGCATCGCCAGCACGGCGCCGACCTCGACCTCCGCTCCTTCCTCGGCCGATATGGCTCCGAGCGTCCCGGCGCCGGGTGCGTTGACCTCGACGGTGACCTTGTCGGTCTCCAGCTCCACCAACGGCTCGTCTGCCGCAACGCTCTCCCCGGCCTTTTTCAGCCAGCGCGCCACCGTGGCGGTGGTGACGCTCTCGCCCAGGGTCGGAACCTTGATCTCGGTAGCCATCTAATTTGCTGTCCTTACGAGTTCATGCCGAGCGCGTCGCGCACCAGCGCCATCTGCTCTGCGGCATGCACCTTGGCCAGGCCGGTCGCCGGGCTCGCGGCATCGACACGGCCGGCATAGCGGGGCCGCGTCGCCCGGCCGCCGTTGGCCGCCAGCACCGTCTCGATCCGCCGGTCGACGAAGCTCCAGGCGCCCATGTTGGCCGGCTCCTCCTGGCACCACACGACGTCCGCATTCATGTACGGCTTGAGGATTTCGGACAGGGTGCGCTCCGGGAACGGGAAGATCTGCTCCAGCCGCACGATCGCCACGTCCTTCACGCCCTTTTCCCGCCGTTCCGCCAGCAGATCGTAATAGACCTTGCCGGAGCAGATCACCACGCGCTTGACCTGATCCGCCGGCACGAGCTGGTCCAGCTCGTCGAGGACGAAGCTGAAATGGCTGCCCTCGGCCATGTCGGCGAGCGCGCTCACCGCCAGCTTGTGCCGCAGCAGCGACTTCGGCGTCATGATCACCAGCGGCTTGCGGAAGTTACGCTTCAGTTGCCGCCGCAGCGCGTGGAAGTAGTTGGCCGGCGTCGTAAGGTTGCACACCGTCATGTTGCGCTCGGCGCATAGCTGCAAATAGCGCTCCAGCCGCGCCGAGCTGTGCTCCGGCCCCTGCCCCTCGTAACCGTGCGGCAGCAGCAACGTGAGCCCGCTCATACGCAGCCACTTGGTCTCGCCGCTGGCCAGGAATTGGTCGATGATCACCTGAGCGCCATTGGCGAAGTCGCCGAACTGCGCCTCCCACAGCACCAGCACCTTCGGGTCCGCGAGGGTGTAGCCGTATTCGAAGCCCAGCACCCCCTGCTCCGACAGCAGCGAGTTGTAGATCTCGATCTTCGCCTGGTCGGGCTGGATGTTGTTGAGCGGCACGTACTCGTGCTGGTTGGACTGGTCGGTCAGCACCGCGTGGCGCTGGCTGAAGGTGCCGCGCTGGCAGTCCTCGCCCGACAGCCGCACCCGGCTGCCCTCGATCAGCAGGCCGCCGAACGCCAGCGCCTCGCCGGTCGCCCAGTCGATGCCGCTGCCGCTCTCGAACATGGCGCGCTTGGCCTCGAGCTGCCGTGCGATCTTGGGATTGAGGTCGAAGTTCTCCGGCGGCGAATAGAGCGCACGGCCGACGAGGGCGAGCTGCTCGGACGACAGCTCGGTCGTGTCCTCCTGGCGCTCGTCCCGCTGGTCGGACTGCTTCAGCCCGGCCCAATGGCCCTCCAGCCAATCGGCCTTGTTCGGCTTATAGGCCTGCGCCGATTGGAAGGCCGCTTCGAGCCTGTTCTGGAAATCGTCCCAGATCGCCTTCGCATCCTCCGCCGTGACGCTTCCCTCGGCGGCCAGGCGTTCGGCATACAGCGTGCGGGTCGTGGGCCGCTCCTTGATCGCGCGATACATGATCGGCTGCGTGAAGGCCGGTTCGTCCGTCTCGTTATGGCCGTGGCGGCGGTAGCAGACGATGTCGAGCACGAAGTCGGTCGCGAACGTCTGCCTGAACTCGGCCGCCAGGCGGGCGCAGAAGATGACCGCCTCGGGCTCGTCGCCGTTCACATGCAGGATCGGGCACTGCACGGACTTGGCGACATCGGTGCAATACAGGCCGGAATAAGCGTGGGCGGGGACGGTCGTGAAGCCGATCTGGTTGTTGACGATCAGATGCACGGTGCCGCCGGTGCGGTAGCCGATCAACTGGCTCATCGCGAGCGTCTCGTAGACCAGGCCCTGCCCGGCGAATGCCGCGTCGCCGTGCATCAGGATGCCCATGACGCTGCGCCGGGCCTTGGTGTCGCCCGCCATGTCCTGCCGCGCCCGCACCTTGCCGATCACGACGGGATCGACGGCCTCCAGATGCGACGGGTTCGGCTGCAGCGAGATGTGCACGTTATGCCCGCCGACATCGACGTCCGTGCTGGTGCCGAGATGGTATTTCACATCGCCGGAACCCTGGACGTCGTCCGGCTGCGCGCTATTGCCGCCGAACTCGCTGAAGATCGCGGTGAACGGCTTGCGGACGATGTTGACCAGGGTATTGAGCCGCCCGCGATGCGGCATGCCGATCGCGATCTCGCCGACCCCGGCGTGCGCCGCCACGTCGATAATCGCATGCAGCGCAGGGATAGTGACCTCGCCGCCCTCCAGGCCGAACCGCTTGGTGCCGACATAGCGTTTCTGGCAGAACACCTCGAAGCCCTCGGCCTCGGTCAGTTGCGACAGGATGGTGCGCTTCGTCGCTGCGTCGAAGCCCCTGGTCCAGGGCGCGTCCTCGATGCGGCGCTGGATCCAGGCTTTCTGGTCGGGATCCTGGATGTGCATGAACTCGACGCCGATCGGCCCGCAATAGCTGGCACGGACGATCGCCACGATCTCGCGCATCGTGGCGCTCTCGCGGCCGAGCACCATGTCGATGAAGATCGGCCGGTCCATGTCGCCGGGCCCGAAGCCGTAGGTCGCTGGATCGAGCTCGGGATGCGACCGCGGCGTCTGCAGGCCCAGCGGATCGAGCGTCGCCTCCAGGTGGCCACGAACGCGGTAGGCGCGGATCAGCATCAGGGCGCGCAGGCTGTCGAGCGCCGTCGCGCGCACTTGTTCGGGCGATGCGCCTTGCACGACCGGGGCGGCGGACTTGGCGGCGCGGCCGGCGGGCTTGGCCGGCTCCGGCTCGTCGACATCGAAATGGCGTGGTGCCCAGGATGCGCCACTCGCGTCCATCAGCACGCCGCGGGCCTCGTCGTTCAGCGCGCCGAACAGCTCGGCGAAGCTTTGGTCGACGCTGGCCGGGTTCCCCGCCCATCTTGCATACAAGTCGGCGATGAACGCGGCATTGGCGCCGTTGAAGGCTTGGGCGAGCTGATCTACGCCGGGCATACATGATTCCTTAGAACGTCAAACACGGGCCTTGCACCGCCCGTATCACTCTAGATAGGCGTGGTTGGCGAAACTTCAGACGCGGCCTGGGTTGCCCCAGGCGCATGGGAAGCCGCCGTTCAGCCTACAAGTTTGCGGCTGGCGTCGATCAGTTCCTGCACCGAAGCGCAGCTTTTGTCGAATGCGGCCTGTTCGTCGGCATTGAGCGCGATCTCGACCACGCGCTCGACCCCACCCGCGCCGATGACGACGGGGACGCCGACATACAGGTCCTTGACGCCGTATTGGCCCGACAGATGCGCGGCCGCTGGCAGGACGCGCTTCTTGTCGCGCAGGAAGCTCTCGGCCATGGCGATGGCGCTCGCAGCCGGGGCATAGAACGCGCTGCCCTTCTCCAGCAGCTTCACGATCTCGCCGCCGCCGTTCGCGGTGCGCTTGACGATCGCGTCGATCTTCTCCTGCGTCGTCCAGCCCATCTTGATCAGGTCCGGCACCGGAATGCCGGCGACGGTGCTGTAGCGCACCAGCGGCACCATTGTGTCACCGTGGCCGCCCAGCACGAACGCCGTCACGTCCTCGACCGAAACGTTGAACTCGTGCGCCAGGAACAGGCGGAAGCGGCTGCTGTCGAGCACGCCCGCCATGCCGACCACCATGTTCGGCGGCAGGCCGGACTTCTGCTGCATGACCCACACCATGGCGTCGAGCGGGTTGGTGATGACGATCACGAACGCGCCGGGGCAGTGGGTCTTGATGCCGTCTGCGACGGTCGCGATGACGCCGGCGTTCTTGGCGACCAAATCGTCGCGGCTCATGCCCGGCACGCGCGGGAACCCGGCCGTCACGATCACCACGTCGGACCCGGCGATTCCGGCGTAGTCGCTGCCGCCCACCATGTGGCTGTCGAAGCCGTCGACCGGGCCCGACTGCATGATGTCGAGCGCCTTGCCGGCCGCGACGCCGCCGAACACGTCGAACAGCGCGACGTCGCCGAGCTCCTTCAAGCCGATCAGGTGTGCGAGGGTGCCGCCGATGTTGCCGGCGCCGATCAGGGCGATCTTGTTGCGTGCCATGGGAATGTCCTGGTTTAGAGGGGTGCGGACCTCGGCAACCACTCAGCGCCAGCCAAGTTGCCCGGCCACTTGAAACTGCCCGTGCGATAGACCATCCCGAACAGAGCGGCAAGGCAGCTTCATGACAATGCCGCGATCCGCGACCGCCCTGCGGCTACCGACTCACGTCAGGTGCGGCAAACCCGCCGCATTACGTCAAATGCGGCAAACCCCCCGGCATTACGTGAGATGCGGCAAACCCAGATACTCGCGGCTCTGCATCTCCTCCAGTCGGGAGGCGGTGCGTTCGAAAGCGCGGGCGCCCTCGCCGCGCTGATAGAGCTGGTCGGGCGTCGCGTCGGCGCTGGCGACCAGCTTGACCCGGTGGTCATACAGCGCGTCGATCAGAACGATAAAGCGCCGGGCCATGTCGTAGTTGTCGGGCGACAGCCGCGGCACGCCGTCCAAGATCACAGCCTGGTAATGAGTCGCGAGCGCCAGATAGTCGCCGGCGCCCAACGCCTGCCCGCACAACGCGTCGAAGTCGAACCGCGCGACGCCTTGCGCTGCAAGCGGCACGGCGAGGACGTGGCCCATGACCATCAGCCGCTCGGGCCGCGCTTTAGCGCCTGCGGTGAGGTCCTTGAACGCTTCGTCCAGGGCACGGTCGGCGCGGTCGTCAGCCGGGACATGCCAGGTCGGCAGCCCGCGCAGCCGCTGCCGGCGCCAATCACGGCTTCCCGCCATGACCAGCACATCGAGGTGCTGCTTGATCAATGCGATGAACGGCAGGAATGCGTCCCGCCCGGGCTGGCCGGCGAACAGCTCGTCCGGCGGCGTGTTGCTGGTCGCGACCACCACCACGCCACGGGCAAAGAGCGCCTTGAACAGCCGGCCCAGGATCATGGCGTCGGCGACGTCGTTCACCTGGAACTCGTCGAAGCAGAGCAGCGACGCCTCGGCCGCGATCGTGTCGGCGAGCGGCGGGATCGGATCGTCCGAGTGCGGGTCGGCGAGGCGATGCGGCGCGCGACGCCAGGCGTAGATGCGCTGATGCGCCTCCTGCATGAACTGATGGAAGTGGATGCGGCGCTTCCGCGGCACGTCGGCAGCGTCGAAAAAAAGGTCCATCAGCATACTTTTGCCGCGCCCGACGTCGCCGACGAGGTAAAGGCCGTGCGGGAAGTCGCTCGGCATGTCGTCCCGGCGCTTGCGGCCGAGCAGGCGGCTGAAGAAGCCCGGGCCGCCCGGCTGTCCCGGAGCATAGCCGCGAAGCAGCAGCCAGAGTGCCTGCAGCCGCTCGGCCACAAGGGCCTGCGATGGATCGGTGACAAGTTCGCCGGACGCGAGGCGGGCGCGGTAGGCCGCCAGAGGTCCGCTCGCCTGGGGCGCATCCATGGTCACATCCATCCCGGGACTCCCACCATCTGCCTACCGTGGCAAATTTGATACGCATCAAAGAATTGCGAGAATGTAATTAAAACGTTGATTGACACTATGTTTCGTCAGAGGGTTGCACTGTTTAGGAGTGACGCTTGATGAGAATGACGTTGGTGGCGCTTGCAGTGGCGCTTTGTTCCGCAGGCTCCGCTACGGCAGTCGAATACCGCACTCCGGCGGCAAAGCAACTCTTCACCTGTGCGGCGGCCGGGTTGTCGCGGGTGGCGATGCAGGTGGAACCGGAGCCGTGTTGCGATGGACGGCTGAAATGCGCGCAATTCCTGTCGACCGGCGGCGTGCTCAGACCGATACCGGATCCGCGCACCTGATGCCGTCCGGCTGCTGGTTGATGCGCTGGGCTCGACTGTCTAACTTACCGGTATGAGCAAGCTCGATTATGCGGCACTCGCGGCGACTCCGGTTGCGGCTGATCCGTTCACCCATGTTGTCGTTCCGCAGTTCGTGCCGGCGCCGTTCCTCGCGGAGATCGTGCAGGGATTGCCGGCACTGAGCAAAGGCGGCTCCTTCCCGACCGAGGGCCTGCGGCTGGGCGATGCCGCGCGTGCATTGGTGACCGAACTGGAGGCGCCTGGCTTCCGGGACGCCATCAGCCAGAAATTCGGGCTTGCGCTGGATGACGCGCCGACGATGGTGACGCTGCGTGGGCAATCCCGCGAAAAGGACGGCCGCATCCACTGCGACAGTTTGGCCAAGCGGGTGACGGTGCTGCTGTATCTCAATCCCGATACCGAGGCCTGGGCCAAGCAAGAAGGTTGCCTGCGCCTGCTGCGTAGCGCAGGTGACATCGAGGACTACGCCGTCGAAGTGCCGCCGGTGAACGGGACGTTGCTGGTGTTCCCGAACGGGCCGACGACATGGCACGGTCACAAGCAGTTCGTCGGCCGCCGCTACGTGGTGCAACTCAACTGGATGACGACGGACGACAAGGCGCGATACGAAATGCGCCGGCACAAGATTACGGCGTTCATGAAGCGGCTAACCCGGGCAGCCTGACCGGCTATTCGCGCCGCAGCACGCTGTCGTTGATGAAGCTGCTGAGGCCGCCGGCAACGAAGTCCCGCTTCAATGCGGCCTCGTCATACTCGCTCCGCACCCAGTCCAGGAATGGGATACGCCCCTCGCCCGTCACGGCGTAGCGCACGAAAAAAGCGTCGAGCACGCCGGTGCGGGCGCGGCTCCAATGGCCGAAGCGCCATGATAGCTGCTTCAGCGCCTCGGCCGTCGTGCCGCCCTCGAACATGATGGCGAGGCCTGAGGCGAGGCCAGCCCGGTCTGCGCCGGACTTGCAGTGCATGAGGGCCGGGAACTCGAGCCCGCGATAGATGTCGGCAAATCGCAGGATGCGGTCCCGATGCGGCGCCCCGCGGCTCTCGAACGCCATGTCGATATGCACGAGGCCGAGCCGCGCCGCACCCTCACGCGACAGCGCGTCGGAGCCGCATTTGCGATGTCCGCGTAGGTTGACCAGGGTGCGCAACCCGAGCCGCCGGGTCGCCGCCGCCAGATGCCCCGGCGTTGGATGGTTCGACCGATACAGCCGTCCGGGGATGACCGGGGCCAGGTTCGTCCACACCGTGCGGAACACGGCGTGATCGACCAATAGGCTGTCGCGCCAGGCATCGACCCGGCCCCGTCCCGTCTCAAGCGTGCCGTTGAACGCCATGCTGCCCCCAGCGGGCCGCGCCGGCGATCAGCCCTTCCGGTCGACCAGAAGCTGCTTGATCTCGCCAATCGCCTTGGCGGGATTGAGGCCCTTGGGGCACGTCTTAGTGCAGTTCATGATCGTATGACAACGGTAGAGCTTGTAGGTGTCCTCGAGCTCGTCGAGCCGGCTGCCGGTATACTCGTCGCGGCTGTCGGCGATCCAGCGATAGGCCTGGAGCAGCACGGCCGGGCCGAGATAGCGGTCGCCGTTCCACCAATAGCTCGGGCAGGACGTCGTGCAGCAGAAGCACAGGATGCACTCCCACATGCCGTCGAGCTTGGCGCGCTCCTCCTTGCTCTGCAGCCGCTCGGCATCCGGCGGCGGCTGGGTGTCGGACTTCAGCCATGGCTCGATGCTGCGGAGCTGCGCGTAGGCCTGGGACAGGTCCGGCACCAGGTCCTTCACGACAGCCATATGCGGCAGCGGGTAGATGCGGACCGCGCCGTCGACCTCGTCATGCGCCTTGAGGCAGGCGAGCGTGTTGCCGCCGTCGATGTTCATCGAGCAGCTGCCGCAAATCCCCTCGCGACAGGACCGGCGGAAGGTGAGGGTCGGGTCGACCTCGTTCTTGATGTAGATCAGCGCGTCCAGCACCATGGGGCCGACCTTGTCGAGGTCGAGCTCATAGGTATCGATATGCGGGTTGGCGCCGTCATCCGGATTCCAGCGATAGACTCGGAACTCCTTGGTCCGCGTCGCGCCAGGGGCTGCCTTGTAGGTCTGGCCCTGGCCGATCTTGCTGTTCTTCGGCAGCGTAAACGTAGCCATCTCGTTTGCTTCTTTCGCTCTAGTAAACGCGCTTCTTCGGCGGGAAGACGGAGACCTCGTTGGTCAGCGTCTGCATCTTCACCTCGCGGTAGCCCAGGTCGACCTTGCCGTCGGTGTCGCACCAGGCCAGCGTGTGCTTCATCCACTCGCCGTCGTCGCGGTCGGGGAAGTCGTCATGGGCATGTGCGCCGCGGCTCTCGTGACGGTTCTCGGCGCTAACCATGGTGGTCATAGCGTTGCCCATCAGGTTGTCGAACTCCAGCGCCTCGACCAGGTCGCTGTTCCAGATCAGCGACCGGTCGCTCACCTGCATATCGGCCATGCCGGACCACAGCGTCTTCATCTTTGCGACGCCCTCCTTGAGGCTCTCGCTGTTGCGATACACCGCTGCATGCGACTGCATGACCTTCTGCAGCTCGAACCGCATGGCCGCGACCTTGGTGCCGCCGTTCGCGTTGCGGGTGCGGTCGAACCGCTCCAGCGTCGCCTCTCCGGCGCGCACCGGCAACGGGGCCTGGCTGGAGCCGGGCTTGATGATCTCGGACGCGCGGTGGGCGGCAGCGCGGCCGAACACCACGAGGTCGAGCAGCGAGTTGGTGCCGAGACGGTTGGCGCCGTGCACCGAAACGCATGCGGCCTCGCCGACCGCCATCAGGCCGGGCACGACGGCGTCCGGGTCCTTCGCGGTCGGACGCAGCACTTCGGTGCGGTAGTTGGTCGGGATGCCGCCCATGTTGTAGTGCACGGTCGGCAGCACCGGGATCGGCTCCTTCGTCACGTCGACGCCGGCGAACACCTTTGCCGTCTCGCTGATGCCGGGCAGCCGCTCGTGCAGCAGCTCGGCACCGAGGTGCTCCAGATGCAGATGGATGTGGTCCTTGTTGGCGCCCACGCCGCGGCCGGCATTTATTTCCAGTGTCATCGAGCGCGACACCACGTCGCGGCTGGCCAGGTCCTTCGCCGTCGGCGCGTAGCGCTCCATGAAGCGCTCGCCCTCTGAGTTGGTCAGATAGCCGCCCTCGCCACGCGAGCCCTCGGTGATCAGGCAGCCGGACCCGTAGATGCCGGTCGGGTGGAACTGCACGAACTCCATGTCCTGCATCGGGATGCCGGCGCGGATCGCCATGCCGTTGCCGTCGCCGGTGCAGGTGTGCGCGCTGGTGCAGCTGAAATACGCCCGGCCATAGCCGCCGGTGGCGAGCACGACGTTCTGTGCCCGGAACCGGTGCATCGAACCGTCCTCGAGGCACCAGGCCATGACACCGCGGCAGGCGCCCTCCTCGTCCATGATCAGGTCGAGCGCAATGTATTCGACGAAGAACTCGACCTCGTGCTTCAGGCTCTGCTGATACAGCGTGTGCAGGATGGCATGGCCGGTGCGGTCGGCGGCGGCGCAGGCGCGCATGGCCGGCGTCTTGCCGTAGTCCTTCATATGGCCGCCGAACGGGCGCTGGTAGATGCGTCCGTCCTCGGTGCGGCTGAACGGCACGCCGTAGTGCTCCAGCTCGTAAACCGCCGGGATCGCCTCGCGGCACATGTATTCGATCGCGTCCTGGTCGCCGAGCCAATCCGACCCCTTCACGGTGTCGTACATATGCCAGCGCCAGTCGTCCTCGCCCATGTTGCCGAGTGCCGCGCCGATGCCGCCCTGCGCCGCGACCGTGTGGCTGCGGGTTGGGAACACCTTGGTCAAACAGGCCGTCCGCAGCCCGGCGGCACCCATTCCCAGCGTCGCGCGCAGCCCGGCACCGCCCGCACCCACCACGATGACGTCGTAGGTGTGGTCGATGACGTTGTAGGCCCGTGCCGACGGCATGGTAATCGCGTTCATTTGGCTCGCCTCGAGAAGAGTAGCACCAGATATGGCGTCATTCAGTTTTTAGGATAGGGCCAGTTTCAGCACTGCAACGCTGGACAGCAGCCCAAGCAGTAGTGCCGCAGACTTGGCGCCCAGGATCATCAGGCTCATCTGCCACTTGTTCGCTACATAGTCCTCGCAGACGACCTGCAAACCCAGGTGCATGTGATGGAAGGTCATCACGATGGTAACGAGCAGCAGGACGGTGTTCACCGGGTTGCTGGCCCAGGCGGCAACAGCCTGTTGCGGCGCACCGACCAGATGCAGCATGGCGTAGATGAACCAGAGCGTAAGCGGCACCAGCGCGATGCTGGTGATGCGCTCGATGCGCCAGTGCTCGACACCGGAGTGCCCGGCACCCACGCCGCGCGCCCGGCCGAGCTGACTGCGGCGCACATCGATGGAAATGCTTTCCTTCATCGTGTCAGCCCCTCAGCAACCAAAGGCCGATGGCCCATACCAGGACGCTGCTGGCCGCGGTGGCGATCACCACAGCCCAGCCCGTTGCGTAGGTCTGCGGCAGGTCGAAACCGAAGCCGGCGTCCCAGCCCAAGTGCCGAATACCGTTGTAGAAGTGGAAAAATAGCGACGCGGTCCAGCCAAACAGCACGAACAGCCCAACGGGCGACGCGATGAAGCCCTGCACCGTGTCGAACGCCGCCGGGCCGCTCGCGGCCGCGACCAGCCACCACACCAGCAGCAGCGTGCCGGCCGAGAGTGCGATGCCGGTCACGCGGTTCATGATCGACAGGATCGAGGTCATCTGCGGCGTGTAGATCTGCAGGTGCGGCGACAACGGCCGGCGCACGGTCTTGCCTTCGCTGGTGTAGGCGACCATCAGCGCGTCGCGGACGTCCTTCATGCTGCAGCCATTCGAAATTTTCCCCGTGCGGCGAGTGCCCGCATGTTCCTATGCCCTGAGGTAAGCAGGGTCAACGAATGGTCAACTGCAGTGCAGCAATCGGGCGCCCGGCGGCCGGACGTGCCGTCGGGTTCGGAGCCTGATCTCAGCCTTTGCGACACCGTTAGGCCGGGTTCAGGCTGCCTTTTTCAGCAAACCCTGCGCCACGACGACCTCGGCGATTTGCACGGCGTTCAGCGCGGCGCCCTTGCGCAGGTTGTCCGACACGCACCAGAACGACAGGCCGTGCTCCACGGTCGGATCGCGGCGGATGCGGCTGACGAACACCGCGTCCTCGCCCACGCAGTCCGCGGGCGTCATATAGCCGCCGTCGTCGCGGCTATCCATCACGACAACGCCGGGCGCGTCGCGCAGGATGGCGCGGGCGTCCGCCGCGGTGACGGGCTCATGGAATTCGACCGTTACGGCCTCGCTATGGCCGATGAACACCGGCACCCGGACGCAGGTCGCCTGCACCAGGATTTCCGACCCCAGAATCTTCCGCGTCTCGACCGCCATCTTCCACTCTTCCTTGGTGGAGCCGTCGTCCATGAACTTGTCGATGTGCGGGATGCAGTTGAAGGCGATCGGCTTCGTGAACTCCTGCGCGGTCACCGGGTCGTTCACGTACATGGCGCGGGACTGCGCCCATAGCTCGTCCATGCCCTCCTTGCCGGCGCCCGACACGGATTGGTAGGTCGACACCACGACGCGCTTGACGCGGAAGCGGTCGTGCAGTGGCTTCAAGGCAACGACCATCTGAATGGTGGAGCAGTTCGGGTTGGCGACGATGCCGCGGCGGATGCGGCCGAGCGCCTCCGGGTTCACCTCGGGCACCACCAGCGGCACGTCGTGCTCCATGCGGAACTGGCTGGTGTTGTCGATCACGAGGCATCCGGCGGCGGCGGCGCGGGGCGCGTGGATGGCCGACACGCTGGCGCCGGGGCTGAACAGGCCGATGTCCCAGCCCTTGAAGTCGAAAGTGTCGAGGTTCTTGACCTTGAGCACGGCCTTGTCGCCGAAGCTGACCTCCTGCCCGGTCGATCGGGCGGAGGCCACGGCGGCGACTTCGCGGACGGGGAAGTCCCGCTCGGCCAGCGTCTTCAGGATCTCGCGCCCGACCGCACCCGTGGCGCCGACAACCGCGACCCGGTAAGCCATGTTCCTGCTCCATCTTCCCGTGCATGATGCACGACACGGCAGTTAACCACTCGGGGCGCGCGACACAAGCGCGGACCGATCAAGCCAGCCCCGCCTGCCCGCCACCACCCGCTCCTCAAGCGAAAAGCTGCAGCGGCTCCCGATAGATGCCGGTGTGCGCCGCGCCGTCCGCGCCGATCATGCCGCGATACATGCCGCGCGTGTTGAACGGCAGCGATACCCGCCCGGCAGCGTCGACCGCGACGAAGCCGCCGTCACCCTCGACCGCCTCCAGCGCCGCCATGACTGCGGCGGCTGCGGCATCGAGGTCCTCCCCCGTCAGGCGCATCCGTGCGGACAGTTCATGACCGGCGGCGATGCGGATGAAGCTCTCGCCGTGGCCGGTCGCCGAGATTGCGCAGACTTCGTCCGCCCAGGTGCCGGCGCCGGGCAACGGGCTGTCGCCCACTCGGCCGGGCAGCTTGCCGGTCATGCCGCCGGTGCTGGTCGCCGCCGCGAGATTGCCGGCCTGGTCGAGCGCCACTGCCCCGACCGTGCCGTGGCGGTCCGCATCGTCCAGGCGGGCGCTGACCTCCGACCGGGCCAGGAGCATCGCCTGCAAGGCCTTATAGCGGGCGGCCGTGTAGAAATAGTCGAGGTCGGCGAACGCGATGGCTTGGGTGCGCAGGAACTCGATCGCTCCCGGGCCCGCCAGCAGCACGTGCGGCGAACGCTCCATGACCGCGCGGGCCGCCTGCACCGGATTGCGCGGGCCGCAGATCCCCGCGACGGCGCCAATGCGCTGCGTCGCGCCGTCCATGACGGCTGCGTCCATCTCATGCTGGCCGTTGCGCGCGAACACGGCGCCGCGGCCGGCATTGAACAGCGGATCGTCCTCAAGTGCGGTGACCGCGGCCGTCACCGCCTCGATGGCCGGGCCGCCGGCAACCAGGAGCTGGTGCCCGGCCATCAGCGCTCGATGCAGCCCGGCGCGATAGGCGCGATCGGCAGCGGCGTCCATGCCGCTGGGCGACATGGTGCCGGCGCCGCCGTGGATGGCGAGGACTGCAGTCATGCGCCGGACCCTGGCCGATCGCTAAGCACGGCTCAACACCTCGGGCGCGGTGTGCCGGGCGAGCACGGCGCGGGCGCGGTCGTAGTCGAGCTCGCCCTCCCACTTGGCGACGACGATGGTGGCGACCGCGTTGCCGAACAGGTTGGTGATGGCCCGCGCCTCCGACATGAAGCGGTCGATCGGGAACACCAGCACGATCGACTCGACCGGCAGCTTGCCGGCCAGGGTGCCGAGCGTCGCCGCGAGGGTGATGAAGCCGCCGCCGGTCACCGCCGCCGCGCCTTTCGACGTGAGCAGCAGCACGCCGAGGATGCCGACCCATTCGCCCAGGCTGAGCGGGATGTTCAGCGCCTGCGAGATGTAGGCGATCGCCATCGTGAAGTAGATGCTGGTGCCGTCGAGGTTGAAGGCATAGCCGAGCGGCACGACCAGGCCGACCAGGGGCCGCGAGCAACCGAGGTTCTCGAGCTTCTCCATCAATGTCGGCAGCGCTGCCTCGGACGAGGAGGTGCCGAGGACGATGAAGAACTCCTCTTTCAGGTAGCGCATCAGCTGGAACAGGCTGAGGCGGCAATAGAGCATGACCGACGTCAGCACCACGAAGACGAAGACGACGCAGGTCGCGTAGAACGCCAGCATGAGATAGAGCAGGTTGCTGAGCGTGCCGATGCCGTAGCGGCCGATGGCGAACGCCATGGCGCCGAATGCGCCGAGCGGGGCCACGCGCATGATGAGCGAGACGACGCCGAAGAACGCCGCCCCGGCTTGGTCCAGCAGCGCGACCAGTCCGGATGCGCGTTCCCCGACCTTGGCGAGCGCCACGCCGAACAGCACGGCGAAGAACAGCACCGGGAGTATGTCGCCCTTGGCGAAGGCGTTGACGATCTGGTCCGGGATGATCGCCATCAGGAACTCGGTGGTGCTCGGGGCGGCCTTGGGGTCGATGAAGCGGGCGACCGCGCCGGCGCTGAGCGTTTTGGGGTCGGCGTTGACCCCGAGGCCGGGCTGGAACAGGTGGCCGACGATCAGTCCGACCACCATTGCGACCGTCGTCAGCACCTCGAAATAGATGATTGCTTTCAGGCCGATGCGGCCGACGCCGGCGACGTTGGTCAGCTTGGCGATGCCGACGACGACGGTGATGAAGACGATCGGCGCGATGACCATGCGTACCAGACGGACGAAGGCGTCGCCCAAGGGCTGCATCTGGACGGCGATGTCGGGGAGGAAATGGCCCAGCGCCACGCCCGCAGCGACGGCGACCAGAACTTGGATATAGAGCGACTTCGAACCTGTGACGACCATCGACGTTCCCGGACCTTTTGCACGCCGATACCCGACACGGCTGCGATTAGCGATACCTTTTTACCGGCGATGCAGGCGAGTAGGGTTCGGCACGCAAATCAAGGAGGCCATCCATGCCGAAATACGTCATAGCACCGCCTGCGCAGGCCGAAGTGCCCGTCGCGGGCGGCGGCACCTTCCCGGTCCGCCGCATCTACTGCGTCGGCCGCAACTATGCCGAGCACGCGCGCGAGATGGGGCACGACCCGGACCGCGAGCTGCCGTTCTTCTTCACCAAGCCGGCCGACGCGCTGGTGACCGGCGACGCCGACATGCCGTATCCCAGCATGTGCCGGGACCTGCACCACGAGATGGAGCTGGTAGTGGCAATCGGATCGGGCGGCGCCGATATCGGCGAGGCCGATGCCATGGCGCATGTGTGGGGCTATGCGGCCGGGCTGGACATGACCAGGCGCGACCTGCAGGCCGAGGCGAAGAAGGCCGGACGCCCCTGGGACATGGCAAAGGGATTCGACCATTCGGCACCGATCGGCGGGCTGGTCCCGGCTGCCGGCGTCACGCCTGGCCGCATAGAATTGAGGGTCAATGGCGAAGTGCGTCAGTCCAGCGATGTATCGAAGCTGATCTGGAGCATCCCGGAGACGATAGCCTACCTATCGAAGCTGGTGCGGCTCGAGGCAGGGGACTTGATCTTTACCGGAACGCCGGAGGGCGTGGCTGCGGTGCAACGCGGCGACGTGCTGGACGGCATGGTCGAAGGCGTCGGCACCGTCCGGGTCCGCATTGCTTAGGAAGGACGGCCGGGCTGCAAGGCCCGGCCGGTTAGCATAGCAAGACAGGCCTAATAGCGAGGATAGTAGCCGGGCGCGTACTAGGGCGGCGCGTAGTAGGCCGGAGGCGCCGCATAAACCACCGGAGGCGGGGCGTATACGACCGGCGGCGGAGCGTAGTAGCGCGGGCCAGCGACGATCGCGCCGACGCCCAACCCTAGCAGGGCGCCGCCGACGAACGGGCCGACGCCGAAACCGCGATGGCCGTAGCCATAACCGCCGCGATACCCGCCATAATAGCCACCATGGCCACGGTAATACTGGGCATTCGCAGCCACAGGCGCGAGCGCCATTGCGGCTAAGACAGGAAGGGTTGCAAGGAAGCGACCGGTGCGGGTCATGATGACACCTGGAGTTCGGGACGAGGCTTTAGGCCCCAACGATCGATGACATAGGCAACGGACGTGGCAATTTTAAGGCGGGGCCGACGGGTCCAACGCCCATTCGGCCGCCATGCGGATGCCGCGCCCGACACGCCGGCATTCGCCATTCCGCCGGGCCTATAATAAGGAGCGTGGCCGCCCCGCCATTGAGGTCTCGCTCATGCTCCCCGTCCTCCCGGTCACCGAGGCGCTGCCGGCCCTGCTCCTGGCGCTCGAACGCGGCTCCAACGCCGTACTGGTCGCGCCGCCGGGCGCCGGCAAGACGACGATCGTGCCGCTGGCGCTGCTGGAGGCCGCCTGGCGCGGGGACGGCCGCATCCTGGTGCTGGAGCCCCGCCGCCTCGCCGCCCGTGCCGCCGCCACCCGCATGGCCGCGCTGATCAATGAGCCCGTAGGCCAGACCATCGGCTACCGCACGCGGCTCGACGGGGCCACGTCGGCCGCCACCCGGGTCGAGGTCATCACCGAGGGCCTTCTGGTTCGCCGCCTGCTGGGCGACCCAACGCTCGACGGCGTCGCCGCGGTGCTGCTGGACGAGGTGCACGAGCGCGCGCTGGAGGCCGACCTGGCGATGGCGCTGTGCCTCGACCTGCAGCGCGTGCTGCGGCCGGAGCTGCGCCTGGTGGCCATGTCCGCAACGCTCGACGGCGCCCGGTTGTCCGCATTGCTGGACGGCCCGGTAATCGAGAGCGCCGGACGCATGTTCCCCGTGGAGGTGAGCCATCTGGGCCGCGACGTGGCCGACCCGCGCGACCTGCCGGACGCGATGGCCCGTGCCGTGCGCACGGCGCTGCTGGATCACGAGGGCGACATCCTGGCGTTCCTGCCTGGGATGGGCGAGATCCGCCGGGCCGAGACGGCGCTCGCCGGTTGCGGCGCGCTGGTGCTGCCGCTACATGGCGACCTGCCGCCGGCGCAGCAGGACCTGGCGCTGCGCCCCGCCGAGGGCCGCCGTGTCGTGCTCGCAACCAGCATCGCCGAGACCTCGCTGACGGTGCCCGGCGTGCGCGTCGTGGTGGACGGCGGCTGGCGGCGCTCGCCGCGGCTCGACCCGGCGACCGGCCTCACCCGGCTCGCCACGCTCCGGGTCAGCCGTGCCGCCGCCGATCAGCGCGCCGGTCGTGCGGGGCGCGAGGCGCCGGGGGTGGCGATCCGGCTGTGGACGACGGCGCTGCACCGCGGACTGCCGCCGTATGACCGCCCCGCCATCCTGGAGGCCGAACTGTCGGGTTTGGCGCTCGACTGCGCCGCCTGGGGCACGGCGCCGGCGGAGCTGCGGTTTCCCGACCCGCCGCCCGCCGGGGCGCTGG
>CAZZWN010000028.1:0-19974 GCA_964657765.1 uncultured Acetobacteraceae bacterium
GTCGTGCGGCGCCATCGTCACGGCGCGGTATTCGATGTCGCCATGCGGCTCGTTGCGGCCCCCGGCGGCGATGCGCAGCGCGTCGCGCTGATAGCGCCGGGCCAGCGAGGCGATCTCCTTGGGGATGGTGGCGGAGAACAGCATCGTGCGCCGCTCGCCCGGCGTCGCGTCGAGGATGAACTCCAGGTCCTCGCGGAAACCGAGGTCCAGCATCTCGTCGGCCTCGTCGAGCACGACGACGCGCAGGCTGCCAAGGTCGAGCCTTCCCCGCTCCAGATGGTCGCGCAGCCGCCCGGGGGTGCCGACGACGATGTGGCAGCCGCCCGCCAGCACGCGCTGTTCCGCCCGGCTGTCCATGCCGCCGACACAGGACGCCATGCGCGCGCCGGTCTGCTGATAGAGCCAGGCAAGCTCGCCCTGCACCTGGATTGCCAGTTCGCGGGTGGGGGCGATGACCAATGCGAGCGGTGCGCCGGGCCGGTCGAACCGCTCGGCGTCGCCGAGCAAGGTGGGGGCGAAGGCGAGGCCATAGGCGACAGTCTTGCCCGACCCGGTCTGCGCGGAGACGACGAGGTCGCGCCCGAGCGCCTCGTCCGCCAGGACAGCGGACTGCACGGCGGTGGGCTCGAGGTAGTCGCGGTCGGCGAGGGCGCGGTTGAGGGCCGGGTTTACGCTGGGGAAGGGCATGCTTTTACCAAATAGCCGTAGCCGGAGGGCCAGGGATCGCACGGTCTAGCCCATAACGGCCGCAAAAGCTAAATGTTGCAGCGCACACCTGACCGGCGTCAGGCCGCGGTCGCCCACTCCCCCCGGCGCATCACCGGCTCGGCATTGCCGTTCGCATCGATGCCGTCCACGTCGATTTCCCCGGAGCCGATCATCCAATCAATGTGGATCAGGCTGCTGTTCGCGCCGCGTGCGGCCAACTCCGCTTCCGAGGCCGATGTGCCGCCCTCCAGGCAGGTCCGGTAGGCCTGGCCCAGCGCGATGTGACTCGCGGCGTTCTCGTCGAACAGCGTGTTGAAGAACAGCAGCCCGCTCGCCGAGATCGGCGACGAGTTCGGCACCAGCGCCACCTCGCCCAGCCGCCGCGCGCCCTCGTCGGTGCCGAGCACCTTCTGCAGCACCTCCTGCCCAGTGCGCGCCGTCGCATCCACGATCGCGCCGTTTTCGAAGCGCACCGCCATGTCCTGAATAAGCGTGCCCTGATACGACAGCGGCTTCGTGCTGCGCACCGTGCCGTCCACCCGCAGCCGGTGCGGCGTGGTGAACACCTCCTCGGTCGGGATGTTCGGGTTGCAGGTGATGCCGTTCTTCGCCGTCTCCGACCCGCCGAGCCACAAATGCCGGTCGGACAGGCCCACCCGCAGGTCGGTGCCGGGGCCGCGGTAATGCAGCGCGGCATACTGGCGCCCGTTCAGCATGGTGGTGCGCGCACGCAGCGTCGCGTTGTGCTCGGACCAGGCGGCGACGGGGTCGGGCGCGTCGATGCGGGAGGCGGCAAAGATCGCGTCCCACAGCTTGGCCACCGCCGCGTCCTCCGGCAGGTCCGGGAACATGGTGCGCGCCCAGGCCGGGGTCGCGAAACAGGTGACGGTCCAGTTGATGCCGAAGCCGGTGATCAACTCGAGCGCCGGGCGATAGGCGATGGAGCGGGCGCGGTTGGCGCGGGCGACGCGCGCCGGGTCCTGGCCAGCGAGCAGCGATGGGTCATCGCCGGCGATGGCAAGGCGCGCGGCGCCGCCGCGATAGGCCGCCGCCATGCCGTCATACAGCCATTTGGCCGCGACATCGAACGCCGCATCCGGCGCGTGCTCGAAACGGGCGAGCGCCGTTGCGTCGTCGGTCAGCAAGGTCGTGACCAGCGATGCGCCGGCGCGGTAGGCGTGCTCGGTGATGCGGCGCACCAGCGGCACGGCGTCGAGCGGCGCGGTGATGACCAGTTCCTGACCCGGCGCCAAGCCCAAGCCGACGCGCACCGCGACCTCGCCCAGCCGGTCGAGGCGCGCATCGTGGCTGGTTTGCTGCTGGCGGGCGATGACGTTCATGCGGCGTGCTCCTTGGTCCCGTCGGAAAGATAGGGGCGGGCGCGGCGATCGGGAACCCGGCGTCCGCAGCGCTGTTCATCGAGCTCGATCAAAAGGAGCGCGCCATGCCCAAGACTGTCAAACCCGGCGACAAGGTGAGTTGGGGAACCTCCGGCGGGGAAACCCATGGAACGGTCGAAAAGAAGGTGACCGGAACGACGCACATCAAGGGCCACACGGCGAAAGCGACCAAAGAGGACCCGCAGTTCGTGGTCAAGTCCGCCAAGTCCGGCAAGGAAGCGGTGCACAAGCCGGGGGACCTGAAGAAGATCTAGCCCGCTTCGGCTGCATCGGAACCGCCGCCCCATGGCAGTTGTGCCACTCCGGCCGGGCCCGGGATGCTGGCGTCGCACTCCGGGATGGGATTTCGCGCGGTTCCGTGGGATGATCATCGCACGACCCTGAAAGGAACACCGCGCGTGTCGCCCATTGCCCGCCTGCTGCTCGGTTTCGCCCTGCTGTCCATCGTCGCATGCGCACAGCGTCCGCCCGCCAGCGATGCGGAGGCGCAAGCCGATTTTCGCGAGCTGAACGATCCGATCGAGCCGACCAACCGGTTCTTCTACCGGGTCAACGATACGATCGACACCTATGCGTTGCGGCCGGTGGCCGTCGCCTACCGCGACGTCGTGCCCGGCGCGGTCCGGCGGCCGATCCACAATGCGTTGAACAATCTCGGCACCCCCGTCCTGTTCGCCAACGACGTGCTGTCGGCCAAGCCCCGCCGCGCAGGCGACAGCCTCATGCGGTTCCTGATCAACACCACCGCCGGCGGCCTCGGCCTGTTCGACGTCGCGACCGGGTGGGGCTACCCGGATCACAACAGCGATTTCGGCCTGACCTTGGCGCTATGGGGCGTGGGCGATGGGCCATTCCTGTTCCTGCCGATCATCGGCCCCAGCAACCCGCGTGACGCTACCGGGTTCGGCGCCGACATCGTCCTCGATCCGTTGACCTGGGCCTCGTTCGGCGGCAGCACGGCGGCCGGCGTCGCCCGCTACGGCTTCAACGCGCTCGACACGCGGGAGCGGTTCATCGATCCGGTGGACCAGATCAAGCGCAGCGCCCTCGATCCCTACGCCACCTTCCGCAGCCTGTCGCGGCAGAATCGGGCCGACGAGATCGCGAAGGCTGGGCAGGACAGCCCGGCCACCGTGCCCGCCTGGTTCCCCCGCTCCGCGCAGCAACCGCCGCAATAGAGATTGCCGAATTATGGCTGATTCGATCTGGACCATCCTGGCCGGCAATGCGTCGAGCCGGGCTGTAGGCGCGCCGGGCCGCCCATGGCTCGACGGCGCTGGCCTGCGCGCCCTGGCTGAGCGGACCCGCCTGGCGCTGAACGGCGTCGGCATCGGCCGTGGTGACCGGGTGGGCATCGTGCTGCCGAACGGGCCCGAGATGGCGACCTGCTTCGTCGGCGTGGCCGCGGCCTGCACCGCAGCACCGCTCAATCCGGCCTATACGGCGGACGAGTTCGAATTCTACCTCTCCGATCTCAAGCCCCGCGCCATAATCCTCATGGAGCACGACGCCACGCCGGCCCGCGCAGTGGCGGAGCGGCTCTCGATCCCCGTGATCGAGCTGCATCCGCGGTCCGACGCAGCCGCCGGGCTGTATGAGCTGCAAGCGTCCGGCCTCACGGCTTGTGCGCCCGCCGAACCCGGTGCGGCGGGCCCGGACGACATGGCGCTCGTGCTGCACACCTCCGGCACCACGGCGCGGCCAAAGATCGTGCCGCTGACCAACCGCAACCTGGCCGCATCCGCCGGGCATATCGCCGAGTCGCTGGCATTGTCACCCGCCGACGTCTGCCTCAATGTCATGCCGTTGTTCCATATCCATGGGCTGGTCGCCGCCGTGCTGTCCTCGCTGCGGGCCGGCGCAGGGGTGTGCTGCACTCCGGGGTTCAACGCCTTCAAGTTCGGCGAGTGGCTGAGCGAGATCCATCCGACCTGGTACACCGCCGTCCCGACCATGCACCAGGCCATCCTGATGCGCATGCGCGCCCACCCCGAACGTGCCCGCGCCGCCGGGCTGCGGCTGATCCGATCGTCTAGCGCGTCGTTGCCGCCCCAGGTCATGCAGGAATTGGAGGACGTCTTCGGCAGCCCCGTCGTCGAGGCGTATGGCATGACCGAGGCCGCGCACCAGATGGCGTCCAATCCGCTGCCGCCGCGCGCCCGCAAGCCCGGCGCCGTCGGCCTGGCTGCCGGGCCCGAGATCGCAGTCATGACCGAGGACGGCGCGATCCTGCCGCAGGGCAGCGTCGGCGAAGTGGTGATACGCGGCCCGAACGTCACCCTGGGCTACGCCAGCAACCCCGACGCCAACGCCCGCGCCTTCACCGACGGCTGGTTCCGCACCGGCGACCAGGGCCGCATCGACGACGAGGGCTACTTGTTCCTCACCGGGCGGCTCAAGGAGCAGATCAACCGCGGCGGCGAGAAGATCAGCCCGCTCGAGGTCGACGTCGTGCTGCTGGACCATCCGAGCGTCGCCCAGGTCGTGACCTTCGGCGTGCCGCACGCGAAGCTCGGCGAGGAGGTCGGCGCGGTCGTCGTGCTGCATCCCGGCGCGTCCGCGACCGAGCAGGAGATTCGCGACTTCTGCGCCACCCGCCTCGCGGCCTATAAGGTGCCGCGCCATATCCTGCTGCGGGACGACATCCCGAAGGGCGCCACCGGCAAGGTGCAGCGCATCGGCCTCGCGGGGAAGCTGGGCCTGGGAGCCTGATTTGACGAGCATCTGTGTATTCGGCGCCGGCGCGATCGGCGGTTTCCTGGCGGCGCGGTTGGAGATGGCGGGCACGCCGGTCTCAATCGTGGCGCGCGGCGCGCATTTCGCGGCGATGCAGGCCGACGGCCTGGTGCTGGAGAGCGGCGGCGAGCGGTTCGTCACCCATCCCCGCGCCGTCTCGGACCCGGCCGAGATCGGGCCGCAGGATTACCTGTTCCTGACCCTGAAGGCGCATTCCCTGGAGCCGGCGCTGCCGCAGCTTCGCCCGTTGATCGGGCCCGACACCACCATCGTCGCCGCGGTGAACGGGGTGCCTTGGTGGTATTGCCACGGCCTGCCCGAGCCGTTCGGCGGCCGGCGCGTGCTGGCGGTGGACCCGCACGGCGCGCTGTGGGACACGTTGCCGCCGGCACAGACGCTGGGCTGCATCATCTATCCCGCCGCTACCGTCAGCGCTCCCGGAATGATCTCCCACACCTACGGCGACCGCTTCAGCCTGGGCGAACCCGACGGCAGCCGCAGCGTGCGGGCGGAGACATTGTCCCGCCTGCTGATCGGCGCCGGGCTAAAGGCGCCGGTGCGGCCGCGGCTGCGGGACGAGCTGTGGGTCAAGCTCTGGGGCAACATGGCATTCAACCCGATCAGCGCGCTGACGACGGCGACGCTCGACGTCATCACGGGCGATCCCGGGACCTGCGCCGTGGCCCGCGCCATGATGCTGGAGGGACAGGTCGTCGCCGAGGCGCTCGGGGTGCGGTTCGCGCTGGACGTGGACAAGCGCATCCAGGGCGGCGCGGAGGTAGGCCGGCACAAGACGAGCATGCTGCAGGATTTGGAACTGGGCCGCCCGCTGGAGATCGAGGCGATCCTGGGCGCTGTGGTCGAACTCGCCAGCTGGGTTGGCGCGCCGATGCCGATCAGCACGGCGATGCTGGAGCTGGTGCGTTGCCGCGCTGCGATGCGTCAGGCGGAGTCTTGAACGCGGCCCGTTGAGGCCGGCTCCAAACTCCATCGCGCCGCTGCCTCGGTATCGGCGGTACGCGCCTCCACCCACTGCAGGCCGCCACCTGCAAACTCTTCCTGCTTCCAGAACGGCGCCCGGGTCTTCAGCCAATCGATCAGGAACGCCGTCGCGTCCAGCGCCGCCTGCCGGTGCGCGCTGGCGGTCAGCACCAGCACGATCGGCTCGCCCGGCAGCAGCCGCCCATACCGGTGAATGACGATGCAACCCTGCAGCTCCCAGCGCCCCTCGGCCTCGGCCGCAATGGCCTCAAGCGCGCGCTCGGTCATGCCGGGGTAATGCTCCAGCGTCATGCTAGTGATCGGCTGCCCGCCGGCGCTGTCGCGGACCAAGCCGATGAAGCAACCGATCCCGCCCACGTCGGTACGCCCGGCCAGCAGCGCCGCCAGCTCCGTCCCGGTGTCGAACGCGGATGCTTGAACGCGGACGACCGCCATCAGCCGCCCGTCACCGGCGGAAAGAATGCAACCTCGTCCGCATCCCGTATCGGGGCGTCGGGCATCGCGAACTCCTGGTTGACCGCGGCGCGCACCAAGGCGGGATGGGCGAACGCGGCTTCGCCACCAGCGTCGCGCGCCCGCAGCAGCGCCACCAGCCCAGCGACCGTTGCCACGCCCTCGGGCAGCGCCAGTTCCTCCTCCGCGCGGCCCATGCGCTCGCGCAGCCAGGCGAAATAGAGGATGCGGGCCATCAGCGCGGCGTTGGAATGGTTTGGATGCTTCCGTTTGGATTGATGATCGTGCTGGTGCCGTTGCCGTTCGGCACCATGATCGACCCGGACGCGTTCGGCGCATTGAGCTGGCGGTAGCTGCTGGTGCCGCCGGCGTCGACCGCCGGACCTTGCGGCGTTTGCACGACCTGGCCCTGCGGCCCCGGTCCCGGCGCGCTCGATTGCGGCGGCTGCGGCCTGATGCCGACCTGCGGCGCCGGCGCCAGCCCGGGCTCGACCGAGCCGGGCGGGGTCGAGCTGCCCCGCGGCTCCGGCCTGGGCTGCCGTCCGGCGGGCAGGCCTGGCTGTGCGCCGGGCACGGTGGTCGTATCCCCCCCGCTAGGCTGTTGCTCCACGTCCTTGAGCGTCGGCTCCGCGGCCTGCGGGCCAGGCCAGACGTTGCCGGGCTCCGGCGTAAGCGGCGACTCGTCGACGTCCTGACCCAATGAGCGGCGCACGTTCTCGCTGTCGGTCATCGGCAGGTTCGGGTTCTGGCCGGGCGGGCTGAACGCATGGTTGAGGAACTCGCCGAACCCCGTGCAACCAGGAAGCAAGACGAGCAGGCCGAGCAGGACGGTGCGCCGCATGTGGATGAAGGCTCCTGTAGCGGCCGATCGGCCGTCGCGAGTGTGCATGCGCCGAAACGAATGCTCAAGACCATAAGCGGCGTGACTATAAGCGGGGCTTAGGGGCCCTGCACACCCTGCGCGTCCGCCCGCGGCCCCGCAGCATGGCGCAAGCCGGCCACGAGGTAATCCCAGCCGGTCCAAAGCGTAAGCCCGGCCGCGACCCACAGCATCGCCTCTCCGATAATCGACACCGGCAAGAATCGCAAATGGAGCAGTTGGGCCGACGAGTCCCCGGCCAGCAGCGTTCCGAGCGCCCCCATCTGGAATCCGGTTTTCCATTTCGCCATATTGGTGACCGGAAGGCCGATCCGCAGCCCGGCCAAATACTCGCGCAGGCCGCTCACGAGGATCTCGCGCAGCAGGATGACGATCGCGGGATACAGGCCCCATGTCGAAAGCCGGTCCTGCCCCGCCAGCAGCATCAATGTCGCGCCCACCAGCAGCTTGTCGGCGATCGGGTCCAGCATGCGGCCGATGTCGGACATCTGCCGCCGGCCACGTGCGATCATGCCGTCGAAATAGTCGGTGATCGCGGCGGCGCTGAACAGGACGCATGCGAGGAAATCCGTCACCGGCGTGCGGACGGCGACGAGCGCCACCAGCAGCGGGATCGCGGCGATGCGGGACAAGGTGAGCAGGTTGGGAAGGTCTGTCAGCATGCCCGCACAGCATAAACAAGATTTGCGGCCGGGTCAGCCAGGCAATCGCCGCCGGTCCATGCCGCCTGCGTTTTAGTAGGTGGCCCGCCCGCCGGTGATGTCGAATACGGCGCCGGTGCTGAACGAGCAATCCTCGGTGGCGAGCCAGCATGCAAGGGCCGCGATCTCCTGCACGTCGACGAAGCGGCCCATCGGGATCTTGGACAGCATGTAGTCGATCTGCTGCTGCGCCATCTGCGCGAAGATGTCGGTCTTGGCGGCGGCAGGGGTGACGCAGTTCACCAGCACGCCCTTGCCGGCCAGTTCCTTGCCGAGCGACTTCGTGAGCGCGATCAGCCCGGCCTTGCTGGCGCTGTAGTGCGACGCGTTCGGATTGCCCTCCTTGCCCGCCACCGAAGCGATGTTCACCACCCGGCCATAGCCGCGCGCCACCATGCCGGGGATCAGCGCCGAGCTGACGAGGAACGGCCCGACCAGGTTCACGTCGATCACCCGGCGCCACGCCTCGGGCGGCAGCTCCCAGGTGGGCGCGTTGCCCCCGGTGATGCCGGCATTGTTCACCAGGATGTCGACTTGGCCGTGCTGCGCCAGTGTGGCGTCGGCAGCGCTGCGCACCGCGGCCTCATCGGTCAGCTCGACCTGATGCGTGCTGACCGCGCCCTGGGCCGCAAGCTCCGCGGCGGTCTGCGTCATCGCCGCCACGTCGAAGTCCCAAATTGCAACCGTCGCGCCGGACGCCAGCATACGTTCGGCGATGGCGCGGCCGATGCCACGCGCGCCGCCGGTCACCACGGCCGTTCGGCCCTTCAAATCGAGCTGGTTCATGCTGTGCCCCCCGTTCCTCGCCGCCTGCACAGTCCTAGCCTCAGCCCGGCTACAGCGGAACTCCCGAAAAATGGTTCTTGGAACTGAGTTCGTGCTGGAACGCGTCGAACAGGCGCCGCATAACCGGTTTTTTGTAGGAGAACTCGGGTTCGGGGTCGAGGTCGTGCACGATCATGGCGACATCGGCCTCGAACAGCAAAAGCCTGCCGTCCCGTGTTTCCGCACAGTCGATGCCGAAATAGTCGAGCCCGATCCTGTCGCAAAGGGAACGGAACCCGGCGGCATGCCGTTCGGCAAAGCCGTCGTTGAAACCGAGCATGAGCGCCGCCTCCTCGGCGCGGCGGGCGGCGCTCTCCGTCATTCCGGCGTTGAGATAATGCACCATCCAGTGCTCGGAGACGGCCAGATGCGAGATGAAAGGGCGCCCGCCGATGAAAGCGATGCGCAGCTTGCGATACAGGCCGTCGGCACCCCGGTAATCCACGAAGGGCGAAAGGTAGAACTCCGCGTCCAGCTGCCCTTCGAGATAGGCGGCGACCGCAGCGGCATCGTCCAGTTTCGCAAGGCCTTTTCCGGCATGGGAGCCGACCGGCCGCACGACGAAGGGAAAGCTTCCGCCACCGCAGATCGTTGCGGCGTCCACGCTCCGTGCCGCGAGGGCCGCCAGGCTTTGTCGCGACAACCGGACGACCGGCGGCGCCAGCACATGCGGGTCCCCGGTAAAAGTCGCGGCAACGCCGTCCCGGGTCAGGGCAGCGACGCGTTCGGGACGACCGTTCATCACCGGGGTCGGCCAGCCCCGCAATGCGCTGGCCACGCCCCGCAAGGTCGCAGCCGCCGAAGGTGACTCGCTCACGGCCATGAAAGCGACATCGTGTTCAGGGACATTGAGCGGTAAAGCTCCGTCCGAGCGTACGTAGACAAGCACGAGCTCGATGTCGGAGCCTTCGAGCAAGAAATCGAGCGGAGTATTCGCCATAAGGTCCCCCGCAACGACGAACGCCACCACCCGCAGCTCGTCCGCGCGTCCGTGCGGCCGGTAGTAGGTCCGCTCAAGCTCCAGGGCCGTGGCCTGCATGGCGAGCCCGCGCTCCCGTTCGCCTGAGAGCTGCAGCACGATCGACATATCCATCATCGCGGCCGCATCGGCCGGGTCGGCCGTCACGCGCGCGACCAGGTGGTCCCAGATGGGCTGCAAACTCTCGCCCGCATAGGCCAGGCGCATCAGCGCAGCGAGGCCGATCGTCGAGCGCGGAGGCTTGGCGGGATTTGCGAGCACGTTCATGCGGCGGCACGATCGACGAAATAGCCGAAACCGAGACGCCGCACCCCGTCGACCAGCGCCGCCACGTCACGCGCGTCCGTGCGGTGGTTGATGAACGCAGCGCGGATCGCCCTGCGGCCGTCAATGTTGGTGAGCGAGGGCGCGACCCGGCCTGCTTCGTGCAGGGCCATGACGGTCTCGGCGTTGCGCTCGTCGCCGCCGCTGCCTCGCCAGCCGAAGTTGACGATGTTCATCGGCACCGGGGCGAGCAGCTCCAGCTCCGGCGTGGCCGCCACGCAATCGGCGAGCAGGCGGGCCATCGCGCAGCTATGGGCCACGACCTGGCCGATGGCGGCGCTGCCGTAGGTCTTCAGCATGAACCAGACCTTGAGCGCCCTGAACCCACGCGAAAGGTCCGGCCCGAAGTCGCACGGCCACCACTCCCCGGCGGCGAGGCCCCTTGGCGCACGCTGCAAATAGGCCGCATCCGCCGCGAAAGTGGCACGGAGCAGAGCACCGTCGCGCACGAGGAAACAGCCGGCATCGTAGGGAACCTGCCCCCACTTGTGCCAGTCGAAGGCCAGCGAGTCGGCGCGATCGAGCCCGCGCAGGCATGGCTTGATCTCGGGCGCCAGGACCGCCAACGCACCGAAGGCGCCGTCGACATGGAAATGGAGCCCCTTCATCGCGGCGAGATCGGCCAACGCTTCGAGATCGTCGGTCGCGCCGATGTCGACCGTGCCGGCGTTGCCGACGACCAGGAATGGCGTGCAGCCGAGCGCGCGGTCCCGCTCGATTGCGGCGCGCAGGGCGTCGATATCGATCCGATGGCCGGCATCGACCGGCACCCTGCGCAGCGCGTCCGCTCCGAGCCCGGTCATCTCCATCGCGCGCGCCACGCACCCATGGGTCGCCGTCGAGGCGTAGCCGGTGAGGCGGGTGCCGCGCACGCCCTGTCGCCTGACGTCCGGACCCAGGGCGCGCGTGCGGGCGACGAGCACGCCGATGTGGTTCGCGGCCGACGCGCCGGTCACGAACAGGCCGTTCGCGGCCTTTGGAAAGCCGAACATCTCACGCGTCCAGTCGAGAACCTCGCGCTCCACCTCGATCCCCATGTGGTTGCGGCCGCCGGCGTTGATGTTGAGCCCGGCCGCCAGCATCTCCGCCAGCATGCCGACCGGCGCGCCGCCGCCCTGGACCCATCCCATGAAGCCTGGATGCGCATTGCCGCTCGAATAGGGCAGCACATCCCGCAGAAAGCTGGCGTGCACCTGCTTGAGATCGGAGGGCTCGCGCGGCAGGGGCGATGGCGGGCGGCTCAGCCGGTCCGGCGGCGCACGCCAGAGCGGCCCCTCACGCAGGCCCTGCATGTGGTCGAACATGTCGTCGAGCATTCGATGGCCTTGAAGCCGCAGCGGCGTCCAGTCTTGCGGGTCGAGGCTGGCGTTCGGAACATCGGCGCTCGGCGTGGTCATGACAGCTTGGACATCCATTCCAATGCGGAATGGAGTGTGTAGTTCTGCCCAGGGACCAAAACGCGTCAGCAAGCGTAAGGAAATGTCGAGCCTGCGTCAGGGTGCCGCAGCTATCCGGCTTCCCGTGCCGAGCCCGGGTGGAAATGCGCGTAGATGCGCCGGGCCGTCTCGCGGTTGATGCCGGGCGTCGCCTCCAAGTCCGCAAGCCCGGCCGCCTTCACCCCGCGGGCGGAGCCGAAGTGGTTCAGCAATGCGCGCTTGCGGGCGCTGCCGACCCCTTCGACCTCGTCCAGCTCGCTCGTGACCAGCGCCTTGCTGCGGCCTGCGCGATGCGTGGTGATGGCGAAACGATGCGTCTCGTCCCGAACTCGTTGCAAGTAGTATAGCACCGGGTCGCGCGGCGGCAGTTGGAACGGGGAGCGGCCGTCGGTGTGGAACCACTCGCGCCCGGCGTCGCGATCCGGCCCCTTGGCGATCGCGACCAACGGGATGTTGTGCATGCCGAGGTCCTGCATGATCCCGCGCACCGCAGAAAGCTGCCCGGCGCCGCCGTCGATCAGCACGAGGTCGGGCAGGGCCGGCGCCTCGCCCTCGCCATTCTCGCTGGCGGCCTGCTCCTTGAGGGCGCGGCCGAACCGGCGCTCCAGCACCTCCCGCATCATCGCGAAGTCGTCGCCGGGCGCGATCGGGCCGCGTATGCTGTATTTGCGGTAGGCATTCTTCATGAACCCGTCGGGGCCCGCCACCACCATCACGCCATAGGCGGCGGTGCCCATGATGTGGCTGTTGTCGTAGCATTCGATGCGCGTGGGCTGGGCCGGCAACCCGAACAGCTCGGCGACGCCCTCCAGCAATTTCGTCTGCCCGGCGCTCTCGGCCAGCTTTCGCTCGAGCGCCTCCCGCGCGTTCGTTTCGGCATGCAGCACCACGGCGCGCTTCTCGCCGCGGACCGGCACCGCCAGCGTGACCTTGCGGCCAGCCTTCAACGACAACGCCTCTGCCACGAGATCCTGTTCCGGGACCGGGTGGTTCAGCAGCACTGTTTCCGGCGATGGCTTATCGTCGTAGAACTGCGCGACGAACGCGGCCAGGACGGCGTCCAGCTCCATATCGCGCGAGTGCGTCGGGAAGAACGCCCGGTTGCCGTTGTTGCGCCCGCCGCGGATGAAGAACACCTGCACACAGGTCTGCCCGCCGATCTGGTGCCCGGCGATGATATCGGCGTCCGTCAGGCTGGCCGGGTTGATGACCGCAGTGCCCTGCACGTGCGTCAGCCCGCGGATGCGGTCGCGGATCGCCGCCGCACGCTCGTATTCGAGGTGCTCGGCGGCTGCTTCCATCTCGTGGGCGAGCTCCTTTTGCACCGTGTTCGCCTTGCCGCCCAAGAAGGCGCGGGCCTGGTCCACGAGACGGCCATAATCCGCCGCATCGATCCGCCCGACGCAGGGCGCCGAGCAGCGGCGGATCTGGTGCAGCAGACAGGGGCGGCTGCGGTTGGCGAACACGCTGTCCTGGCATGACCGCAGCAGGAACACGCGCTGCATGGCGTTCACGGTCTGATTGACCGACCACACCGACGCGAACGGCCCGTAGTAGCTGCCCTTGCGGCTGCGCGAGCCGCGGTGCTTGACGATCTGCGGGAATGGGTGGTCCTCGGTCAGCATCAGCCAGGGATAGCTTTTGTCGTCACGCAAAACGATGTTAAAACGAGGTTTTAACCGTTTGATCAGGTTGGCCTCGAGCAGCAGGGCCTCGGCCTCGGTATGCGTGGTCACGATCTCCATCGAGACAGTCTCCGACACCATGCGGCGCAGGCGCTCGTTCAGCCGGGCGAGCTGCGTGTAGGAGTAGACGCGCTTCTTGAGGCTCTTGGCCTTGCCGACATAGAGGGCTTCGCCGCGCGCATCGAGCATGCGGTATACGCCGGGGCTGAGCGGCATGGTCAGCAAAGCGCGCTCGATCACGCCGACGCCCTTGGGGGCTTCAGCGACGGCCATGATGGTCGGAGGCGGCCCGGACTCGCCCGGGGTAGGATCGGCATCGTGCATTGGGTTCAATAGGGGCGTGCCCGGCCGCGCCTCAAGTGCCTCACGCGGTGCAGCCTTGATCCACAAGGCGGGTTTCTATCCACGGAAGCTGTGGACAACTCTGTGGAAGAGCTGCGGATGAAAAGCGTATGAGCGCGGTTTTACGGGCGTTCCCTGGGATTGCCCAAATGTTGGGCAGAGTCGCTAAATCGCTGTTTTGATTATGTTTGTGTGTTGCTCTGAGTCCTCACACTGAGCGTCATCGCGCATGTCTTTGCAATCATTGGGATTGAGCGGGCTGCCGTGGACAACATCAAACCGGCGCACCTGTATCCGTTCCTGATTGATATCGAATAATTGCAACGCCGGCCGATGCTGCGTCGGGGAATACGTCCAGCTTCTCGACCTGGATCCGCGCGGACCGTACTCGCGGGTCGGTCAGGCAGGCAGCGGCGATCCGGTCGGCCAGGGTTTCAACAAGCTTGATGTGCCCGGCCGCCACGATCTCCCGTACCGCTATCGCAACGGTCTCGTAGCTGACCACGCGTTTGAGGTTGTCGGAGGTGTCGGTGTCCTCATCGACGCCGAGGTCGACGTTGATGCGGACGCGCTGTGGGTTGCCGTGTTCGTGGGCATACCATCCGATGCTGGCCTGCAGCACCATGTCGCGCAGGAAAACGTGGCGAATGCCGGGTTGGGCGATGTCGCTCATTCTTCGACCCCGCTGTTGCCGGCCCCGCTGCTACCGGATTGCCATTGGAGGTGCTGGCCGCCGTCGAGCGCGATCATCTGCCCGGTCATCGCGGGCAATGCGAGGATGGCGATGACCGCGCGGCCGATCTCGTCCGGACTGGTGCCGTGCTGCAATGGGACGGAGGCGCATTGGCGGTCAAACTGTTCTTGGGTTTGGCGCGGGCTGGGCAGGGCCGGGCCGGGGCCGATGGCGTTGACCCGGATGCGCGGCGCCAGCGCCAGCGCCATCTGCTGCGTCAGCGCCCAGAGTGCCGCCTTGGAGACGGTGTAGGAGACGAAATGCGGGGTGAGCGACCAGACCCGCTGGTCGATCATGTTGATCACGACGCCGCTCGCTGTATCGGGCAGGGCGCGGGCCATGGCCTGGGTCAGCACGAACGGCGCGCGCAGGTTCGGCTCCATGTGCTGGTCCCAGCTGGCGCGGGTCGCGTCCTCCCACTCGTCGCGCTCGAAGGTGCTGGCGTTGTTGACCAGCACGCCGATGGGGCCGAGCGCGGCTGTGGCGGCGGGGAGTAGATCCTGCACAGCGGCTTCGTGGCCGAGGTCGGCGGCGATCACTGTCGCGTGCACACCCTGGGCGCGGACCTGCTCGGCGAGGGTATTCGCCTCGGTTTGGCTGCGATGGCAGTGAATCGCGACGTCGAAGCCTGCTTCGGCGAGTGCCAGCACGGTGGCGCTGCCGAGCCGCCGCGCACCGCCGGTGACTAGGGCAAAGCGAGGAATGGTGGTTGGGATGGACATTTGCATGCGGCTGCGTAGCTGGACGTGACGGTTACGGATAGTGGGTCACAGAAGACATAAGATTGTGTCTACAGACATAGGTCGTTTCGATATTTCTTCTTTAATGGCGGACATCTACGGAGGTTGATCGAGGCAAGAAGCGCAGGTTCAGAGGGGGCGAAGTCCTATAATCGGCTAAGATTGGAGAATTCTATTCAGAATCAGTATTCGTGAACGCGAAGCAGTCTTTCTGCTCATAGCGGTCAGGTTCAGGGTCGAACCACGGCTGGCCTGCGTCCGACCTCGAACAGTAACTGATAAACATGCCTGTCGCCGCGATGCTATGCGTCCAAACCCCTACCGTCCCCGCCGCCGCCCAGCCTTCCGCTTTTCCGGATCGTACCCTCCACCGCCCGGCCCCAACGGCTCTGGCGTCGGGTCTTTCTTCCCGCGCCCGGCGAACGCCGCCGCACTCGCCGGCGGCGCCGGCAGCCCAAGGTCCAGCGCCTCCCGCCGGCGTATCTCGTCGCGCAGCCGGGCCGCCGTCTCGAACTCCAGGTCGGCCGCCGCCGCCCGCATCCGCTTCTCCATCTCGGCAATCGCCGATTTCAGGTCCTTGCCAACGAAATCCGTAACGCCTGCGTCCTTCACTGGCGCGACGGTCACATAATCCTGCTCGAACACCGACTGCAGCGCCTGGCCAATCTGGCTGCGCACGCTCGTCGGCGTAATGCCGTGCGCATCGTTCCAGGCGCTCTGCTTGGTGCGCCGCCGGTCCGTCTCCTCGATCGCGGCGCGCAAGCTGCGCGTCATCACGTCCGCATACAGGATCACCCGGCCGTCCACGTTGCGCGCCGCCCGGCCGATCGTCTGCGTCAGCGACGTCTGGCTGCGCAGGAAGCCCTCCTTGTCGGCATCCAGGATCGCCACCAGCGCGCATTCGGGAATATCCAACCCCTCGCGAAGCAGATTGATCCCCACCAGCACGTCGAAAACCCCCATCCGTAAATCACGGATGATCTCGATCCGCTCCAGCGTGTCGATGTCGGAGTGCAGGTAGCGCACCTTGATGCCGTGCTCGGTCAAATACTCCGTCAGGTCCTCGGCCATGCGCTTGGTGAGCGTCGTCACCAGGATGCGCCCGCCGCGGCCGATCACCACGCGCGCCTCGGCCAGCAGGTCGTCGACCTGGCGCTCGACGGGGCGTATTTCAGTCACCGGGTCGATCAGCCCGGTCGGGCGGATGACCTGCTCGGCGAACACGCCCGCGGTCCGCTCCATCTCCCAAGGACCCGGCGTCGCGCTCACGAACACCGTCTGCGGGCGGAACGTGTCCCACTCCTCGAACCGCAGCGGACGGTTGTCGAGGCAGGATGGCAGCCGGAAGCCGAACTCCGACAGCACCCCCTTTCGCGCCGCGTCCCCCCGCGACATGCCGCCGATCTGCGGCACCGTCACGTGGCTCTCGTCCACGATCAGCAGCGCGTTCTCCGGCAGGTATTCGAACAGCGTCGGCGGCGGCTCGCCCTGCTTGCGGCCGGACAAATACCGCGAGTAGTTCTCGATCGACTTGCAGCTCCCTGTCGTCTCCATCATTTCGATGTCGAAGGTGCAGCGCTGCTGCAGCCGCTCCGCCTCCAGCAGCCTGCCCTCGGCGATGAACTGCTTCAGCCGGTCCTGCAGCTCGACCTTGATGTCCTTGATTGCCTGCGCCAGCGTCGGCCGCGGGGTCACGTAGTGGCTGTTGGCGTAGATATGCACGTGGTCCATCGTCCCCGTGAGCTCGCCCGTCAGCGGGTCGAACTCGCGCAGGCTCTCGACCTCGTCGCCGAACAGGGTGATGCGCCAGGCACGGTCCTCGAGGTGGCTCGGGAACACGTCGATCGTCTCGCCACGCAGCCGGAACGTGCCGCGGGCGAAGGCGACATCGTTGCGGCGGTATTGCAGCTCCACCAACGCACGCGCCAGGGTGTCGCGGTCGATCCGCCCGCCAGCTTCTAATTTGACGACCATGCGGCCGTAGGTCTCGACCGACCCGATGCCGTAGATGCACGACACCGAGGCGACGATGACCACGTCGTTGCGCTCCAGCAGCGCCTGCGTGGCGCTATGGCGCATGCGGTCGATCGCCTCGTTGATCTGGCTGTCCTTCTCGATATAGGTGTCGGTCCGCGGAACATACGCTTCCGGCTGGTAATAATCGTAATAGCTTACGAAATACTCAACGGCGTTGTCGGGAAAGAAGCCCTTCATCTCGGCATAGAGCTGCGCCGCCAGCGTCTTGTTGGGCGCCAGCACCAAGGTCGGCCGCTGGATCGCCTCGATCACCTTCGCCATGCTGAACGTCTTGCCGGACCCGGTGACGCCCAGCAGCACCTGGTCGCGCTCGCCCTGGGTGATCCCCGCCGTGAGCTCGCGGATCGCAGTCGGCTGGTCGCCCGCCGGCTCGTATTCCGACACCACGCGCAGCCGCTTGCCGTCCGATTTCGGCGCCTGCTTCTTGGGCGCAAAGGTGACCGGCGGGGCGGCGGCGATCTGACGGGCGAGGGAGGTCGACATTCCGCCTACGTGGCGATGGCAACGCCTGGCGTCGAGAGGGCACATGCGCGTTCCACCCGTCGTGCCAGGTCCTCGATCCCGGCGTCCTGGATGCCGAGCGAGCGCAGTCCGTCCCGCGTGCGGAACAGATAGTCGGCCGAGCTGCCCAGCGCGCCGCAGGCAGAGGCCAGGCGGCGCACGATGTCGTCCCGCGACAGGCAGCCCGCATAGTGCTCGCCGTCGCGCAGTATGGTGAAGGCGATGGCGTGGCCGAACGGCGTCCCGTCCGCGCCGCGCACCCGCACCCAACGCGGCCGGTAGCTGCCGGACAGCATCTCCCGCCGCCAGAGCAGCGACAGCTCGTCCGCCAGCAGCGCCTCCGGGATGTGGAACGCAGCGCCGGTGCAGGCCCCCCCGCGGTCGAGGCCCAGCACCAGGCCCGGATTGTCCGGCGTGCCGCGCCCGGCCTGCGTCAACAGGCAGAACGACCGGTGCCAACCGTGCACGCGGGCGAGGCGTCGCTGGTCGAAATGCAGCGCCGGGTTCCAGATCAGCGAGCCGTAGGCGAACAGCCACACGCCCCCGCCTGCGTCCGGCCGTGCGGCGAGCGTCGCCTCCAGCGAGGCCGTGCGCTCCGCATCGGTGAGCAGCCGCATGTCGGGAGCGCTTGCGGCGACCATACGGCGCATGGCGTCGTCGCGCAGCGCCTCACGGGTGATGACGTATTCGGTTTCGGTCACGACAGGCTTCTGCTGCATCTTCAAAGGCCAAGCAACTCCTAGGCCAGCCACGCCGCCCGCCCCGTGCTGGGCCCGACGTTCGCGACCATGGGTGGCCGCGAGCATAGGCGCGGTCACTTGAAGCCCTCGGCCATACGATGCACCCTCGGTCCCAGGCTGCTGACGTTGAGGAGGCGCACCGTCGTAAGGTTCATAGGATTGACACACGCAACCGACGGCGGGGCGGGCACGTTGGACTCACCGATAGTCAAGGTTCCGTGATGCCCGCTTGCAACGGCCAGCTTTATTTCCGCCTCGCGAGCGATCAGTATCACCGTAAGATTGCATGCGCGGTGCCAAGCGGCATCGAATTAGTGGCCAGTCGATACTGGCCGGTTCGTCGGCGCCCCAGCGATATCGGGCCCGGCGTCCTATCCGCCACAGGTCAGCCTTAGGGAACCAAGCACATGGCAGCAGACGGCGACAATCTAGTGCAGTCCGGGGCACAGGCCGGCATCGACAAGCTTTGCATCGACACGATCCGCACCCTGGCGATGGACGCGGTGCAGAAGGCGAAATCCGGCCATCCCGGCACGCCGATGGCGTTGGCGCCGGTGGCCTACACGCTCTGGCAGGACGTGCTGCGCTTCGATCCGCTGGACCCGACCTGGCCCAACCGCGACCGCTTCGTGCTGTCGGTCGGCCACGCCTCGATGTTGCTGTACTCGCTGCTGCACCTGACCGGCACCCGCCGCATCGGCGAGCACGGCGCGACGGACCAGGAGGCGGTGTCGCTCGACGACATCAAGCAGTTCCGCCAGCTCAGCAGCGTGACGCCGGGCCATCCGGAATACAGCTACACCTCGGGCGTCGAGACCACGACGGGTCCGCTGGGCCAGGGCGTCGCCAACAGCGTCGGCATGGCGATGGCGGAACGCTGGTTCGCCGTGCGCTACAACAAGCCCGGCTTCCCGCTGTATGACTACCGCGTCTATGCCCTCTGCGGCGACGGCGACATGATGGAGGGCGTGAGCGGCGAGGCCGCCAGCACCGCCGCGCACTTGAAGCTGTCGAACCTGGTGTGGATCTACGACAGCAACCTCATCACCATCGAGGGCGCCACCAGCCTGGCATTCAGCGAGGACGTCGGCGCGCGCTTCGCCGCCTATGGCTGGAACGTGCTGCACGTCGAGGACGCCAACGACACCGCCGCGACGCTGGAGGCGCTGCGGGCCGCCGAGGGCGTCGACGACCGCCCGACCTTCATCCTCGTGCACAGCGTGATCGGCTACGGCGCCCCGAAGAAGCACGGCACGCGGGAGGCGCACGGCGAGCCGCTGGGCGAGGAGGAGATCCGCGGCGCCAAGCGCAGCTACGGCTGGCCGGAGGATGCGCAGTTCCTGGTGCCGCCCGGCGTGCGCGAGCACTTCAGCCAGCGCATGGGCGCGCGCGGGAACCGACTGCGCACGGCATGGATGGACATGCTGGGCCGCTACCGGAAGGAGTATCCGGACCTCGCGGCCGAGCTCGACCAGATGGACCACCATCAATTGCCGGAGGGATGGGACGCCGACATCCCCACTTTCCCGGCGGACGCCAAGGGGATGGCGAGCCGCGACAGCTCGCAGAAGGTTCTGAACGCCATCGCGCCGCACGTGCCGTGGCTGATCGGCGGCGCGGCCGACCTGGCGCCGTCGACCAAGTCGAACCTGACCTTCCAGGGTGCCGGCAGCTTCGAGGCGGACAACTACGGCGGGCGCAACCTGCATTTCGGCATCCGCGAGCACGCCATGGGCTCGATCTGCAACGGCA
>CAZZWN010000029.1:0-19952 GCA_964657765.1 uncultured Acetobacteraceae bacterium
GCTGCTGACCGAGGCCGCATTGTCCGTGCTCTCGATCGGCGTGCAGGCCCCGGCGGCGAGCTGGGGCACCTTGATCGCCGACGGCCAGACCTTGATCTACACCCGCCCGATGGTCGCCATCGCGCCGGGCATCGCCGTCGTCGTCACGGTGCTGGCGCTGAACGTGGTCGGCGAGGCGTGGCGCGTGGCGCTCGAGGCCCGCAAATGATCATCCGGCTGATCCGCTCGCTGCTGGTCATGTTCGGCATCAGCGTCCTGGTGTTCCTGATCTTCTTTGCCACCCCCGGCGCCGACCCGGCCGCGCGCCTTGCCGGCCGCGGCGCATCGGCCGAAGCATTGGCCGCCGTGCGCCACGACTACGGCCTGGACCGCCCGCTGCCGGTGCAATACGGCCTGCTGATGCAGCGCCTGTTCATCTCCGGCGACCTCACGTCGCAGGTGAACCGCGGTCAGCGCGTCGTGCCCGCGGTGCTGCAGGCGGCGCCGGTCACCTTGTCCCTCGCCGCCGGCGCCGCCGTGATCTGGCTCGCGGCCGGCCTCGCCATCGGCCTGATCGCCGCCGCGCGCGAGGGCAGCGCATGGGACCGCGCGGTGACGGCGCTCGGCCTGATCGGCATCTCCATCCCGGTGTTCTGGCTCGGCGAGGTGGTGAACCTGATCAGCCAGAGCCGCCTGCACGACACCTGGGCGTTCGCCTGGGTGCCGCCGCTCGGCTACACGCCGCTGCTGCGCGACCCCGCCGGCTGGGCGCGCGGACTGGTGCTGCCGTGGATCACGCTGGCACTGCTCTATGCCGGGGTCTATGGCCGGGTGCTGCGGTCGAGCCTCATTGAGGCCTACCGCCAGGACTACATACGCACCGCCCGCGCCAAGGGCATCAGCGAGGCCCGCGTGCTGCTGCGCCACGCGCTGCGAAACGCGCTGGTGGCGGTGCTGGCGCTGTTCGGGCTCGACATCGGCGCACTGATCGGCGGCGGCACCTTGCTGACCGAGGTCGTGTTCGGCCTGCGCGGCATCGGCAAGCTGACCTACGACGCGCTGCAGAACCTCGACCTCCCGGTGGTGATGGCCACCGTGCTGTATGCGTCGTTCTTCGTGGTGCTGGCCAACGCCGTTGTCGATGGCGTGCAGGCGGCCCTCGATCCGCGGCGGCGGTAATGGCATGCTGTGCCGTCAACAACACGAGGCCAACATGCCCGCCCTTGGCCGCGCCCTGCTCGATGCCCTCCGCCAGCACGGCGCGCGGGAGCTGTTCGGCATACCCGGCGACTTCGTGCTGCCGTTCTTCAAGGTCATCGAAGAGAGCGCCGTGGTGCCGTTCTACACCCTGAGCCACGAGCCCGCCGTAGGTTTCGCAGCCGACGCCGCCGCCCGGTTCCATGGCGCGATCTCGGTCGCCGTCGTGACCTGGGGCGCCGGCGCGTTCAACCTGGTGAACGCCGTCGCCGGCGCCTATGCCGAGCGGGTGCCCGTCGTCGTCGTCTCCGGCGCCCCTGGCGTGCACGAACGCGCCAGCGGATGGCGCCTGCACCACATGAGCCGCGAGATCGACACCCAGACCCGCATCTTCCGCGAGATCACCTGCGACCAGGCCGTGCTCGACGACCCGGCCCGTGCGCCCGCCGAGATCGCCCGCGTACTGCGCAGCGCCCGGGAATACTCGCTGCCGGTCTATATTGAGCTGCCCCGTGATATGGTGGGCGTCGAGGTCGAGCCCGTGCCGACGCTCCCGCCCAGCCCCGTGCTGCCGGAAGCGCTGGACGAAGCCGCCGCCGAAATCCTGCAACGCCTGCGCAGCGCCGCGAGCCCCTGCATCATGGTGGACATCGAGGTCCGCCGCTATGGCGTCGAGGCCAAGGTCGCCGAGCTGGCGAGCCGGCTGGGCATCCCCGTCGTCAGCACATTCATGGGCCGCGGGCTGCTGTCGGGGCACCGGGACGTCGTGCGCGGAACCTATTTGGGAGCCGCCGGGCAGCCAGCGGTCACGGCGCTGGTCGAGCGATCGGACGCGTTGCTGCTACTCGGCGTTATCTTGTCCGACACCAATTTCGCCGTCAGCGAGCGCAAGATCGACATGCGCCGGGCAATGCTGGCGATCAACCGGCAGGTGCAGGTCGGGCACCATAGCTACCCGGATATTCCGATGGACGCGTTGATTGATACGATGTTGGCGCAGACTGGGCTGACCCAGGCTGGCGAGGGGCACGGCCGCCCGCCCTGCGCCATGCCGCCCGAGCACTTTCCCGAGGCATTGCCAGCCGACGATACGCCGATCGCGCCGAGCGACATCGCCGCCGCCATCAACGACCTGTTCGCCCGGCACGGCCCGCTGCCGATCGCCGCCGACATCGGCGACTGCCTGTTCACGGCGATGGAGATCCGCAACACCGACCTGGTTGCGCCGGGCTACTACGCCGGCATGGGCTATGGCGTGCCGGCGGGCCTGGGCGCCTGCGTCGCGGCGGGCCGGCGGCCATTGATCCTGGTCGGCGACGGCGCGTTCCAGATGACCGGGTTCGAATTGGGCAACTGCCGCCGCTATGGCTGGGACCCGATCGTGATCGTGTTCAACAACGCATCATGGGAGATGCTGCGGGTGTTTCAGCCCGAGAGCGCCTTCAACAACCTGGACGACTGGCGCTTCGCCGAGTTGGCCGGCCCGCTCGGCGGCGATGGCGTGCGCGTCGCGACCCGGCGCAAGCTGGCCGATGCATTGGCCCGCGCCCATGCCACGCGGGGCCGCTTTCAACTGATCGAGGCCATGCTGCCCCGCGGCCAGACCTCCGACACGCTGGCCCGCTTCGTGGCCGGGTTCAAGGCGGCGCGCGAACGGCCTGCGACATAGAGAGGGGAAATATCCATGCATGAGGGCATCGGCCACGTCGCCGTCCTGGGCACCGGCACCATCGGGGCAAGCTGGGCAGCGTACTTCCTGTCGCGCGGCCTGTCCGTCGCCGCCAGCGACCCGGCGCCGCACGCCGAGGGCTTCCTGCGCCACTTCGTCGAGCAGGCCTGGCCGACCCTCGAACGCCTGGGCCTGCACCCCGACGCCGATCCCAGCTGCCTGCGCTTCACCGCCGACCCGGTCGATGCGGTCGAGGGCGCGGGCTGGGTGCAGGAGAACGGGCCGGAACGCATCGAGCTGAAGGTCGCATTGTTCGAGCAGATCAGCGCAGCGCTCCCGCCGGACGCCATCATCGCCAGCAGCAGCTCGACCCTACTGCCCACGGCGATGCAGGCGCGGACCCGCCATCCGGAGCGCCTGGTGCTGGGCCACCCGTTCAACCCGCCGCACCTGATCCCGCTGGTCGAGGTCGTCGGCGGCGAGCGGACCTCGCCCGATGCGGTGGACCGCGCCATGCGGTTCTACGCCGCGATCGGCAAGCACCCGATCCGCTTGATGAAGGAGATGCCCGGCCACGTCAGCAACCGGCTGCAGGCGGCGCTGTGGCGGGAGGCGGCGTACTTGGTCGAGCAGGGCGTGGTGAGCGTCGCGGACGTGGATGCGGCGGTGAGCCAGGGGCCGGGCCTGCGCTGGGCGATCATGGGTCCGATCATGACCTATCATCTCGGCGGCGGCGCTGGGGGGTTGCGCTATTTGCTGGACCACATTCCCGTCGCCAAGCTATGGCCGGATTTGGGCACGCCGGAGATGACGCCCGGCTTTGAGCAGGCACTGATCGATGGCGTGCTGGCGGAGGCAGGCGGCAAACCGATTCCCGAGATGGCCGCGGACCGTGACCGTAAGTTGGCCGCGATCCTGGAGGGGGTGCGGTGATTACGGTGCGTCCGGGGTCAGCACGCGCCGCACTTCGGCCCGGAGCGCCGGCAGCACGTCGGTGACGAACCAGGGATGGCGCTTCTCCCAGACCTCGGTGCGCCAGCTCGGGTGCGGCAGCGGGAAGTAGCGCGGCAGGTATTTCGCAAAGTCCCGCACCCGGTCGGTCATCGCGCCCGGCCCCAATGCGTCGGCCTGGGCATAGCTGCCGACCAGCAGCGTGAGCCGAATGCCCGGCATCGCATCCAGCAGCCGCCGGCGCCACAAAGGCGCGCATTCCGGCCGCGGCGGCGCGTCTCCGCCGCGCGGCAGCCGGCCGGGATAGCACAGCCCCATCGGTAGGATGGCGATGCGCGCCGGGTCGTAGAACTCGTCCGGCGTCATGCCGAGCCAATTGCGCAGCCGCACCCCGGAGGCGTCGGTCCAGGGCGTGCCGCTGACATGCACCTTGGTGCCCGGCGCCTGGCTCGCGATCAGGATGGCCGCGGTTGTGGAGATGCGCAGGATGGGCCGCGGCCCGAGCGGCAGCTTGTCTGCGCAATAGTTGCAGGCGCGGACCTCCGCGGCCAGGTCGTCGAGACTCATGCCGTCTATATAGAGTGCAGCAGCCGCTCCACGAAGGCCGGGACGACTTTGGCGGCCGGGCCGTGATGCGCATCGTCGAACAGCGCCGACCCGGCGGAGGGCCCGAGGTCCAGCTCGACCGTCCGCGCGTGCGACGCGTCGGCGACGAACCCCGCCGCGGGATAGACAGGGCCGGAGGTGCCGATCGATATCGCCCAGATGCCGTCCACGTCGCGAGATGTCGATAGCCCGCTCTCCCGGCTAATGCCGTCGCCGGGATGACAACCCCCGCATTGTGTCAAGCGTGGCACGCCAATTCGTACTCCACTTCAGGAGTATAGACCGCCTGCTCCTTGCCCAGCCGCGAGCTGAACAAAGTAAAGTGCTCGACTACCACCGGATCGCTGCGGAACAGGTTATGGCCGGCCACCCAGGCGGCGATCTTGGCCTCGGGGATGCCGTCCATCCGCGCCAGCGTCACATGCGGCATGAACCGGCGCCGCTCGCGCTCGAATCCTGCGCGCTGCAGGGCGGTTTCGATTTTGGTCTGCAGGTGGTCGAGCTGCGGGTTGCGCTCCACCCCGACCCAAAGGCTGTTGACCCGGCCGCCCTTCTCGAACGTGCCCACACCCTTCAATTGCAACGTGAACCCCGGCGCGCGCAGCCCGGCCAGCGCGTGGTCCACCTCCTCGGCGCGATACCCCGGCAACTCGCCGATGAACCGCAGCGTCACATGGTAGTTCTCCGGCGCAACCCAGCGCGCACCCGGCAGGCCGCCCGCCATCCAGGACAGCCGCTCCCGCAACGAGTTCGGCAGCTCCAGCGCCACGAACAGCCGCATCACCGCGCCTCGTTGGCCGCAGCGACCAGCCGCTCCATCATCGGCAGCAGCCGCGCGACCTCCAGGCGCACGCCCTCGGGGTTGGGATGGATGCGGTCGCCCTGGTTCAGCGCCGGGTCGCCGGCGATGCCCTGCAGGAAGAACGGGTCGAACAGCACGCCGGGCCGCTTGCCCAATCGGGTGAACACGGCCTTATACGCGTCGCCATACTCCGCGCCGAGGTTTGGCGGGGCCAGCATGCCGGACAGCAGCACCGGCAGCTTGCGCGCCGTCAGCGTGTCCAGGATTGCGGCTAGGTTCGCCTCCATGTTGGCGGGGCTGGTGCCGCGCAGGGCGTCGTTGGCGCCCAATTCGACCAGCGCCGCGTCCACCCCGTCGCCCAGCGCCCAATCGAGCCGCGCCCGGCCTCCCGCCGTGGTGTCGCCCGACACCGCCGCGTCCACCAGGGTCACGTCCAGCCCGCGCGAGCGCAGCGCCGCCTGCATCACCGCCTGGAACCCCTCCGGCTGCGACAGGCCATAACCGGCCGTCAGGCTATCGCCGAGCACGAGGATGCGGGTCGTGCGCGCCTGCGCCGGCGCCGCGGTCAAAAAAGCCAGCACGCCGAGCAGCGCGACATTGGCCAGCCAAGCGCGCGCGCCATATGGGGTCGTTATGGACATATCTGTGGCTCACCCTGCTGCGCCCCTGGTGCGGGTGCGGGACCTGCGCTTGACCGTGCCCTCCGCGGCCGGACCGGTCAATATTCTCGGCGGACCCGATTTTGCGATCAGCCTCGATATAGGGGCTGGCGAGGCTGTCGGCATCGTCGGGCCCTCCGGCTCCGGCAAAACCAGCCTATTGATGGTGCTGGCCGGGTTGGAAAAGGCAACCAGCGGCAGCGTCGCGGTTGCGGGACAGGAGCTGACGCGACTCGACGAGGACGCGCTGGCGCGGTTCCGGCGCGACAACATCGGCATCGTGTTCCAGGCGTTCCATTTGATCCCGACCATGACGGCGCTGGAGAACGTGTCGGTGCCGCTCGAACTCGCCGGGGTGCGCGATGCGGAGAAGCGTGCGGCCGACAGCCTGGCCTCCGTGGGGCTGGCGCACCGGCTGACGCACTTGCCGGGGCAGCTTTCGGGTGGCGAGCAGCAGCGGGTCGCGCTCGCCCGCGCCTTCGCGCCGCGCCCGCGCCTGTTGCTGGCGGACGAGCCGACCGGCAACCTCGACGTCGCAACGGGCCGCACGGTGATGGACCTGCTGTTCGGCATGCAGGCCAACGCCGATACCACATTGCTGCTCATTACCCATGACCCGGCGCTTGCGGCCCGCTGCGACCGCCGCATCCGCATCGCCGATGGCCGCGTCGGCGTGCCCGCATGATCGCGCTGCGCTTCGCGATGCGGGAGCTGCGTGGCGGCGTGCGCGGCCTGCGCATCGTGCTGGCGTGCCTGGCGCTCGGCGTCGGCGCGATTGCGGCGGTGGGCAGCCTGCGCGAGGGCATCGATCGCGGCCTCTCGACCGAGGGGCGCCGCATCCTGGGCGGCGACCTCGAAATCCAGTCCGGCGCGCAGGGCCTGCCGGACAACCTGCGCGAGTGGCTGCGTGCCCGCGGCGGCCGGCTGTCGGACGTCGTGCAGATGCGCTCGATGCTGATTGCTTCCGCTGCCGATGGCGCATCCGGCGAGCGGCAACTCGTCGAATTGAAAGCGGTCGACGCTGCCTACCCGCTCGTCGGCGCCGCCGCAGTCTCGGGCGGCACGCTGCAGGACGCGTTGGCGTTGAGGGACGGGGTCGCCGGCCTCGTCGCAGAGCAGGTCGTGCTGGACCGGCTCGGTGTGCAGCCCGGCGCGCTGCTGCGCGTGGGCAACAGCACGGTGCAGCTGCGCGGCGTGCTGCTGAACGAGCCCGACCGGGTCGCGGCACCCACCATCCTCGGCCCGCGCGCAATGATTTCAGCGGCAGCGCTGCCGGCGACTGGACTGGTGCAGCCGGGCTCGCTGCTGAACTACGACTTGAGAGTTGTGTTGCCGGCGGGGACGGACATCGCCGCGACGACTGCGGCGATGCATGCCGCCTTCCCTGACCAGGGCTGGCGCATCCGCAACGCGTCCGAGGCGGCGCCCGGTGTCGCGCGCTTCATCGACCAGACCAGCCTGTTCATGACTCTGGTTGGCCTGACGGCGCTGCTGGTGGGCGGCATCGGCGTCGCGACCGGCGTGCGGGCGTGGCTGGAGGCGCGGGCGCGGACCATCGCCACCCTGCGCTGCCTGGGCGCCGCGACCCGGACCATCTTCGCGGTGTTCCTGATCCAGGTGCTGGGGCTGTCGGCGTTGGGCATCCTGATTGGCGTGGCGGCCGGTGCGGTAGTCCCGGTCGCGGCCGTCATGCTGTTCGGCGATGCGCTGCCGGTTCCGCCGCAATTGGGCCTGTATCCGCGGTCGCTGGCGTTGGCGGCGGCGTATGGCCTGCTGACGGCGGGGGCCTTTGCGTTGTGGCCGCTGGCCCGCGCCTCGCAAATCCCCGGGGCGGCGCTGTTCCGCGACGCGCTGCTGCCGACACGGCTGCGTCCCCGGCCCTGGCTGCTGCTGACCCAGGCCGCGCTGGTGGCGGCGTTGGTCGGGCTGACGGTCGCCGCCTCGCCGGAACGCGGCTTCGCGCTGTGGTTCTGCGGCGGTGCGATGGCGACGCTGCTGCTGTTCCGCGTCGGCGGCAGCGCGCTGATGGCCCTTGCGCGCCGTGCCCCGCGATTGTCCGCACCGTGGGCGCGCCTGGGCGTCGCCAACCTTCACCGCCCCGGCGCCGCCACGCCGCTGATGCTGGTCTCGCTGGGCCTCGGCCTCTCGACCCTCGCCGCCGTCGCGCTGATCCAGGGCAACATCCGCAACCAGGTGCTGGAGCAGCTGCCCGCCAACGCGCCGACCTTCTATTTCATCGACATCCAGAACGACCAGCTCGACCGCTTCCAGCAGGTGCTGCATGCCCAGCCCGGCGTCGGCGAGGTCGCCGAGGTGCCGAGCCTGCGCGCCCGGCTCGTCTCGGTGAAGGGCGTGCCGGCGGACCAGGTCCAGGCCACGCCCGAGACGCAATGGGCGCTTCGCGGCGACCGCGGCCTGACCTACAGCCGCTCGGTCCCCGAGGGTTCGCGCCTGGTTGCCGGTGAGTGGTGGCCGACGGACTACTCCGGGCCGCCGCTGGTATCGTTCGATGCGGGCCTGGCGCGCGGCTGGCATGTTGGGGTGGGCGACACCTTGCGGGTGAACGTGCTCGGCCGCGACATCGACCTGCGCATCGCCAACCTCCGCGACATCGCCTGGCGGTCGCTGTCGATCAACTTCACCATGGTCGCCTCGCCGGGATTGCTGGAGCACGCGCCGCACACGCATATCGCGACCGTCCGCGCCGCGCCGGCGAACGAGAGCGCCATCCTGCGCGCGGTCACCGACGCGTTGCCGAACGTGTCGGGGATCCGGGTCGCGGACGTGCTGGGGGCGGTGGCGGCATTGGTCGGCAAGATCGCGGCGGCGCTCGCGGCGACCGGGTCGATCACGCTGGCGTCGGGCGCGCTGGTGCTGGTGGGCGCCGTGGCGGCCGGACAGCGGCGGCGCATGGCGGAGGCGGTCGTCTTGAAGACGCTCGGCGCGACGCGGCGGCAGATCAGGGCGGCGTGGCTCGTGGAGTTCGGGCTTATCGGCGCAGCGGCCGGGTTGATCGCGGCGTTGGTGGGGACCTTGGCGAGCTGGGGCGTCGTGCGGTTCCTGATGAAGGCGGACTGGGTTTTCCTGCCGGGCATTCTGGCGACGACGATCCTGGGCTGCGTGGCGCTGATGCTTGGCTTCGGTTATGCCGGGACCGAATCGGCGCTGCGGGCAAGGGCGGCGCCGTTCCTGAGAAACGAGTAAAGCCGCGGTTGCAATTTTGATCGTTCGATTTTGCTTGATCCAGAATTGGTTCTAACCAACATACGCTGCATGGGCAGTCACGCCCACCTATCAGGAAAGAAGACAATGGCCTTCATCCCCAACTCTCGAGCCTACGTGCCCGGCACGGCCGCGGATACCGCGGTTCTCGATGCTGGGCTGCGTTCCTACATGCTGCGCGTCTATAACTGGATGTCGTCCGGCCTATTGCTGACGGGCATCGTGGCCTACACCATCGCGAACACGGGCCTGAGCGAACTGTTCTATCGGGTGGTGGTCACGCCGCGCGGCAACTACGTGCCGCAGCCGACCATCCTCGGCTTCGCCGCGATGTTCGCTCCGCTGGTGTTCGTCATGGTCCTGAGCTTCGGCGTCAATCGCCTGTCCCGTTCGGCGACCCAGGCGCTGTTTTGGGCGTTTGCCGCGGCAATGGGTGCATCGCTCGCGAACATCTTCGTCGTCTACACCGGTGCCAGCATCGCCCGGGTGTTCTTCGTGACGTCGGCGACCTTCGCCTCGATGAGCCTGTATGGCTATACGACGAAGGCTGACCTCAGCAAGTTCGGCAGCTTCCTGATGATGGGCCTGATCGGCGTCATAGTCGCGTCGCTGGTCAACATGTTCATCGGCAGCACGATGCTGCAGTTTGCCATCAGCGTGATCGGCGTGCTGGTCTTCGTCGGCCTGACCGCCTACGACACGCAGCGGATCAAGGGCGACTACCAGCAGTTCGCCTATGCCGAGGGAACCGACGGCGCGGCCAAGCGCAGCGTGTTCGATGCACTGAGCCTGTATCTGAACTTCATCAACCTGTTCATGCTGCTGCTGCAGCTCTTTGGTGGCCGCAACAGCAACAACTGATACGGCCGGTCTCTGCAACCGAGCCCAGAGGAGCGATCCTCTGGGCTTTTTTGTTGCCTGATGACCTATGGCGCAGGCGGCCGAACTACTCCGCCTCGATCTCAACGTCGGCCTCGATCTCGGCTTCGACTTCGGCGCCGTCGGCATCAACCTCGACTGCAGCGCCCTTAACGATCGCCTTCAGCTTCTCGGCCAGCTTCAGCGTCGCCGTCGCCTTATCGGTGCCGTCCAGCGCGCCCATCTCCGCCGCCAAACGGTCCATCGCCGACTCGTAGATCTGCCGCTCGCTGAAACTCTGGTCCGGTTGCCCGGCGTTCCGGTGCAGGTCGCGCACCACCTCGGCAATCTGCAGCGGGTCGCCGGAGTTGATCTTCTGCTCGTATTCCTGCGCACGGCGGGACCACATCGTCCGCTTGATCCGCGCCCGGCCCTTGAGCAAGTCCAGCGCCTTGTCGAACATCTCCCGCGTCGCGAGCTTGCGCAGCCCGGCGGTCCGCGCCTTCGCGACCGGGACCCGCAACGTCATGCGGTTCTCTTCGAACGTGATATGGATCAGCTCGAGCTTGTGCCCGGCGATCTCCTCGGTCGCGATCCGCTCCACCTTGCCGACGCCGTGCGTCGGATAGACGACATAATCGCCCTCGACGAAGTCCTCCTTGGCCGCCATCGCGCGCGGGACGATCTGCGGGCGGCCGTGCATGCCGGGCATATGGCCAGGCATCTTGGGCGGCGAGCGGAACTGCGGCTCGGCAGCCTCCGGAGCCGGCTTCGGCACAGCCGGCGACTCCGCAGTTGCTTGGACTTCGGGGGCGTCCTCATCGAGAATTTCGGGCTTGTCTGTCGCGGACTTGGTAGGCACCGTGCGATACTCCTGGCCTGCGTGGCCGCAAGCGCGTGCTGAAACTGATGATGCAACGGCCGGTTGACGGCCCAGGTCATGGGCCGGCTTCAATCAAGCGAAATCACGCACCGACCGACAAAGCATAACACAATTTCCGCATTGCGTCACGGCGGCTCGCGACGCGGTAGTGGGTCAGTTTGCGGCCGACGTGGCTGCTGCACGGCACAGCATTATTATATCGCAACGAACATGGTCAGTGCGAGGAGCGCTTGCGACGCGGCAATCCAGGACCAAACGCATAAGTCCCGGGCCATAAGATTCTGGATTGCCGCGCCGACGCCGGCTCGCAATGACGGCTTATTATGATCAGGGCGAACTGACCCACTACCCGCGCCGCCGCCTGCACAGTCCAGCCCGCTTATCGATCTTACGGCTGGCCCGGCTCCGGCGAGAACAACGCCTCCTTGCCCGGCTTGTCCTTCCACTCGTCCGCATCGCCCGGCGCCTCGCCCTTGCGGACGATGTTCGGCCACTCCAGCGAGAAGATGCGGTTGCGCTCGGCCCAGGCCGCCGCGCGGTCGTCGCTATCGGGTACGATCGCCTCCGCCGGGCACTCGGGCTCGCACACGCCGCAGTCGATGCACTCGTCGGGATGGATCATCAGCATGTTCTCGCCGACGTAGAAGCAGTCCACCGGACAAACCTCGACGCAGTCCATGTACTTGCACTTAATGCAATTTTCGGTGACCACGTAGGTCATCGCCAACCCTTTCTATGCCAGACGCCGGCACTTCCGGCCTCGTCTCTCAAGTGGGGCCATATGCGGTCCTTTCACCCCGGGCGCAAGCGCCTGCCGGCACATCAGGACTCCTCTGTGATCTCGCCTGTTTCCTCATGGGCCGCTGCGATCTCCTGATACAGCGCCTGCGCCTCCGGGGCCGGGCCGCGCCGGGCCGCCAGCGCCAGCACGCGCACCACGCGCACATCCTGCCGTAGCGGCAAGGTCAGGATGTCGCCCGGGCGCAGCTTGGCGTGCGGCTTGTCGGTGACCTGCCGGTTGATGCGCACGAGACCGCCGGCGACCAAGCGCGCGCAGTCGGACCGCGCCTTCATGAAGCGCGCGCACCACAACCACTTATCGAGCCGCTGCCACGCCCGGTCCTCCCCGGCCGCCTCTCCGCTCACCGCCCCTTACTCAACGCCGAAGCGCGACCAACGCCGCGAACGGCCCATCGGCCACGCGCGGGGCAGGTGCGGGCGCCGCGGGCGCCGCATGGTCGCGCCTTCGCCCCGGCAGCATCATGGGCGGCGAGGGCGGCCCATACTGGTCCGCCGCCAGCACCGCTCCCGGAGCCAGCCGCACGCCCAGCGCGCGCAGGGCTGCCGGCACCGCATCGGAGCGGACGGAAAGCCGCGACGCCAGGCCGTCCGGCACCGCCGCCGCCCGGAACCGCGTGGCGTAGGCGAGCTCGGCCGCGATCCGCTCCGCGATATCGAGCCGCAGCAGTACCGGCCCGGCCGGCAGCCAGCCCATCGCGGCGGCGAAGCCCGGCGGCCACTCCGGCGGTGGCGGCACCGACACCAGGCCCGGCGCCGGCAACACAGGAGTCGGGACCCGCGCCCTGATCGCCCATAATGCGGCACGGGTCGCCTGCGCACGCGGCTTCAACGCCGCAGGCAGGAACAGCGCGAAACGGCCGGCGCGTACGCCCAGCGCCTTCAGCCGTCCGCGCAACTCTGCCGCGATGTCATGCTCGGAATAGCCCGGCACGACGCCGCCCGCCTCGATGATCCGGTGCAGCGGCCCGCGCAGCGTCGGATCCTGCCCGGCCGCTGCCTCGGCGGCAAACAGCGGCGCCAGGTCGCGCGCGATCAGGCCAGCAGCCCAGCGCGCCAGCCGCAGCCGCACCCGCTCACGCTGCGGGCCGTCCAGGAACTCGCTGTCCAGCACCTCGACTTGCGGGCGGAGCAGGCTGGCACCGGGCCGGAGCCGGGCAACGGGGACGCCGTTCCAGGAGAGCTTATGGTCTGCCCCCAGCGACAGCGCCGCATCCTCCGCCGCTTCCAGTCCCGCAACCTGCCGCGGCATCCACTCGCGCAACGCCCGGCGGGCCGCACGCAGCACGAGGCGCTTCTCCTGCCCCTCCGCCAGCGGGTCCGGCAGGAAGGTGAAGCCGCCGACATGGCCGACCGAGTGCCCCTCGACCACGACCTCGCCCCGGGCGGTGACGGCCGAGAGCAGCTCCTCCCCGTCGATCTCCTCCAGCCGGCGCAGCAGATGGGCGGCGCGCCGGTCGACGAACCGTGTCGTCAGCCGCTCGTGCAGCGCGTCGGACAGCAGGTCCTCGACCTCGCGGGTGCGCGCCTGCCATGTCGGCGCGTCGCGGACCCAATCGGACCGGGCGGCGATATAGGCCCAGATGCGCACGCCCGAAAGCCGCTGCATCAGCGTGTCAAAGTCGCCCTCGGTCCGCGCCAGCGCGGCGATGCCGCCCTCCAGCCAGTCCGTCGGGATCGTGCCCTCGTTCGCCAGATGGCCGAAGATGCGGGCGCAAAGCCGGGTATGGGTGTCGTCCGCCAGCTTGCGGAAATCGGGGATCTGGCAGGTTTCCCACAGCAGCCGGACCATGCGCCGGCCGCGCGCCACCCGGCGAATGTCCTCCTCGTGCGACAATATCTCCAATGTCTCGAGGTCCGTCGCATCCGGACCCCGCACCAGGCCGACGCGCGGCGGTGCTGCGGTCAGCGTCGCCAGCAGCGCATCCACCGTCGTGAAATCCAGCGCGGCATTGCGGTAATACAACTGCTCCAGCGGCTCGAACTCGTGCCCCTCGACCGCGCGCACCAGGTCGTCGTCGAGCGGCGGGCAGGTCGCCGTAGTGCCGAACGTCCCGTCACGCATGCCGCGCCCGGCGCGCCCGGCGATCTGCGCGACCTCGGCAGCCGTCAGCCGGCGCGGACGGTGGCCGTCGAACTTGCTGAGGCGGGCGAACGCCACATGGTCGACGTCCATGTTCAGCCCCATGCCGATCGCGTCGGTCGCGACCAGGAAGTCGACCTCCTTATTTTGATAAAGCTGCACCTGGGCGTTGCGGGTACGGGGCGACAGCCGGCCCATAACCACGGCGCACCCGCCGCGCCGCCGGCGTATCAGCTCGGCGATCGCATAGACCTCTCCGGCGCTGAACGCGACGACGGCGCTGCGCGGCGGGAGGCGCACGAGCTTTGCCGGCCCGGCATAGGTGAGCTGCGATAAACGGGGCCGAGTCTCGACCTCGGCCTGCGGCACCAAACGCTGCAGCAGCGGACGGATGGTCTCGGCGCCGAGGAACATGGTCTCCACCATGCCGCGCGCGTGCAGCAGCCGTTCCGTGAACACATGGCCGCGATCGGGATCGGCGCAGAGCTGGATTTCGTCCACGGCGACGAACTCGGCGGCGCGGTCGAGCGGCATTGCCTCGACGGTGCAGGCATACCAGCGCGCGCCCGGCGGCACGATCTTTTCTTCGCCGGTAATGAGCGCCACCGACTTCACGCCCTTGCGCGCGACCATGCGGTCGTAGTTCTCGCGGGCCAGCAGGCGCAGCGGGAAGCCGATGATCCCCGAGGAGTGCGCGAGCAGGCGCTCGATCGCAAGATGCGTCTTACCGGTGTTGGTTGGCCCCAGGACCGCCTTAACCCGGGAGGAAAAGCCCGACATGCTGGGATGGTTGGGCCTAAGCACGAAGATTGCAAGCCGGGAGGCAGGAGAGGCCGCAAACCGTGTCCTTGCCGGTTTGCGGTTCGCCATGGATATGCAACATACCGTACGCTATCGATGCGAATTGGCAAGCAGCTTGGAGGCGTAAGATGTTCGACCGCGACTTGGACTGCTTGGCCGACGCCGCGGCAACGGACGCTCCTGCGCTGCCGTTATGGTCCGTACGGCCGGATGGGGCTGCGGCGGCGCTGACGGCGCTGCCGGATGGCGGCGCATTCGTCCGGGCGGGCGGTTTTGCGGCGACGCCGGGCCAGCTCGTGCTGCTGCCGGGCGAGGGTGGCTTGGCTGGGGCGTTGCTGGGCCTGGGCGACGACCGCACCCCGTTCGCGCATGGCGGCTTGGCGGCAGCGCTGCCCGAGCACGCCGTCATCCGACTCGAGCCGGGCGATTTCAGCATCGAGGATGCGGCGCTCGGCTTCTGCCTGGGCGCATACCAGTTTACCGAGCACGCGGCTCCGCGCCGGGCGATGGCGAAGCTGCTGATCCCGGACGGCACCGAGGCGGCACGATCGGCCGCACGGGCGACCTGGATGGTCCGGGACCTCATCAACACGCCTGCGAACCACCTCGGCCCGGTCGAGCTCGCCGAGGCGACCTTGGCGTTAGGCGTGCGGTTCGGCGCGGCCGGCAAGATCGTGGCCGGCGAGCAGCTCGCGGCCGACTATCCGACGATCGCCGCGGTGGGCGCCGGTTCGGACCGCCCACCCTGCGTCGCGAGCTTCGCCTGGCGGGGCAGTGCCGCCCTGGACGATGCGCCGCTCGTGTCGCTCTGCGGCAAGGGCGTCTGCTTCGACAGCGGCGGCTACGACCTGAAGCCCTCGGCGGGCATGTTGCGGATGAAGAAGGACATGGGCGGGGCGGCGCTGATGCTCGGCCTGGCGCAGATGGTCATGGATGCGGACCTGCCGGTGCGGCTCGTCGTGCGGATCGGCTGCGTCGAGAACATGGTCTCCGGCGCGGCGATGCGCCCGCTCGACGTTCTGCGCACCCGGCGCGGCCTGAGCGTCGAGGTCGGCAACACCGACGCGGAGGGCCGCCTGGTGCTGTGCGACCTGCTCGCCGAGGCTTCGGACGAGCGCCCGGCCGTTCTGCTGGACGCCGCGACGTTGACGGGCGCGGCCCGGGTTGCGCTGGGCCCCGACCTTCCGGCGCTATTTGCCCCGCACACTGCGGCTGGCGACGGGTTGGCGACTGCACTTCTGGACGCTGGCCAGGCCTGCGCCGACCCATTGTGGCGCCTGCCGCTGTGGCCGGGATACGATCCTTGGTTGGCCAGTCCGGTGGCTGACCTGAATAACGTTTCCAGCAAGCCGATGGCCGGCGCGATCACGGCTGCGCTGTTCCTGCAACGTTTCGTCGTTCCTGGAACGGCTTGGGCGCATCTCGATACTTATGCTTGGAACGATCAGTTACGGCCGGGGCGTCCCGAGGGCGGCGAGGCGCTGGGCCTGCGCGCGCTATTTTTAGCACTTCGAACATTAAATCATATTCATAAATCACGTTAAGAGAGGGTTATGACTACCCTGTGATCATTCACGGCGCTGCAGAGCTTGCATGACACTGTTAACGATCCGTAGTGTCACCAATTGAAAACGACTCGGAAAGTCCGCTTGCCGAGACTTGCTTCCCCTACCAACCGTTGCTTGGGTGAACAACCGCCCTGCTCACAGAAAGGACCACGTCGTGGCAGCCAACCAATCCACCGATCAATCAGTCGGTATTCTGCGTGACACCATTGTGGCCCTTGTCCGGCGTGACGGCCCGGATTTGTCAGCGCGACAGCTTGGGGTTTTCTTGACGTGTTATTTGCAGGACGGCGCGCACACGGTTCGCGGCCTGGCGGCCGACTTGAACGTTTCCAAGCCGGCGATCACCCGTGCACTCGACCGGCTTGGCGAGCTCGATCTTGCGCGCCGCAAGGTGGACCCGATGGACCGCCGCAGCGTGCTGGTTCAGCGCACCCTCAAGGGCCAGGCATTCCTGCGTGACCTGCGGGGCATCATGGCCGAGGCGACGACTACTGCGAAGAAGCCGGCTGCAGCTGCCGCCGGGGCGCAGGCTGAGGGCCCGCGCAAGAGCCAAACCGCCTAACCTCTGCAATGCCCAGTCGGGTTCGGGCGAGATGAGAGTGCGGCCTAGCGAGCCTCCTTTCATGCCGCTGCCAGTTAGAACCACGATAGTCTCTTTTTTTGCATAAGTAGTGTCAGTAACGAGACTGGGGCGCCGCAGTAGGCCTCTACGGCTTCGGCAGTCATAGCCCCATCCTCTAGACATCACGGTACCCGCATGTCGTTGATGCCGCAAAGGTTGAGGTGCCGCTTTTCGGTTGCCTCGCCATTGGCATAGACGATACGCACGTCATACAGACATTGGCCGTTCGGCAGACGCACGACGCGCGCCGCGCCTGGGGCGACGGTGTCGTCCCCAAGCCGGTCCTCGCCCCAGCTATCCTCGTCCTCCGCACTGGCATAGAGCTCGTTGATCGCGTTGCGTCCGCGGTTGACGAGGCGGAAGGACGGGTCGTCCACCGCCGTCCGGCCCGGCGTCGTGCCGCGGCCGCCAGGGGCCGGGAAGATGACGTTGTCGACGTTGCAGGTATTGAGGTTACGGCGCTCGTCGGACTGCCCGTCGGCATAGATGATGCGGATATCGTACAAACAGTTGCCGTCGGCGGGTAGGCGAATCGGTCCGGTCTGCCCGGGCGGGATCGGGTGGCCGGCGATGCGGTCGCGTCCCCAGGTGGTCATGCCGGCCGGGGTGGCATAGACCTGGTTGATGACGCTGGACGCCCGGTTGACGACGTTGAAGGACGGGTTGGGCGTCTGTGCGGCGGCGGGCCACGTGGCCCAGGCAGCGGCCAAGGCAGCGATCCCGAAACGTCGAAGCATGGTCGTATGTCCCTCGTGGCCCGCTAACTTAAGCCATCTCGTCCATGATGGAAGCGCGCACCTACCAACGGCCCAACAATGCCCGGCGGGCGCGAAGGGCCACATACGCCATCCAGGCGAGCTGCGGCGGCAGCACGAGCAGCACCGGCAGCGGCTTCGCCCAGCCCTGAGCTGCGACGAACAGCAGGCAGCAAACCCCGCCCCACAGCACGAACCCCCAATGCGTCAGGGTGATCGCGGCGGCGTCCATGCCGGACCGGTGCGCGATTTGATATAAATGGCTCCGGTGCGCCTCCGTCACCCGGTCGCCGGCCAGCGCCCGGCGCGCCAAGGTGAAGGCAACGTCGAACAGCACGCCGAACAGCAGCATCGGCACGAGCAGGATCGACAGGTCCACATCTTGGAACCGCCCCGCCGCCACCGCCAGGACCGCTAGGATGAAGCCGCAGAACTGGCTGCCGACGTCGCCCATGAAGATGCGCGCGCGGGGGAAGTTGAACGGCAGGAAGCCGAGCAGCCCGGCCGCCAGCAGCAACGAGGCGAAGTAGACGAACCACCCGGCATAGGCCGCCGCGATCGCCGCCAATACGATGCACGCGATGGCCGATACGCCGGACGCCAGCCCGTTCAACCCGTCGATGAAGTTCATGGCGTTGGTCGCGAACAGGATCCAGGCCAGGGTCAACGGCGCCGCCGCCCAGCCGAGCTCGACCGCTCCCCACCACGGCAGGTTGAGCCGGGCTACGACCAGCCCGCTGCCGACCGCCAGCGACGCCGCCGCCAACTGCGCGCCGAGCTTGATGGTGAACGGCCAATCGAGCATGTCGTCGAGGAAAGCCACGACGGCGATGGCGCTGGCGGCCAGGATCACGCCGCGGAAATACGGGTCGGCGAGCCGGGAGAACTCGGCGTAGCGATACAGCAGCGCGATGCCGACCAGGAATGCCGCGACGACTCCGACGCCGCCGCCCTTCGGCACCGCGCGCGTGTGCGCCTTGCGCGCGTCCGGGCGGTCGAGCACGCCGACTCGGGTCATCATCAGCACCACGGCCGCCGAGAGCAGAGCAAGGCCGGCGCAGAATAGCAGGTGCGTCGCGAAGGCGTCAGTGGTCAATCGGGCGTTCCGGAGAAGGGGGACTGCTAAGCCGCGCGCGGTGGGCTATAGGGTCCGGACGATGCCATCGCAACGCCCGGTCAACCGCATCCTGCTGAACGTCGCGTTGGACGGTGCGCTCGCCGCCGTGGCCACGCCGCTCGCGCGCTATATCGCCGACCCCGGCGGCGGCCTGCTGCACCCGCTGTGGTTCGTGGCGGGAGGGGCGATCACGCTGCTGGTGGCCGGGCTGCCGTTCCGGATGCCGCAGCAATACTGGCGATTCGCCGGGATCGAGGACTTGGTGAGCCTGGTGGGCAGCAGCGTCGTCAGCGCCGTGCTGTTCGCGCTGCTGCTGGGCGCCTCTGGCTTTCCGCTGCCGACGCCGACCTTTCCCGTCGTGCACGCCTTGACCCTGATCGTGGCGCTCGGCACGCCGCGCGTGGTGTATCGACTGCGGCTTGCGCGGCGCGGGGGGCGGCGGACCGAGGACGCCCAATCCGTCCTGCTCGTTGGGGCCGGGGAGGGGGCCGACCTGTTCCTGCGCGCGCTCGAGTATGGCGAGGGCCGGGCCGCCTTCCGCGTCACCGGACTGCTCTCTGTTCGGGAGGGGCAGATCGGCCGCCGCATCCATGGCCACACCATCCTGGGTTCGATTGCTCAAACCGCCGCCGTCCTGACCCGGCTGCGGACCGAGGACCGGTTGCCGTCCGCCTTGGTCGTCACCCAGCCCGACTTGGCCGGCGCGCCGCTCGCTGCGTTGCTGGCCCAGGCGGATGTGGAGGGCGTGCCGGTGCGCCGGGTGCCACGGCCTACGGCGCTGCAGACGGCGGCGGATGGCGGCGGTGCGCTGGAACTGGCGCCGGTCGCGATCGAGGACCTGCTGAACCGCCCGCAAGTGGCGCTCGACCGCGATGGCATGGCGCGGCTGGTGCGCGGGCGCCGGGTGCTGGTGACGGGCGCGGGCGGCACCATCGGCTCGGAGCTGGCGCGCCAGGTGGCGGCGCTCGAACCCGGCAGCCTGACGCTGCTCGACAACGGCGAGTATGCGCTGTGGCAGATCGACCAGGAGCTGCACGAGGCGCATCCGGACGTGCCGCGGGAGACCGTGATCGCCGACATACGCGACGAACCGCGCATCCGCGCCGTGTTCGAGCGGGTGCGGCCGGAGCTGGTGTTCCACGCCGCCGCGCTCAAGCACGTGCCGATGGTGGAGGCCAATCCGCTGGAGGGCCTGCTGACCAACGCCGTAGGCACCCGGCACGTGGCGGAGGCGGCGCGCGCCGTCGGCACCAGCGCCATGGTGTTCATCTCAACCGACAAGGCGGTGAACCCCAGCAGCGTTATGGGCGCCAGCAAGCGGCTCGCCGAAATGTACTGCCAGGCGCTGGACGTGGCGGCGCGCCGCGGGGCCGGCATGCGTT
>CAZZWN010000030.1:0-19468 GCA_964657765.1 uncultured Acetobacteraceae bacterium
TGATCGTGTAGCTCGACCTGGCGGCGTCGAGCGGCCACGTATAGGAGCAGCTCTCCTCGTCGCCCCTTGGTGGCGCGCTTAGGGCGATGCGGGTGATCGCCTCGGCGTCGGCCCGCGTTAACAGGTCGCAGACGCTCCGCCGCTTCGGACGCAGCAGGAAGCGCTCCTGCGCAGCCTTGATGCCATCCTCGCCGCCGATCGCGAACGGCTGGTCAAGGCGCTTGACCGCCGCGTCGGCCAGGCGGGCGGCCTGCTGCAACGTGGCGCGCGAGTCTGCGATATTGACGGTCACGAGCTGGTCGCCGCGCAGCGCGTTGAACTCGCAGCACTGGCTCACGCGCGCCTCGTCCCACTCCCCAGTGACCGTCGTGCCGTCCATCAGCTTGAGTTCGCCCAGGCCCGCCTTCTTCACCATGCCCTGCATCGCCCCCATCATGCCGATCATCTGCGCGCCACCGGTCCAGAGCACCTTGACGCTGATGGCGCGAAAGCCGGCCGTCTCGTAGCGGCATTCCTCCCCGTTCGGTCGCGGCCTGGCGCCCACGGCTTGGAAGGGCGGCCCGGCGAGAGGGCCGAGTACCGCCTCGACCTCGGCGACCGTGAGCAAGCCGCAGGCATCGTGGCGGTTGCTGGCGGCGCGGTTCCCGGGGGGTTGAGTGTCGGTCGCGGCCCGGGCGGCCAACGGCAGCAGCAGCAAGCAGGTCAGCAGCGTAGCTCGGCTGATCATCGCTATGCTGGGCTGGCCGCCCCGGTCAGCCGGCACGCGCCATGCCCCGCCGGACCTGGACGACAGGGCTTTCGCCCTTCTCCGGGTCCAGCACCTCCAGCAGTCGCGCGGCCGGGCCGGACGGGCGCTTGGCGCCCCGCTCCCATTGCGCCACCGCCGACTTGTCCACGCCCAGCAGACGCGCGAATACCGGCTGGCTCATCCGCGCCGCCGCCCGGATGCGCTGAACCTCAGCGCATCCGTAGTCGGGCCGTGCGGGCAGGCACAGCGCGTCAAGGTCGCGCATCGTCGTGGCATTCATCGCGCCCACGCGGTGCAGCGCCGCCCCGAGCGCGTGCGCCGCCGCAAGCACCTCATCCTCCACCACCTGCCGCGCCGGGCGGCGCCCGGCCGGAGCCTTGGCCCTCATCCGCATCTTGCCCTCCACCACTTTCGTCCCCTTCGGCCGGTCCGTCAGCGCCGTCCCCGCCTTCGCTACCACCTTCGCCGCCATCGCACATGACCTCCTACACATCGCCCGCCGCCAGAAGCACCCCGAGCTGCACATCCGTGGTGGCCACGAATACTGCCGCAGCCTTCGCCAGCGCCTTGTGCCCGGCCTGGGTCAGCGTCGAGGCGGTTTTCTTCGCAAAGCAAAAGGCGAACAGCACCCGGTCCCTCCTCGGCCGCCGATAGGCGATAATGGCCCGGTAGCCGCCGCTCTTGCCGCTGCCCGGCCGGGCCAGGCGCTTCTTCCATAACCCGTCGCCAAGGTCCGCTTCCCCTGCCCCGAGCCGGCCGGACAGCACCTCCGGTGCACCCGCGCATAGAGCGGCGTCGGGCAGGCGCTCCTTGCGGAGCAGGCGCGTCACCTGAGGCAAGGCATACACGCTCACACGATGTCGCTAGCACTGGGTGCTATGGTTGTCACCCCGTTTCAAGGATTGCCGGTCGAGCGGCGATCTGGGCGTCTTCCCTTCGGGGCCGGGCCATTGCCCGCGGAACTTCGCTCCGCTCCCGGGGCCACCCTGACAACCCCATTTGCCCTAATGGCCAACCGGCAGGTCACCATCCAGGACCGGGTCGCGATGGCCTGACGGAAGGCGGCCGGGGTGGAGAGATGACGCTCGACCGAAGCAAGAATTATCGTCACGATCGGCGTGGACGGTAACTGCCGACTCTACTTCTAACTGGAGAGAAGAACGGACTCAGGCCACGAGCATCATTGACATTATCAAATTCACCATGGCTCTAGTCTCATAGAGAAATACCTTTCTATAAAGCGAGATTTTTAGAATACGGCTGGAACTTTTAGCGCTATCATGGATATGAACCTAAATCCCTTGCGGAGCTTACCTAGACCTCAACGGTATCAGATATCTTTTTTCCTGAGCGCCATGTGGACGTCATTCTTTTGTGCATCCTTCGGTGCTTGGCAATGGTATGGAACTTTAACTGTTTTGCATCTTTTAATGATAACTGGAACGCTTGTGACTGGCTTTACATTTAGAGCCGCCAACAATTTGGTCAGAGGCGCATTTGCAAAAGAGCTGCAACTACCCGGCGGGGCTACTCTAGCGCGGGTCGGCGAGCCCGTGGCGGCCGGTAACAGCAACGGCGCATAAGCAAATAAGCAAGTTGCACCGCTACGGCGAAGGTTTGAATGGCCATCTAGCAGCTTGTCGAATTGGGGGTACGCGGCTTGGTTGATCTTGGCTAGACTCCAAGTATGGCGAACTTCATGCCATTCAACCGCGACCAGGCTTTCCTGCTTCCGCCGGACCTGAAGTCCTGGCTACCGGATGACGACCTGGCGCACTTCGTGGTGGCTGCGGTCGAGCGTGTGCCCCTCGTCGCCTTTGAGGTGCCGGGGCGGACCGGCGATAAGCCGCAGTATCACCTTCGGCTCACGCTGGCCCGGCTGATCTACTGTTACGTCAACGGTATCTTCTCATCGCGGCGGATCGAACGTGCGACGTATCGCGACATCGCCGGGTTTGTGGCCGCCAATCTGCACTCGACCACGACACGGTCGCGACCTTTCGGCGATCCAACAAAGCGGCCATCGAGGCCGCATTCCTGCAAGTCCTGCTGCTGGCCCGCGAAACCGGGCTTTTGCGGTTGGGCACGGTGTCGATCGACGCGACCAAGATCGATGCCAACGCCTCCAAGCTACGCTCGGTCCGCTATGACCGAGCCAATCAGTTGCGAGCCAAGCTGGCCGACGACATCGCAGCCTTGCTGGCACAGGCCGAGGCGGCAGATACCGAAACCCAAGACCCGCAATCGCTTCCCGAAGACCTGACCCGGCGTGAGGCGCTCAAGGCCAAGCTCGATGCAGCCTGCGCACGCATGGTAAACGACGCCCGCGCCGAGGCAGACGCGGCACAGTCGGCCTACGAGGCCAAGCAGGCCGTCTACGACAGCAAGACCGGCCGACGCGGACGCCCGCCCAAGCTGCCTGACGACGACTCGCCCTCGGCGCGGCAGAGCAACCTGACCGACCCGGACAGCGCTTTGATGCGTCGCTCCGACGCGTATGAATTTCGACGAGCCTACAATGCACAGGCCGTGGTCTGCGCCAATGGCACGCAACTGGTGCTGGCAACCAAACTGGTCGCGACCACCGCGGACGCACCGAGCTTCGCCGCCGTCATCCTCGGCATGCAGGACACGATCGGCCTGCCCACGACGGTCCTGGCCGACACCGGCTACGCCAGCGCTGCCGCAGTCGCGGCGTCGCGGGCGAATGACATCGAACCTCTGGTCGCGATCGGCCGAACCCAGCCACACCGCCCTTACGACTTCCGGCCGCCACCGGCACCGAAGACCCAACGGCGGATCACCGAACCCTGGCGCATCACCATGAAAGCCAAGTTGGAAAGCGACGATGGCAGAACCCGATACAAAATGCGCAAGCAGACCCCGGCCCCGTGCAGCCGCTCAGCCACGCGGCGGCCGATCAGCCCGCTGCAGCCCGTCACCAGAACCGGGTCCATCACGCCCCCTTTGCACACCCCTTGGGCAGTCCGCGCCATCGTGCATCCAACCTGCCTCGTACTGGCGGGACTTGCTTAGGATGCAAGCAGCTTTCATAGTGCCGGGCAACTTCGAACGGAGCGCGCCGTGTCCGCCATGCCAAGCGTCATCACGCCAGCCGTGCTCCGCGCCATCAACCAGCCCGTCACCGAGGCGCGCGGCCTGCCGCGGGAGGCCTACACCGATCCGGGCTTCCTGGCGCTGGAGCGGGAGCACGTGTTCGACGCGAGTTGGGTATTTGTGGGCGCAGCCGAGAGCATCCCCGACCCCGGTGACGTGCTGCCGCTCGACCTGATCGGGCGTCCCGTCATCGTGGTGCGGCAGCGGAACGGCGTCATCAAGGCGTTCCACAACGTGTGCCGCCACCGGGGCGTGGTCCTGGTGGAAACGGCGCAGACGCAGCGCCCAACCCTCGTCTGCCCCTACCACGCTTGGGCCTATGGCTTGGACGGCACGCTGCTGAAGACCCCGCATTTCGGCGGGGATGGCAACCACAGCACCGGGCCGATCGAGCGCGACTGCCTCGACCTCAAGGCTATACGCTGCGACGCCTGGAACGGCTTGGTGTTCGTCAACCTGTCCGGCGCTGCGCCGCCGCTGTCCGAGCACATGGCGCCCGTCGCGCGGCGCTACCCCGAGCACGATTTTTCCAATATGCGGCTCGGCCGGGTGATGGAGTTCGAGCTGGCGGCGAACTGGAAGCTGCCCATCGAGAACTTCATCGAGGGTTATCACCTGCCGTGGACGCACCCGTTCCTGAACTCGGTGTCCTCGATGGCGAACCATTACAGCGTGGTGGAGGAGCCGATCGCTGGCCAAGGCAGCGACCTGTATGAGCGGGACAAGGCCGGGCACGGCGCGCTGCCGATGTTCCCGGGCATCGGCGACCATTGGCAGATCCGGGCCGAGTACCCCTCGCTGATGCCCAACCTGCTGCTGGGCGTGCATGCCGACCACATCAACGTCTGGGGCCTGTATCCCATCGGCGCCGACCGCGTCCTGGAGCGGGTTAATTTCTTCTACGCGGGCGACGCCGCCGTGGCGCCGGAGATGGCGGGCGCGCGCGGCGTCGTGGAAAGCAACCTGCACAGCATCAACCTGGAGGACGTGGGCGTGGTGGAGGCCATGCAGCGTGGCCGGTCGTCGCCGGGCTACGTGGACGCGCGGTTCTCCCCGTACCACGAGGCCTGCATCCACTCCTTCGAGAAGCGCATCGCCAACGCCGTCGGCGCGGGGATGGGCCTTGCCTGAGATGCCGCACGACGACCGCGACCCCGACAACCGCGACTACGTCGGCTACGGCGACGACCTCCCGCACGCGCAATGGCCCGGCGGCGCGCGGATCGCGCTCAACATCAACGTCAACTTCGAGGGCGGAGGCGAGCGCTCGGTCATGGACGGCGACGGCACCTCGGAGGGCGTGCTGACGGACATCGGCGCCCCCGCCTTGCCGGGCCTGCGCAGCCCGATGGTGGAAAGCGTGTTCGAGTACGGCTCCCGCGTCGGCGGCTGGCGGCTGCTGAAGCTGTTCCGCCGCTACGGCATGAAGGTCTGCCTGCTGGCCGTGGCGCGCGCCGCCGAGCGCAACCCGGCGCTGACCCGCGCCTACCTCGACGACGGGCACGAGCTCGTCAGCCACCACTACCGCTGGCTCGACTACCAATTCGTCCCGGAGGCCGAGGAGCGCGAACACATCCGGCTCGCGTTCGAAACCTTCGAGCGGGTATGCGGGATGGCGCCCGTGGGCTGGATGACCGGGCGGCCCGGCGCCAACACGAGGCGGCTGCTGGTCGAGACCGGGCGGCTGCTCTACGACCGTGACGCGTTGAACGACGAGCTGCCGCATTGGCGCACGGTCGGGGGACGGCCGCATCTGGTGATCCCCTACTCGTTCGAGACCAACGACAACCGGTTCGACCAGAACCACGGATTTTCGTGTGCCGACGACTTCGCGCGCTACATGATCGACTGCTTCGACGTGCTGTATGCCGAGGGCGCCGACCGGCCGCGGCTGATGTCGCTGGCCGTGCATGACCGGCTAATCGGCCGCCCCGGGCGGATCGCCGGGCTGGTGCGGTTCCTGGACCACGTGCGGCGGCACGACAAGGTTTGGGTGGCGACGGGGCGGGAGATTGCCGAGCACTGGCGACAGGTGCATCCGGCGCCGGGTTGAGCGTCAGAAGGTCGGCGGCGTGTTGACCCACACGACACGACAGGTCTCGGCGGAGGCCGCACGGTAGCTGTGAACGTGGTCGGATCTGAAATAGAAGCTCGATCCCGTACCGATGACATAGGCCTCGCCGTCCACGACCAGTTCCAACGCCCCGTCCAGTACCAGGCCGACCTCCTCGCCATCATGGCTGAATGGGCCGCACGGAGCGCCGTCAGGCGGCAGTCGCACGATCAGCGCCTCCAACTGCCGGTCGGCGGCATAGGGGACCAGGCTTTCGGCGGTGGAGCCGTCGCCCTCGGCCAAGTCGCCATGGGCAGTGCGGGACCGGGTCTCCGGCGAGTAAACCGTGAGGACCCGGTCTTCGGGATCGTCCAGCAGCACCGCCACGTTCACCCGCAGCGCACGCGACAGCCGATGCAGCGTGCTGAGCGAGGGCAGCACACGTCCCGTTTCGATCCGCGACAGCAGGCTTTCGGAGCACTCGGCCCGCTCCGCAAGGTCAAGCAGGCGGAGGCGCTGCATCTTGCGGAGCGCGCGGATACGCCGGCCGATTTTCGGCATTGACTCCTGCAGGCTGGACTTGGCCGTCAAGACTGAGGATCATCCCTTGGGTCGGCAGCAACGGGCGTATGATCCCATCCCTGGTCCGCCCTGGCAACATCCGGTCGGCCGCGAGCCTGGCCATGCGGGTCAGAGCAGCCCCAGTGTCGCCACCCGCTCGCCTTGCGAAACTGTCCCCATGGTCGTCGCACGGACGAACAGTCCGTCCTGCGGCGCGGTGATCTCCTCAAACACGTCGCCGAACACGCCGCTGATCCGGCACAGGACCTCGCCGCGGCGCACGGCAGCCCCCAACTCCGCAACCGTGGTCAGCAGCCCGCCCTGCCCGGCCCGCAGGCCCAGGAACCTGCGCATGACATGGCCCGGCGCTGGCCGATCCCCCGGGTTGTCCAGCATTCCGAGGTGACGCAAGCCGTTCAGGACGCAGCGTGCTCCGACGGCCACGCATTCTTCCTCCAAGCGTCCACCTTCCCCGATCTCGAAGGTCAGTGCGGGGATGCCGGCCCGCGCGGCCTCGACGCACAAGATGCCAGGGGCGACGTACATGCCCTCTGTGCCCGCCATGACCCAGCCAGTGCCCATCGCCTCGCCCAGCGCCCGCGACGCACCAGAGGCGGCCAAGTCCGGACCCGGCAAGATCGCGATAGGCACGTAGCGGCCGCCGCGGGTCGGCGTGTGGACGTCGATGACCGCATCGCAACACGAGATCACACGGAACAAGGCGGCCGCGAGGATCTGGGCGACGTTGCCCTGAGCGTCGCCGGGGAAGCAGGTCCAGGCGTCGGACGGCACTTGGTCGAGCGGCGATTTCAGGAACAGGGCGAGCGGCAGCCGATGGTCGGCCACGAGCGCCAGCGGATGCTGCACCGGGATGCACGCAATGCTGCCGCGCAGGCGCGCCGGATCGACCTGCGACAGGGCGCGCGACAGGATCGCGACGCCGTTCACCTCGTCGCCATGGATCGCGGCGCCCAGGTAGATCGTCGGACCCGGCCGCGTACCATGGATGACCCTGAGCGGCAGCGACATGGCCGAGCCGTCCGCAAGGCTGAGGACGGGAATACGCCCCCGCCGCTCCTCGCCGGGCGGAACGGCCAGGCCCTCTATCGTGAGCACCGCTATTCCGCCGCGTGCTGCTGGGGGCCCATGGGCGATGGATAGCTGTCCAGCATGCGATCCAAGGCGCCGCTCGCCTTTCCCCAATCGCAGGTGCGGTAGGCCATGCCCGCCGTGGTGGTGCGGGGGCCGGAGTAGAACATCTCGTACTGCACGTGGCGGGACGCGAACTCGGAACCGAGTGCGTCCCAAGCCAGCTTCATCAGCTTCACCCGGTCCGCGCTGCTGCCGGAAGCGGATTGCTGGGTGCGCCCGATCAGGTGCGCCATCTCCGGATTGGCGAAGTCGGCCACCGACGACGGCAGCATCAGCATTCCGCCTCCGGCCAGCTCTCGGATGGTGGCGACCATTCGGGGATACAGACGCTGCGCCTGAACCTGGGCGGCGTACAATAGACCCCGGTCCGGCATGAAATAGGGACCGTAGAAGGCGCCCTTGGCCTCCATGCCGCACACGAACGCCTCGATCATGGCGGCATCCGCGGCCAGTTCGCCGAGCGTCTGCTGGACCGAACCGAAAGCGGTTGTGCCGATCGTCTCGGCGATACGCCGGGCCAAGGACAGCAGGAACCGCAGCTTGACCGTTAGCCGGATGCAGGCCTGGTAGTTCTGGTACGAGTGCGCCGGGGTCTCATGCCATTGAGCGAGTTGGACCGCGGGGTCGCGGTGGACAAACACGCGGTCCCAGGAAATCCGGCAATCGTCGAAGTACAGGAGCGCGTCGTTCTCGTCGAAACGAGTGGACAACGGATAATCGAATTCCGAAGTCGCCGCTTGTTCGTAGGAGCGGCGCGACAGCAGCTTCACCCCCTTGTGCCCGATCGGGACGACGGCGGTGAAGGCGTAGCGGGACTCGTCGGGCTTCAGCGGCCGCAGCGTGGTGACCATCACCTCGTTCGAGAGGACGGCGCCGGTGCCAAGCATCTTGGAGCCGCGCACGGTGATGCCGCCGCTGTCCTCGTCCACGATGGACACAGCGAGGCTTGCGTTCTGCGCCTCGCTCGTGCCCTTGGAGCGGTCGCCCTGCGGGTCGATGATGACATAGGTGACGTAAAGGTCGTTGTCCCGGGCGTATTTGTAGTAGTCGCGGACCACGCCGGACCGGCCGCCGCCGTGACGGTCATAGACTTCCTGGCCCATGAACATCGCGGAAAGGGTCGACGCGACGTGGTCCGGCGACCGGCCCATGTAGCCGTGGTGCTGCTCCGCCCATTCCGTGAGCGCCATCCGGCGGCTGACCAAGGCATCGTAGGATGTCGGCAACTCCCAAGCCCGGTTGACGCGGTGGCCCGTGCCCGGAACCTCGAAGGTCATCCGCTCCAGGTTCGCCGGCGCGCATTGGTAGTCGTACAGCCCGGCGATGCTGCGTGCAGCGTTGCGGAAGGCCGGATGGTTGGGAACCGACCCGACCCGGCCGCCGTCGAGCAACACGCAGCGGCCGTCGTCAAGGCTGCGCAGGTGTTCAGCACCAGATTTCACCAAGGGCCTCACTCCGGACGGACTGCGGAAAATTGCCTAACCAAGTTAGCTATGTCAACATGCTTGCGCAGCGTGGGAGGCGGGATGCCGGCCGGATCGCATCCGACTGTTTCGCGGAGTGAACTCCTTGTCGATGGGCGCGACGACGCGTTCCGGATGCTGGTCACGGACCTGCTGCTGTTTGGCGACGCGCTGCGGCAAGCCCGGGAGCAGATCGCGGCGGCGATGGGCGTGTCCGCCCCGCAGTACGCCATCCTGATGACGGTGGCGCGGTTTGGGGCGAATGGTCCGACCGTCAGCGACGTGGCCGGCATTCTACGGGTCAGCGTGCCGTTCATCGTGGCGCAGAATCGCGGCCTGGTCGCGGCGGGGCTGCTCCGCAAGCAGCCGGACCGGGAGGACGCGCGGCGGGTGCGGCTCGTTCTGTCTCCCGCTTGCCTGACCGCGTTGGAGCGGCTGGCGCCCCTGCAATGCCGGATCAACGACACGCTGTTCGCCGGGCTGGACGCGGCGGAGTTCTCCGCCTTGTACCGTGCTTTGCGCACGCTGGCACGACCGCAGGAGGATGCTGCGTGTTGACGGCGTGCCTCGGCTCAGCCTTCAAGCAGTTCGCGGAGTGCCGCATCGAAGAACGGACGGTCAGCCGGGTTCCACAGCGTCATGTGGCCCCAAATCGAGTTGATCGGCCGGCACTCCGCGTTCGGCATCCGGGCCACCTCGGCGTGGCTGTCCGCGGGCGGGAAATAGGTGTCGTACTCGCAGGGCACCACGATGGCCCGGGCGGTGATCGCCCCCAGCGCGCGATCAAGGTCGCCGCCGTGCTCGGCGCCCACGCTGATGTCGCCGTCCTCCCAGCAACGCAGCAAAGCCAGCAGATCGTTGGCGTCGTGATGTAGGAAGTTCGGCTCCCAGAACCGGGCGGAGAACTCGGCCGCCGTCGCGGCGCCGAACTGGCGGAAAGCCTCCGTACGGTAGAACGGCTCGGAGAAGCCCCACCCGGCGTAGATGGTCGCAAACGCGCGCAGGCCGCGGACTGGCGGCCTTGCGTAAAACCCATCCTCGAAGGCCGGGTCCAGTTCCAGCGCGCGGCGGAGGGAGAGCAGAAAGATCTTGTTGAAATGGCCCGTACGGGCCGAGCAACACAGCGGGGCGATGGCGTCCATCATGCCGGGATACTGCGCGCCCCATTGATAGGCCTGGCAGCCGCCCATGGACCAGCCGGCCACAAGCCTGATGCGCTCGATCCCGAGGCTGTCAAGCAGCATGCGCTGCAGCCGGACGTTGTCATGCAGCGTGACGCGCGGGAACCGCCCGGCCTCGAACGGCGCCGGTGTGTTGCTGGGCGAGGAGGACACGCCGTTTGTAAGGAGGTTGGTGAGCACGACGAAGTGACGGGCCGGGTCGATGGCGCGGCCCGCGCCCACCATGCATAGCTCGGCCTCGCGGTCGGTGCCGGAGTACCAGGACGGGATCAGCACCACGTTGTCGCGGGCCGGCGACAGCGTGCCGAGGGTGCGGTAGGCGAGCCGGGCCGCGGGCAGGGTCTCGCCGCCTTGTAGCGCAAAGGCGGCGGCCTCGAAGGTTTGGCGGGCGGTCATGGAAACCTCTCAGGTGCAGGTGAAGACGTTCTTGCGCAGCGAGCCATGTACCCCCCAGTTCGCATCGACGACCTGGGTCACGCCGAAGTCGGCGGCAACCGACATCAGCGCGATCGCCTCGTCCTCGCTCAGCCGGTGCACCGTCATCAGGAAGCGCCGCATCTTGCGGAGGGCGTCGCGCATGGCGCGGTCAAGGCTAGCGTGGCGTGCGACCTCCGTCTGCGCATCGGGACCCAACTCGGCCAGGTAGTTCGGGAAGGTGAAACCGTAAACGGACCATTGCCGGTCGGTTTCCAGCAACGGATGGTCCAGCCCTTCCAGGATCGTGCCGCCGAGATCGGCGTGCTTGTGCAGGATGAACTCGAAATCGCCCGTCAACGAGGTCTCGATGGCGGTGCCGCCCAGTTCGCTGTCGCCCTGTGCCGCGTGGGGGTCGCCGACCGACAGAAAGGCGCCGGGCACGGCGACCGGGTAGTACATACGGGCACCCTTGCCGATGCGCCAATCGTCGATGTTGCCCCCGGTGTGGCTCGGCGGGATCGAGCTGACGAAGTCCGCCTCGGACGGGGCCAGGCCCATGGTGCCGAAATGCAGCCGCGCCGGCACGCGGACGTTCCGAAGGATATTCTCACGCCGCCGCACCGAGGCCGGGTCCACGCGCACCCCGGGATAATCGATGGTGCCGTGCACGATGCCGTCCGGATCGGTCTGCGGGGTCCAGACATAGTTGTACACGGCGCGCGCGAAGGGCTCGCCCGTCGTGTCGAGCTCGAAGATCGTCACCACCTCGCGCGGCTTCGGCTCCTCGATCAGGTCATGGTACTGGAAACCCCACGACGCCGCGGCGTTCGAGCCGAAGCAGCGCCCGGCGTGGCAAGCGCCGCAGCTCGGCCGCGGCCGCACGTCCAGGATGCGCACTTCCAGCACGTCGCCCGGCTCGGCGCCTGCAACGGCGACCGGGCCGGTCAGCAGGTGCACGCCTAAGCCCTCGCCGGAGCCGCGCAGGAAAGGACCCTCGGTCGGTCCGGCGCCGCGGCGGACCACAGCCTTGTGCTCCCGTGTCCAATGGAACACGCTTTCCGCCCCTGGATCGCCGGCGATCATGCGGTCGTAGTCGTCGCCGGCATGATGCGTCAGAGTCTCGATCGTGGCGTGGTCGCCGGAGCGCACGGTCAGCGCAGGGGCGACGGCCTTGCTAAAGTAGCCCCAGTGCACGGTGGCCGGCGAAACCGGCAGGTGGTGATGCTTCATGCGTGCCTCGATCAGGTTACGATTTCCGCAACCTCCTCCTGCTCGACCATGCGCAGGAAGCGCCGCGTGCGCTCATGCTTTGGGTTGTCGATGACCGCCTCGGGCGGGCCTTGCTCGACCACCCGGCCTTCATCCATGAAGATGACGCGGTCTGCGACCTTGCGGGCGAAGCGGATCTCGTGCGTCACCACCACCATGGTCATGCCCGCCTCGGCCAGGCGCCGCATCACCGCCAGCACCTCGCCGACCAGCTCGGGGTCCAGGGCCGAGGTCGGCTCGTCGAACAGCATCAGCTTCGGCTGGATCGCGAGCGCGCGGACAATGGCCACACGCTGCTGCTGCCCGCCGGACAGGCGGTGCGGCAGGTGATGCGCGTGCCGGGCCAGGCCCACGGCCGCGAGCAGGCGCAATGCCGTCGCCTCCGCCTCGGCCGGGGGCACGCCGTGCACGCGGATCGGCGTTTCGGTGATGTTCTGCAGCGCGGTGAGGTGGGCGAACAAGTTGAAATGCTGGAACACCATGCCGATCCGCGCCTCCGCCCGGGCGCGGGCCAAGTCGCGCACCGGCCGAGGCGGCCCACCGCTGGATGGGCGATAGCCGACTGGCCGGCCGCCGACCGTGACCTCGCCCCAGTCCAGCGCCTCCAAGTGGTTGATCATGCGGAGCAGGGTGCTCTTGCCGGACCCGCTGGGACCCAGGACCACCACGACCTCGCCCTGGGCGATGGAGAAATCGATGCCGGACAGCACCTCCCGCCCGCCATAGGATTTCTGCACGTTGCGCCCGACCACGAAAGGCTGGCCGCGCTGCGCCGGGTCGGTGGCGCCGATCAGGCTGCCGATCCAGGCCGCGTCCGACGCCTGCGCCACGGCGCGGGTGGGAGGGGCTGCGCGGGCGGGCAAGGGGCGGCGGAAGCCCAGCAGCCGCTGCCAGGCGGAGGGGCCGGCTTCGGCCCGCTCGATGTCGAACCGGCGTTCCAGCGCCGATTGCAGCGCGGTGATCGCGCTGGTCAGCGCCAGGTAGATCGCGCCGGTGGCGATGAACACCTGGAAGAACTTGAAGTTCTGCCCGACGATCTGCTGCGCCCGGAAGGTCAGCTCGTTGACGAAGATGACGGAGGCGATCGACGTCAGCTTCAGCATGCTGATCGTGTCGTTGACCAAGCCTGGCAGGATGGCGCGCATCGCCTGCGGCAGGATGATGCGGCGCAGCGTCAGGCCGGGCGCCATGCCGAGCGAGGCCGCTGCGACCGACTGCGTGCCGCTGACCGAGATGATGCCGCCGCGAATGATCTCCGCGCTGAACGCCGCCTCGTTCAAGGCGAAGCCGATCAGCGCCGTGCTGAAGCTGTCGAGCCGCAGGCCGATGAACGGCAGCGCATCGAAGATGAACACGAGCTGCAGCAGTTGCGGGGTGCCGCGCGTGACGAAGATATAGAACCCGGCGGCGGCACGCGCCGCGCGCACGCGCGACAGCCGCATTAGGGCCAGCCCCAAGCCCAGCACCAAGCCGCAGGCCATCGCCGCGGCGGTGATCTCGACGGCCAGCAGCGCGCCGCTCCAAAGGAAGCCTGAGGTGGCGTAGGTGGCGAAGTCCGCCAGCCACTCCTGCACGCCTTCGGCCACAGGCGCCGCATGGGCCGTCGCGCTGCCCAGCGCGAGCATGGCGGCCGCCAAGCGGAGGGCGCGTGGCAGGGACGCTACTCCGTTTTCACGGCGGCCGGGACCTCCATCTCCGCATCGATCTTGTATTTGGCGAAGATCGCCTTCTGCTTGCCCTCGGCCTGCATCACCTCAAGCCCGTCATGGATGGCGCGCAGCAGGTCGGTGTTGCCCTTCTTGACGGCGGCGCCGATGTTGAAGCCTGTCATGATCTTGTAGGCCCGCTCAAAGGCTTTCGGGTTGTCGGCCGCCAGTTGGTCAACCAGCGCCAGGTCGGTCATCATGATGTCGGCCCGGCCCGACTGCACCAGCCGGATGCCGGACGCCATGTCGGGATAGGTCATGATGGTCATCGCCGGCTTGCTCTCCGCCTTGCAGGCGGCGTCCTGCTTCTTGGCCGCTACTTCCTCGACGGTGCCGAGGCCCACCGCGTAGGTCGCCCCGCAGGATGCCTCCATGCCAGTGATCCCCTTGGGGTTGCCTGCCTGCGTCAGGGCCCCGGTCGCAGCCTGCATGTACATCACGAAGTCGAGCTGCTTGGCCCGTTCCGGCGTGTAGTACAGGTTGTCCCAGAAGACGTCGACCTGCCCGCCGGCGGTCGCTGGCATCAGGCCGGACCAGCCGCCCAGGAACATCTCGTGCTTGATGCCGGCGCAATCCAGCACGGCCGCTGCCAGGTCCACGTCGGAGCCGCCCACCTTGTTGAAATCGGCGCCGTCGCGCATGGCATAGGGAGGTGTCTGCGGGTCGGCGCCGACCTTCACTGTCTTTCCGGCCAGGCTCGGGTATTTATCGGCCAGCTTCGCTGGTTCGCAGGCCGGCGCGGCTAACGCCAGAGAGGCGTAGCCAGTCAGGACGGCGGCCAGCGCTACCGTCGCCACGGTCCGAAACGTCATACGTGCTCTCCTGGATGGGGTGCCTGCAGCCACGCTCGGCAGAACCTAGCAAGCCTCATGCCACGCTTTTCGCCGGCTACTGTGGCCTCGGTTTCATCAAGCGTCCGAAAGCTGCTTGCATGATGTGCAACTCTCATGCGTATTTGCGCTGGTGGCAGGCAGCCCACGCTGGATGCTTGAACCCTAGGCAAGTCGGGGCGGAGCTTGCGAGCAATACTGGACGTTTTCGCATGATGCATCTCGGGTGGTTCGTCGGCCGCGGCTACTCGGTGCATGGTTGGCAGCAGGATTGGTGGGGCGACGAGGCGCTCGACTGGACCAGCCCCGACATCTACCTGAGCCTGGCCCAGGCGCTCGACCGGGCCTGCTTCGATTACATGATGATCGAGGACGGCTCCCTCGTGCCGGATGCCTACGAGGGGTCCTCCCGCGCCTACCTTCAGCATGCGGTTACGGTGCCCAAAGCCGACCCGATGCCGCTGGTGCCGCTGCTGGGCCAGGCGACGACGGGCCTGGGCATCATCGCCACCATGACCACAGCGTTCTACCCGCCCTATCTGGGCGCCCGGCTCGCCGCTACGCTGGACCATCTCACCCGGGGGCGCGCCGGCATCAACCTGGTCACCGCCCATAACGACCGCGCTGCGCAAAACTTCGGGCTGGACCAGCACCACGAGCACGACAAGCGGTATGAGATGGCCGGCGAGTGGATCGAGGTCGTGGACAAGCTGTGGGCCTCATGGCAGCCCGACGCCGTGCGCGCCGACCACGCGGCCGGCGTTTTCGCGGACGTGTCGAAGGTGCACCCGATCCACCATGACGGCCTGCACCACCGCTGCCGCGGGCCGCTGAACCTGCCGCCGGGTCCGCAGGGCCGCCCTGTCATCTGCCAGGCCGGCGGCTCCCCTGCGGGGCGCAGCTTCGCGGCCCGGCATGCCGATACGATCATCGCCCTGGTTCGCGACGTGAAGCAAGCGAGGGCCTACCGCGCCGATATCACCGCGAAGCTCGCCGCGTGCGGACGGCTGCCGGAGGCTTGCAAGGTGCTGTTCTGCGTGTCGGTTGTGCTGGGCGAGACTGTGGCGGAAGCCGCCGAACGGAAGCTCCGGCGTCGAGCAAGGCTGGCCGCGGACTTGGAGCCGAGGCTCGCAGCCCTCTCGTTCTTCGGCGCCCGCGACCTGTCCCGCCTGCCGCTGGACGAGCCGATGCAGCGCGCCGAGACCAATGCCTCCCGCACGATGGTGGAAGCCTACACGGCCCGTGGCCGGACGCTGCGCGAGGTGGCCATGGATGACGAGGTGAACGGGATCGCTTTCGTGGGAACTCCGAACAGCATCGCCGCGGAGATGGCGGATGCGATGGCCGAGATTGGTGGGGACGGGTTCTTGTTCACCGAGCCGCTCTCAAGGCGCAACATCACCGAGGTCACCGATGGCTTGGTCCCCGCCCTGCAACGGCGCGGCCAGGTGCGGCGCGCGTATGCGCATCGCACCTTGCGGGAAACCCTGATGGAGTTCTGAACCCATGCCCAAGCCTGACCTGCGCGCCCGCATCGGTGCGGTCCGGCCGGACGAGATTGCGGGCTGGGCGCTCCGCTTGGTCGGCGCCGCCTCGCCAAACCCACCGCTCGATACGCGGGCCGTGGCCGAGGAGGCTGCCGCGATTATCCGGGCCGAAATCCCGGAAGCGGAGTTGTCGCTGCACCATGCTGGTGACCAGGTGCTCAACGTCGTGGCGCGCGTACGCGGATCCGGGCCGGGCCGGCGAGTGGTCCTCAACGGGCACCTGGACACCTATCCTCTAGGCGACTTGTCACTCTGGACGCGCGACCCGGCCGGGGAAATCGAGGGCGGTCGGCTTTATGGCCGTGGCGCGGCCGACATGAAGGGCGGCATCGCAGCCAGCATCGCTGCGCTTGCAGCGCTTGCCCGGCATCGTAATGCCTGGTCCGGCGAGGTCGTCCTCACGCTGGCCGGCGATGAGGAGAGCATGGGCCCGCTCGGCACCCGTTGGCTGCTCGACCATGTGCCGCATGCGAGAGGGGACGCCGTGATCCTAGGCGACGCCGGGTCGCCGCGCGTCCTGCGGTTCGGTGAAAAGGGCTTCTTATGGGTGGAGATCGAAGCAACGGGTCGCGCTGCGCATGGCGCCCACGTGCACCTGGGCGACAACGCGATCGAGCGGCTGCTTGAGGCGTTGGCCGGACTTCAGGCCTTGCGGGCTTTGCCGGTGGCAACCCCCCCGGCGGTGTTGGAGGCGATCGAACGGTCCCGCGCCATCTCGGAACCGCTCGCGGGCGCAGGCGAGGCGGACGTGCTGGGGCGGGTGACGGTGAACATCGGCCGCATCGAGGGCGGAACGTCCACCAACCTCGTACCGGCAAGCGCACGCGCCGGAGCGGACCTGCGTCTGCCGGTCGGCGTGTCCGCCGCTGCGACCGAGCGGGCGCTGGCGGCGGCCCTCGGCCGACCAGGCATCAAATACCGTGTGCTGCGCCGCTTCGAGCCGAGCCATACGGACCCGGGCAGTGAGATCGTGCGCCGCTGCGCTGCGGCGGCGCGCGAAGTGGTCGGCGGACAAGTGGCCGTCAACATGCGGGTTGGCGGCTCGGATGCGCGGTGGTTCCGGATGGAAGGGCTGCCCACCGTGGTCTATGGCCCGACGCCGCACGGCATGGGCGGGCCTGACGAGTGGGTGGACCTTGCTGAACTGGATCAGGTCGCCCGCGTGCATGCGCTCACTGCGTTCGACCTGCTGACGGCAAACACTTAGCTGAGCGGGACCAGGTGACGTCAGCAACCGCACCACCGGTTGATCGGCCAATGCGTTCGGGCAAGCGCCGGGCAGAAGTCCGCCAGCGCTGGCGCAATGCATTCAAAGCGCGACCGCCGGTCAGCGCCCCGCTCGTTCATGGCCGCGCGGACCTCGGCAGCCTGCGCGGCAAGGCGCGGCAGGTCCACGGTCAGCAGCTTGCGGTCCCGCACCACGAACCGGCCGCCGATCATCACGCTGTGCACGCTGGTGCCGTCCTCGCCGAACACCAACTTGGGCCACCCGGACGTTCAGCGGAATCAGGGTGGGCGCGTCCAAATCGAGCAGCACGATGTCGGCCACGTAGCCCGGCGCGATCCGCCCCATGTTCGCGAAGCCAATCGCCTGCGCGCTGCCGGTCGTGGCGGCCGTCACCACCTGGGCCGCGGTTACCCATTGCGCCGGGTCCGGCCCACGTGCGTGCGATCCGGCGCCGGCGAACTGCATCGCGGAATACATGTTCAGGTTGTCGGAAAAGGTCGTCGCATCGGTGCCAAGCCCGACGTTGATGCCCGCGGCCAGCATCGCCGCCATGTCCGCGACACCGATCCCAAGGCGCATGTTGCTGGCGGGATTGTGCGCGACCGAAGCGCCGTGCCGGGCCAGCAGTCCCATGTCCTCGGCATCCAGCCAAACTCCGCGCGCTGCTGTGAAGCGCGGCCCGAGCAATCCCAAGACATCGAGATGCGCCACCATGGTGCGTCCGTAGCGCCGGGCCGCGGTGACCACCTGGATTTTGCCTTCTGCGATGTGGCTGTGCAGCCCCGTCCCGAACTCGTCCGCCAAGTCGCGGCGCCACGAGGAATGGATCGGCGCAGTGCAGCGGAATGGTCGGCGCCACGGCCGGACGCCGCCAGTCTCGGTCGAACCGCCAGTCGCGCGCGATGGCGCGTAACTCACCGATTTGCTCCTGCCACGGCGGCAGGCGCAAGGCGGCTGTCCCGGCCTGCAGCGGCTCCGGCAATGCGGCCTGCAGGGCCGGCACGGCCTGATACAGCGTGAGGTCGGCAACCATGGGAACGATCACCGTACGCATCCCCACAGCACGGTACGCCTCGGCCACGGCGGCGATGCCGTCCCGCGTGGGGCCTGGCACCTCGACGAACAAGTCATAAACCGCGGTGCAGCCTTTCAGGACCATCTCGGCGGCGCCGATCGTGCCGCTCAGCCGCTTCTGCTCCGCACTCTCCAGCGCCGTGATCCAGGGCGAGGCCGCCAGCAGCAGCTCAAGCGTCCAACGGTCGCCCATGAACCGGGACAGGTTGCCGTGGCCATGCGTGTGCGCGTTGATCAAGCCGGGATGGAGCAGCCTGCGGGAGGCGTCGATCTCCTCCGCGCCATCCGCCGTCAAGGTGCCCGGCCCGCCAAGGGCGACAAAGCGCTCGTGCTGCACCATGACATCCGCAGATCCGAGGGCCCGGGCTGCATCCAAAACGAGGCCGCCGCGCAAGATCAAGGCCCGTTCGGTCATGGCTGCTCCATTGCAACAGGTGCTGGCTGTCCAGGCCGCAATGACGATTGTGGCATGGGTGGGTTCCGGTTTGGCGGCGGACATGGTCTCAAGGCTGATTTCGAGGTTCAGCCGTGGCAAGCGACGAGGTGGATAGGTTACGCGGCAACCAATGGGAGCGGCTGCGAAACATGGCCGTGTGTGCCCACCAACACGCCGCCAGGGCGCGCAGGTCAAAGGAGGCTTGAGGTCATCAAAGGCTGGACCGCTTCCGCGGTGGCTTGAGCATCAAAGTTCACGTCGTGACCAACGCGCTTGGCAGCCCGGTGCGCCTGCTGTTTGGGCCAGGCCAGCGCCGTGATGCCACGCGCAGCCACGAGTCGGATGGCGGCTTCGGGCCAGGCGCAAACGCTTTGCGTTCCGGCAAGCTGCCGTGCTTGCCGACAAAGGATCCGACGCTGATCATTTCCACAAGGCCATATGCGCTATGGAAGCCGGGCCGTCATCTCGCCCTGCTGGGAGGTCGTGGAACATTGCCGTTTCCGCCATGTCGATGGACGCTGAGACCAGCACTAGTTCGCGCACGTCACAGAAAGTCCTTGCCGGCATGGTCTTTCAGCAGATCCGAGTTCCGGACGTAGTCGGAGAGCACCTGCACCGACTTGTGCCGGCCGACCTCACGCATCTTCCAGATGCTCGCGCCGGCGGCGGCGGCGCTGGTCAGGAAG
>CAZZWN010000031.1:0-19421 GCA_964657765.1 uncultured Acetobacteraceae bacterium
GTCTGTTCGGCGACGTTCATGAACAGGTTGTTGAACAGCTCCAGCAGCACGGGGTCGGGCCGGCCGCTGTCGGCTGCCACCCGGCTCGGCAGCGGCGAGGTGCGGCGCAGCAGCATGTGGTCCTGCGCCGTGACCTCGGCGGTCCAGCCGGGCTCGATCACCGTCGTCGCGTTGGCCTCCCGCACCAGGGCCGGACCGGGCAGGCGGTCATTGGCGCGGAGCGTCGTGCGGTCGAACACCGGGGTGCGGTGCTCTGCGACGCCGCTCCACATCTGCACGTGATCGATGGGGTCGGGGCCGCCGCCTTCACGAGCAGTCAGGCCGGGTTCGTCCACGGCCTCGCCGGCGGCGGTGGCCTCGACCGCGACGGCCTCCGCGACCACCGCCCGCTCCGGGGTCGCGAACCCGAAGCGGGCGCGATGGGCGGCGGTGAATGCGGCCAGGGTCTCGTCGACCGCAGCAAGCGGCACGGGCAGCGCGGCCTCGGTGCCGGCATAGCGGAGGTGGACGGCGCGCTTGACGCTGACGCGGCCGGGTTCGGCGCCTTGGTCCAGCAATGCGGCGCGGGCGGTCTCGGCGAGCTGTTCGGCCAACGCCTCCAGGGCCGGCAGTGTTTCCTGCGCAAAATCCTGCTCCGCCGCCTGTTCGCGCAGCACGGTCTGGTCGGCTAAGCCCATGCCGTAGGCGGACAGCACGCCGGCGTAGGGGTGGATGAACACCGCCTCCATCCCCAGCTCGTCCGCGACCAGGCAGGCGTGCTGGCCGCCGGCGCCGCCGAAGCACTGCAAGGCGAACTGCGTGGCGTTGCGGCCCTTCTGCACGCTGACCTGCTTGATCGCGTTCGCCATGTTGGCGACGGCGACGCGGAGGAAGCCTTCGGCTACGGCGCGCGGATCCTGCCGGTTGCCGGTCGCCGCGGCCATTTCGTCCGCGAGCTTGGCGAAGCCCGTTTGGACCACCTCGGCATCCAGGCGCGCGTCGCCGTCCGGTCCGAAAATCGGCGGGAAATGCGCCGGCTGGATCTTGCCCACGCAGACATTGGCGTCCGTCACCGTCAACGGCCCGCCGCGCCGGTAGCACGCCGGCCCCGGATTGGCCCCGGCGCTGTCAGGACCCACGCGGACGCGCGCCCCGTCGAAATGCAGGATCGAGCCGCCACCCGCCGCGACGGTATTGATCGCCATCATCGGCGCGCGCATCCGCACCCCGGCCACTTCCGTTTCATACGCCCGCTCGAACGCGCCGTCATACAGGGCGACGTCGGTGCTGGTGCCGCCCATGTCGAAGCCGATGATTCGGTCGATCCCGGCCATCCCCGCCGTGCGCGCCGCGCCGACGATGCCGCCCGCGGGCCCGGACAGGATGGCGTCCTTGCCCTGGAAGCGGTCGGCCTGCGCCAGCCCGCCGTTGCTCTGCATGAAGTACAACTTGACCCCGCGCAGCTCGGCCGCGACCTGCTCGACATAGCGGCGCAGGATCGGCGACAGATAGGCGTCGACCACCGTGGTGTCCCCGCGCGGCACCAGGCGCAGCAGCGGGCTGACCTCGTGGCTGGTGGAAACCTGGGTGAACCCGGCCTCGCGCGCCAGCTCCGCCAGCCGGCGCTCCATGTCCGGATATTTCCAGGCGTGGATCAAGGCGATGGCGCAGGCCTGGATGCCATCTGCGGCGGCGGCGGCAAACGCGGCGCGGGCGGCGGGCTCGTCCAGCTGCTCGACCTCCTCGCCATTGACGCCGACGCGGCCCGGCAGCTCGGCGGCGCGTTCATACAGCAGGGTCGGCAGGGTCACGTGCAGGTCGAACAGCCGGGGCCGGGCCTGGTTGCCGATGCGCAGCAGGTCGGCAAAGCCCCGGTTGACCACGAGCAGGGTGCGCTCGCCCTTGCGCTCCAGCAGCGCATTGGTGGCGACGGTCGTGCCCATCTTCACCTGGTCCACCAGGCCCGCGGGCACCGGCTGGTCGAGCGCCAGGCCGAGCACGGTCTTGATCCCCGCGACGGCGGCGTCCTGGTAGCGGCCGGGATTCTCGCTCAGCAGCTTATGGGTGCTGAGCCCGCCATCCGGCGCGCGGGCCACGATGTCGGTGAAGGTGCCGCCGCGGTCGATCCAGAACTGCCAGCCGCCACGCGACGCGGCGGACGCGCTCACTGGAGCGCCTCACGCATAGGGGCAACGGTAGTGTAGGGGCGCGGGCATTGACTTGGCTGAGGCACTGCCATTGTCCAATTCCATGACGTCCATGCGGGATCTCGTTCCGAATGCGTGCCGGTCACACGCCATATGCATGACAGCTAAGCGATATCGGAGGAGCTGGACAGCCCGCAACCGACTATCGCGGTACCTTTCTCACCACCGCCCCTGCAACCGCCGGAACCCGGGTGCGCTCCAGGTGCTTTGGCTATGATGGCATGCTACGCCGCCGCAGCGGGCCGCCGCACACAAGCCATGAGGGCTAGTTATGATACGCCGCATCATTCCCGTGATTTTTGGAGCCATGCTGATGACCCAGAACGCCTCCGCCGCAGACGATTACGCCACGCTGCCGTCCGGGGTGAAATATCGTGACGAGGTCGTCGGCACCGGGCCGGAGCCCAAAACCGGCCAGACCGTGTCGGTGCACTACACCGGATGGCTCGACAACAACGGCGAGCACGGCAAGAAATTCGACAGCTCGCGCGACCGCGGCTCGCCGTTCAGCTTCGTGCTGAATGGACAGCAGGTGATCGCCGGTTGGGACAGTGGCGTCGCCACCATGCACGTCGGCGGCAAGCGCACGCTGATCATCCCGCCGGAACAGGGCTATGGCTCCCGCGGGGCCGGCGGCGTGATCCCGCCCAACGCAACCCTGATCTTCGACGTCGAGCTGCTTGGCGTCCGCTGAGCCATGACGGGCGGTACGGTCGCGATCGTCGGGGCCGGGCTGATCGGCCGCGCCTGGGCGGTGGTGTTTGCCCGGGCCGGCTGGGCAGTGCGGCTCACCGACCCGCATGGCCCGACCTTGGACACCGCGCCGGGGCTGATCCGCGACGAGCTGCATGCGCTGCAGGCGCACGGCCTGGTCGACGATCCCGAAGCGGCGGCCGCGCGCATCGGCACGGCGAAGGACCTCGCCGACGCGGTGGCTACGGCAGACTTCGTGCAGGAAAACGGCCCGGAGACGGTGGAAGCCAAGCAGGCGCTGTTCGCGGAGCTGGACCGGCTCGCACCGCCGGGCGCGATCCTGGCGTCGTCGACCTCCGCCATCGTGGCGTCCCGCTTCACCGAGGGCCTGTCCGGACGCGCCCGCTGCCTGGTCGGCCACCCGGTCAACCCGCCACACTTGGTGCCGCTGGTCGAGCTGTGCGGTGCGCCCTGGACCTCGCCCGATACCATCGAACGGGCGCGGGCGGTCTATCAGGGGATCGGCCAGGTCGCCGTCACGGTCAACCGCGAGGTCGAGGGCTTCGTGCTTAACCGTCTGCAGGGCGCGTTGCTCGCGGAGGCGTTCCGGCTGGTGGGCGAGGGCGTCATGTCGCCCGAGGACCTGGACGAGACCGTTCGCAACGGGCTCGGCCTGCGCTGGTCGTTCCTGGGGCCGTTCGGAACGATCGAGCTGAACGCGCCGGGCGGCATTCCGGACTACTGCGCGCGATACACCGGGTTTTACAAGCGGTTGGCGTCCGATCCGCCGGGCACAGCGGTGTATGAGGGCGTTAATGCGGACCGCGTCATCGCCGCCTGGCCGCATCCGCCATCGGCCGAGCGCCAGGCCATCCGAACCAGATGGCGCAACGAGCGACTCGCGGCGCTCGCGGCGCATAAGCGGCAGCAACAGCAGGAGCCATGATTGGCCTAGGTTGTTGGCCGGCTCAGGTTTGAGCGCGGTATTATTCGATTGTCGTTTTTCGGGCACAGTTGCAGCCTATAGTCATGGGTGTCCGGAACGTGCGATGATTTCCCGGCCAAACTATTTCGGCGCATGAGCCCGGCGGTTGCAGGGCTGGTGTTGATCATAACCCCAAGCGCGTCCGCGTGTTTTCGCGCTGGCCGTGCCCAATACGCGCTTGGCATCGTCCGTGCGCGACGACACGAAAGGATTTCTCGATGAAATTTACAGCTTTGGCGTGCGCGGCGACTCTGGGCCTCACGTTTGGCGGCGCAGCGATGGCGCAGTCCGCCTCGCCTGGGGACACGGGGAGCATGGCCTATCCGCGCCCGCTGCCGCAGGGCAACGTCGGCACCACCCGGCCCATAGGCCCGAACCGCCCGACCGACACGGGGAGCATGGCCTATCCGAACCCGGCTCCGCAGGGCAACCTCAGCAAGACCGTCGTGCCGCGGCAACGGCCGGATACCGGCAGCGCGCGCTACCAGACCCCAACGCCGCAGGGCAACTTCGCCAACACCAGGACGTCGCGCCGGAACCGCCCGAACGACACGGGGAGCGCGGCGTATCCGGCTCCGCTGCCGCAGGGCAACCTCGGGACGACGACGGTCAAATAGGCCAAGCCCCGCAGCCAAGGCATCATATCCAAGACGTCCAGGCCTTCCGCTCGCGAAGCCTGGACCGTCATTGATAGGCCGACCCATCGATGGCGCAGCGCCTGAACGGACACGCCAGGCTGGACCGCGCATTGAACCTGCTGCGGTCCAGCAGGCTGCTGCGGCGTCGCGCCGCGGAACCCACGCTTCATCCAACTTACGTCGGCCGCCCCGAGCGCCTCATGGCCGACCAGTTGTTTTCCCGCGTGGTCGGCGCGGTGCCGGTGCGGGGCAACACCGTGCGGCTGCTGCGCGACGGCGCCGAGAATTACCCGGCCTGGCTCGCGGCAATCAACGCGGCGCAGGGTTCCATTCATTTCGAGAACTACATCTTTCGCGGCGACGGCATCGGGCGGCAGTTCGCCGCTGCGTTGGCGGCGAGGGCGAGGGACGGCGTCCGGGTTCAGGTCCTTTACGACTGGATGGGCAATTTCCTGCAAACCCCGCGCGGGTTCTGGGCGGGCCTGCGCCGGGCGGGGGTCGAGGTGCGCTGCTTCAATCGCCCGCGCCTCGACAGCCCGTTCGGCTGGCTGAGCCGCAACCACCGCAAGACCGTGAGCATCGACGGCACGATTGGCTTCGTCGCTGGCCTGTGCGTCGGCAACGTTTGGGTTGGCGATCCCGCCCGTGTCGTCCCGGCCTGGCGCGACACCGGAATCATGATCCAGGGACCCGCTGTGGCCGACCTCGACGCCGCCTTCGCCGAGAGCTGGTCCCATGCCGGCGGACAGCCGCCCGAGCGCCTGCAGGAGCTTGATGTGCAAGAGCCCGCCGGGCAAGGGTCTGATGTCCCGCCGCGACCGGATCAGGTGGCGCTCCGGGTGATCGCCAGCAAGCCGAACACGATGGGACTGTATCGGTTCGACCAGCTTATTGCCGGCATGGCCCGCCGGTCGCTCTGGCTCACCGACGCGTACTTCGTCGGCACCACGGCATATGTCCGCACCCTCTGCGACGCCGCGCAGGACGGCGTGGACGTGCGGCTCCTGGTGCCCGGCGCGTCCGATATCCCGGTGGCCCAGGCGTTGTCCCGCGCCGGATACCGGCCGCTGCTCGAGGCGGGGATCCGGGTTTTCGAATGGAACGGCCCGATGCTGCACGCGAAAACCGCGGTGGCGGACGGCCGCTGGGCCCGCATCGGCTCGAGCAACCTCAATCTCGCGAGCTGGCTCGGCAACTGGGAGCTCGACGTCGCCATCGAGGACGCTGCGTTCGCGGCCGAGATGGAGGCGATGTTCGAACAGGACCTGGGCAATGCGACCGAGATCGTGCTCGACCTCGGCCGGGTGCACGCTGCGCGGCCGCGGGGCCGGCCGCGCAACCGGCGGGCGCGGCGCGGCAGCCCTGGCCGGCTGGCTGTGGGCGCCGTCGGGCTGGGCAGCGCCGTCGGCGCGGCGATCACCAACCACCGGGCGCTCGGCCCGGCCGAGGCCAAAGTGATGGCTGCGGCGGCCGGGCTATTGTCGGCGTTTGCAGCGGCGGCTGTGCTTATTCCGCGCCTGCTGACCATCCCCATGGCAATCATCGCGGCGTGGGTCGCCGTGACGTTGCTTGTGCAAGCCTGGCGGCTGCGTTCGAGCCCAGCCCCGGCAAACGTTAAGACCCCCGCCGACACCAAAACATTGGCAGACTCTGAGACCACGGGAGCCTGAGCGATGCTGTTCCGACACTTCCGCCGCACCTTCACGACGCAGCCGACGCGCGGGCCGCTCGCCAAGATCGTGAGCTGGAACCTGCTGCGGCTGACCGGGGCCAGCCTCGACGATGTCGTGCGCCTCGCCCGGCGGGAGCAGCCGCAACTCCTGCTCATGCAGGAGGCGACGCATCGCATCGACGAGCTGCCGTCGCGGATTGGCGGCAGCTACTCGCGGGTGCTGTTGCCGGGCCGCATTCACGGGCTGGCGATGTGGAGTCCGGTCCCGTTGCCGGCGCCGATCGTCATCGCCCTGCCGGCCGGCGCGATGTTCGAACGGGTGTGCCAGGTGATCGACCTCGGCACCTTCTCGGTCGCGAACGTGCACTTGTCGCACGGGCAGCTGCTGAACCGGCGGCAGTTGCGCACCATCGCGCACAGCCTGCCGCCGCGAGCGGCGGTGCTGGGCGACTTCAACCTGGTTGGCCCGGCGCTGCTGCCGGGTTTCCGCGACGTGGGCCCGCGCGAGCCGACGCATGTCGCGGGTGACGTGCTTCCGTTGCGCATTGACCGTTGCTTGGTGCGCGGGCTGATCTGCACCGGGGCGGAGGCGCTGTCGCGGCAGGCGTCGGACCACCGGCCAATCGTGGTGCGCCTGGGGGCGGCCGGTCATCGCGCGAAACGCGCGGCTTAGGAGGCTATTTGGGCCGGGCGAGTGCCAGGCCCACGCCGGCGCCGACCAGAAGGCCGCCGGACATCCGGTTGCGCAGGCGTCCACGGACTGCCAACGCGCGCCGGGCACGACCGGCTGCGAGCGCCCAGAGGCTATCAATGGTTATTGCGAGAGCCAAGAACAGGGCCGATAGCGCCAGGACCTGCGACGTCACCCCATGGCGAGGGCTGATGAACTGCGGGAAGAACGCGCCGTAGAACAGCAGCGTCTTCGGGTTGGTGAGCGACACCAGCGCGGCGCGGCCGAAGATCGCCCGCGGCGACCGCGGTTGCGGCGCCGTGCGCGTGAGGTCGACCGGGACCGCCCGCCACTGCTGCACGCCGATCCAAACGAGGTATGCGGCGCCGATCCAGCGCAGCCACTCGAACCAATGGCCCAGGGTGCCCAGCGCCTCCGTCATGCCGAGGCCGGTCAGCGCCAGCTGCAGCACCATGGCCGTGCTGGTGCCCGCCACGGTGAGCAGGCCATAGCGCGGCCCGTATGCGACCGAGTTCGCCACGATCAGCGCGACGTTCGGCCCCGGGATCAACATCAGGACCACGACGGCGGCCACGAAGGCGGATAGGAGCGGGAGGTCGGGCATGGTCCGACGATGCCAGAGCCGGCCGGGGGCGGTCCAGTCCCGCTCCGGCCGGCGCGCGGAATATGGGATGCGGTGTGATCCCGGTCACAGCGCGGCGGGGCCGATACGCGCATACCTGCCGCCGCGGGCCGTTTGGCGGCCCCGTAAAGGAGCGGCGGCGATGCATAGCCCGGAATGGACTCCACCAGAACCGCCTTCCCCTGTCGAGGGCGCAGCGATGCTGAACGCCCGGTCCGAAAATGCGCCCAACCGCCACTTCCACGCTGTACCGGAGATATCCATGGACCGCCTCAACTCCATTGAAATCGTTAGTTTCAGCAATCGCCACTTGCGCGACGCCCTGCGCTCGAACAATTACGCCCGTGCGGCTGTGCTGATGGCCATCATGGTCGCCATGATGCTGATCACCATTTTGGCGGTGGACTACGCCAGCGTTCACCTGCCAGCGGGCAGTGATGAGTTATTTTGGCCGCCGTTCGGCTGATGAGCCCTGGACTAGCTCCGGCTGATCATCAGCCCCGGCAGCGCCAGGTGCGCCAGCAGGGCCACCTGCGGGATTTGCGCCTCGCTATAGTGCCCGGCACGGTGCAGCAGGTTTACCGTGCCCAGCGTCTCGCCCCGCCAGCGCACCGGCATGTTCAGCACGCTCCCGCACCCGAGCGCCAGGACGGTGGCGTGGTCGAAGAACGCGCCGCGTATGGCGTGGGCGTCATGGCCGATCCAGGGCTCGCCGTTATGCACGACCCGGCGCATCCATGCGCTGTCGGTCACGGGCTTGCGGCCGCCGACGGGGTATTCGGCCGGGTGGTTGCTATAGACGCGTCGAGACTCCTGAGCGTCGAGATCATGCAGCAGGATGGTGAACAAGATGTGGCCCGGCGTCTCGGCCAGCGCTGCCTCCAAGGCGCGGAATGTCGCGCCGGGCTGGTCGGACGACGCGTGAGCGGCGACGAGGGACGGGATCATGGAATTAATTAATGCCAAGGGCCGCGGCCTGTCATGTCCGGGTCGGCCGCGTCAGGGTGAACTTGTGGTCGGCCCGGAAATAGTCGTGATATCCGGCCCGGCTGATCGTCTGCAGCAGGACGGTATCGACGTAGCCATTCTGCAGGACGCGGTCGTCGATATGCACGCCGACCACCTGGCCGATGGCCATCGTATAGGCGGCGTCGCCCCCTTCGAGCGGGGTCAACTCGACGGTTTTGACCAGGCGGCACTCCAAGGCGGCCGGGGCGCCGCGGACCCGGGGCGGGCGGACCAGCATCGATGGCGCCGGCTCGAGGCCGCTATATTCGAACTCACTCTGGCCGCGCGGCAGCGGCGCGGAGGTTAGGTTCATGGCGTCGCGCTGCTCCCACGACACGATGGAGCAGGTGAACTCGCCGGTCTCCTCGATGAAGCTGAGCGCGTCCTTGCGGCCGCCTGAGGAGAACATGACCATGTGCGGGCGGTCGGAGACCTGGTTGAAGAACGAATAGGGCGAGAGGTTCACCTCGCCAGCGGCACTGAGGGCGCAAATCCAACCGATCGGACGCGGCGCGATCAACGCCTTCACGGGATCATGCGGCAGGCCGTGGCCGTGGGCAGTTTCGTAGAACATCCGGGCTCCAGTGCGAGGCGCCGCAAGCTGACGCGATTGGAAAAGCGGCGCCAAGGGCTAACTGGTGCGGCAGCGCGTGATTTGTCCAGGGCCGCGACGACAAATCCGTGATGGCGCCGCTTTGAAAATTCGGAGTAGGCTGGTGCCATGATTCGACTGGGCTATGCCCGAACCTTCAAACTCGTGCTGCTCGCGGCGCTGCTTGTCCCGGCGTCGCCGGTGGCTGCCGCGACGATGACGGTGCGCCAGGTGATTGCGGTGCTGCGCGGCCCGCATCCGGCCGACCTGGCCGGCAAGGACCTGTCCCGGCTGGACCTGGCCGACCTCGACCTCAGCGGCGCCAACCTTGCGGGCGCCAATCTGTTCGCGGCCGACCTGACCGGGGCGCGCCTGGTCGGTGCCAACCTGGCCGGCGCGGACCTCGACCGCGCCACGATCATCGGCGCGGACTTCTCCAGGGCCGACCTGTCCGGGGCGCGCATGTTCCTGCCGGCCGCCTCGACCCTGCTCGGGGAAAACCCAGCCATCGAGGCGCCACGTTTCCGTCAGGCCAACCTGACCGGCGCGCACCTGCTGGCCCACCTCGGCAACGGCGACTGGACCGGTGCCAACCTTACGGACGCGCATTTGGAGCTGGGGCGGACGGAGTTCCTGGCCGCGCTGCGCTCGGACCTCAGCGGCTGTCGTATGGCGGGCGCCAACCTGGAGGGCGCGAACCTGTCCGGCATCCGGCTGGCGTTCGCCGACCTTCGCGGCGCCAACCTGACCCGGGCGAACCTGGAGGGCACGGACCTGGCCGGGGCGCGGCTGGACGGCGCGAACTTGACCGGAGCGGCCCTGGCCCGTGCGGACGTGCACGGCGCGTCGCTGCGCAACATCATCGGGTTCGACGCCGCCACCGGGCTCGACAGCATGCGCAACCTGGACCTCGCAGAGCGGTGAGCGTCGCGAGGCTCGTGGTCCTGGGCCTGTTTGCCATGCTGGCGACGCCGGCGGCGGCGCAAACGGAGCGGGTCGATCTGGCGCTGGTGATGGCCGTCGACGTATCGGAGTCCGTCGACGACGCGCGGTTCACGCTGCAGATGGACGGCATCGCCCGCGCGCTCGAAGCCCGCGAGGTGCAGGCGAGCGTGCTGGCGGGACCGCACCAGGCGATGCTGCTCGCGCTGGTGCAGTGGTCCAACCGGCCGACGCTCTCATTGCCTTGGACGCTGCTGACCAGCGGCGCGGACGTGCAGAAGTTCGCTGCCCGCGTCCGGCGCCTCCGCCGGGCGAGCAACGGGTTCACCTGCATGTCGGTGGCGCTGCGCAGCATTGCCGACAAATTGCTGACGCAGTTGCCGGCGCCGGCCGAGCGCGTGGTGATCGACGTGTCCGGCGATGGGCGCGACAACTGCAACCCGCTGGAGACGGTCGATCAGGTGCGGGACGAGATCGCCGCGACCGGTGTCACGCTCAACGGCCTGCCGATCTTGGAGGGCGACGAAGCGGCGACGCTCGAAGGCTGGTACCGCGACCATCTGATCGGCGGACCCAATGCTTTTCTGGTGCCGGCCGAGAACTTTGACGATTTCGGCCGCGCGATACGCCGCAAGTTCGTCACCGAAATGAGCGCCTTGCCCTGCGCGGCTTGTATCCATGAGGCGCGCCGGTAGCGCTGCCCAGGAACGCCCGCCGCCGTATTCATAACCCGGCGGCGGGGTGAGCTTTGCGCCCTCTAGCCCATGATCTGCCGGGTGCGATCGATCGAGCCGCGGCAAGACGGGTCGTCTTTCTGGTCCAGCTCGCGGGCCTTTTCCAGCTCCATCTTGGCCTGCGACATGCGGTCGTTCGGCGCGGCGCTGCTGCCCTGGCCCGGCGTGGTCTCGATCGACTTGCCCGCATTGGCAGAGGCGACCGCGGCGGCCGTCGGCAGGCCCTCCTGCTGCCGCCGCACGTCCTGCGACGACGTGGCGATGTTGTTGCCAACCACGGCGTTTGCCTCCTTGGTACCGACCGTGCCGCCGACGCGGTTGTCCGCGGAGGTGCCCACGGTCGAGGGTGTACCAGGCTGCGCGCCGGTCGCCGATGGGGCGTTGCCTGGGTTCGAGCCGGTCAGGGTGCCCGTCGTGACCGGGCCGAGGCTCGGGCTCTGCGCCAGCGTGCGGCCGAGTTCGGCGATCTGGTCGGAACAGGGACCTGCGGCGGCGACAGTCGGGATCGCGAGCAGTGCAATGCAAATAGCCGACAGGCCGGCTGCGGCGTTGAAACGGTGATGCATTCGGTTCCTCCTGATAGTGTTTTGAACACAACGGTCTGCACTGGATGCATTTCCGCTATGACGGTAGCACGAAAGCGTGATGTTGCGCGGCGAATGACGATTTTATAGCGGTGCTGCTGCTTGACTTGGGTTCGGTCAGACTCCTAATTTGTGTCTCGCTAAAATAGAAATTGGAGGATATTATGGCCTGGAAGACCCCCAAGATCGTCGAGATCGCCCTCGGCGCCGAGATCAACTCCTACGCCTGCGCTGACCTGAAGAAGTAAGCGCACACCTTGCTGGGCCCTAAGGTTGGTGCATTCTGCACCTGGCCTTAGGGTTCTAGCAGGGGAATGTGCCGTCTGACCGCACTATGCGTGTAGTCGTGCTTGGTGCCGCTGCCGGTGGCGCATTTCCGCAATGGAACTCCAACGCCGAACCTTGCCGACGCGCCCGCTCCGGCGACCCATCTGCTCGCCCGCGCACGCAGGCTTCGCTCGCAATTAGCGCCGATGGGCACCATTGGGTGTTGTTGAACGCCTCTCCAGACCTCCGTCAGCAGATCGAGCAGACACCTGTGCTGCAGCCCAATGCAGGCCTGCGTTCGACGCCCATCGCCGCGGTCGTGCTCACCAATGGCGACGTCGACGCGATCGCCGGATTGCTGACGTTGCGGGAGCGCCAGGCGTTCACGGTGCTGACCACGCCTGCGGTGCACGCGGTGCTCGACGACAATCCTATTTTCGAGGTGCTGTCGCGCGCAATCGTTGTACGGCAGCCTATAATGCTTGACGTGCCCTGCGCCGTGCGCTTGCCGGACGGCCGTCCCACCGGTTTGACGGTGACGCTATTCAGTGTACCGGGGAAAATTCCATTGTATCTCGAGCAGCCAGACCGGACGCCGGCGCTGCAGGAGACCGATCAGACCGTTGGCGCCGCTGTTTCCGATGGGCATGCCACACTGTTTTATGTCCCAAGCTGCGCCGCCATGACTCCCGCGCTCGCCACCCGCCTGCAAGGCGCCGCTGCGGTGTTCTTCGACGGCACGCTGTGGTCGGACGACGAGATGATCCGCGCCGGGCTTGGTCCCAAGTCCGGGCTGCGCATGGGGCACATGAGCGTGTCCGGCCCCGAGGGCACGCTGGCGGCGTTCGAGGACATCGACGTGCGGCGGCGAGTGTTGCTGCACATCAACAACTCGAATCCCATCCTGCTGGACGACTCGCCGGAGCGCGCCGAGGTCGAGGCGGCGGGTTGGAGCGTGGCCTATGACGGCATGGAGCTGACCCTTTGAGCAACCGCATCTTATCTCCGTCCGACCTGCGGGCGGCGCTCAACGCGATCGGCGACGAGCGCTACCATATCCATCACCCGTTCCATCGCATGCTGCACGACGGCAGGCTGACGCGCGGGCAGGTGCAGGCCTGGGCGCTCAACCGCTACTACTACCAGAGCCGCATCCCGGCGAAGGACGCCACCTTGCTGGCGCGGTTGCCCACCGCCGACCTACGCCGCGCCTGGCGCAGCCGGCTCGACGACCATGACGGCACCGCGCCGGGCCTGGGTGGCGTGGCGCGGTGGCTAAAGCTGGCGGAGGGCGTTGGGCTCGACCGCGATTATGTCGTGACGACCGACGGCATCCTGCCGGGCACGCGCTTTGCCGTTGATGCCTACGTGGCATTCGTGCGCGACCGCAGCATCCTCGAGGCCATCGCATCGTCGCTGACAGAAATGTTCTCGCCGACCATCATCGCCGAGCGCGTGTCGGGCATGCTGGCCAACTACGATTTCGTCACCAAGGACACCCTCGCCTATTTCACGCCGCGGCTGACCCAGGCTCCGAAGGATGTCGACTTCGCCCTGGCCTACATCGACGAGCACGCCACCACCCGGCAACAGCAGGAGCAGGTACTGGCCGCGCTGCGCTTCAAATGCGACGTGCTATGGTCGCAACTGGACGCGCTGCACTACGCCTATGTCGAGCCCGGACGCGTGCCGCCGGGGGCGTTCGTGCCCACGCAATGACGGAAACGGCCGCAGCGTCGGTGCCGGCCTTCAACCGCGGTTTTCGGCTTCGACACGACGCCGTGCGCGACGCCTGGGTCGTGCTGGCGCCAGAGCGGCTGTTTCTGCTGGACGAACCCGCGGTCGAGGTGTTGAAACTCGTCGACGGCGCCCGGAGCGTGCCGGACATCGTCGACGCGCTGGCCGCACGGTTCGCGGCGCCGCGCGAGGCAATCGCGGCGGACGTCGAGGCCATGCTGCGGGATTTGGCGGACAAAGGAGCGATCCGGCTATGAATGCACTGCTGCCGATCATGCCCGAAGCGCCAGTCGAGCCGCCGTTGGCGCTGCTGGCCGAGCTGACGCATCGCTGCCCGCTGCAGTGCCCGTACTGCGCCAACCCACTCGAACTCGAACGCGCAGCCGCGGAGCTCGACACCGCAACCTGGATGCGCGTGCTGGACGAGGCGGCCGCGTTGGGCGTGCTGCAGGTGCATTTCTCCGGCGGCGAGCCGACGGCGCGCAAGGACCTGCTGGAACTCGTCCGGCACGCGGCGGCATGCGGACTGTATAGCAACCTGATCACCTCCGGCGTCATGCTGGATGCGGCCTCGCTCGCGGCCCTTGCCGATGCCGGGCTGGACCATGTGCAGCTCAGCTTTCAGGACGCTGACGCGGCGCAGGCGGACCGCATGGGCGGCTACCGCAACGGCCACGCACGCAAGCTGATCGTGGCGCGGCAGATCCGCGAGGCCGGGCTGCCGCTCACGGCGAATTTCGTGGTGCACCGGCAGAATCTCGACCGCCTGCCGGAGATGCTGGCGCTTGGCCAGGAGCTCGGCGCCAGCCGGATCGAGGTGGCGCATGTGCAATACTACGGTTGGGGCCTGGTCAACCGTGCCGCGCTGATGCCGAGCCGGGCGCAGTTGGAGCAGGCGAATGCGGCCGTCGCCCAGGCCCGTGCCGAACTGCGCGGGCGCATCACCATCGATTACGTCGTGCCGGATTACTATGCCGCACGCCCGAAGGCCTGCATGGGTGGCTGGGCGCGGCGGATCATCAACATCACCCCGGCCGGGCTGGCGCTGCCGTGCCACGCGGCGGAGACGCTGTCGGGCTTTCAGTGGCCGTCGGTGCGCACGACGTCGCTTGGGGCGGTATGGCGCGACGACCCCGGCTTCTCGCGGTTTCGTGGCACGGCCTGGATGCCGGAGCCCTGCCGTTCCTGCGATCAGCGCGAGGTCGATTGGGGCGGTTGCCGCTGCCAGGCCTTTGCCCTGACCGGCGACGCCGCTGCGACCGACCCGGCCTGCGCGCTGTCGCCCTCGCACTTCATGATGGCCGATGCGGTGGCGGCCGCCGAGGCGGAGGCCGCTGCTGCCCAGGCGCCCACCCTGGTTTACCGGCGCATACGCACCGCTGCATTGGTGAGATGAACCGCCGGGACGCGTTGCTGCTCGCGGCCTTCGCGGCGCTGCGTCCTGCACGTGTCCTTGCTGCGCCCGTCCCGGTTTTGCCGTTCGCGATGACGGAAGTGGCACCCGGCATCCACGTCCGGCCCGGTGTGCACGAGGACGCAACCGTCGAGAACCAGGACGGCATCGCCAATATCGGTTTCATCGTGGGCAACGCCGCCGTCGCCGTCATGGACCCGGGCGGCAGCCGCGCGGACGGCGAGCGGTTGCGCGCCAGCATCCGCCAGCGGACCGATCTGCCGATCCGCTACGTCGTGATGACGCACATGCATCCGGACCACGTTTTTGGCGCCATCGCCTTCGCGGCGGACAAGCCGGTGTACGTCGGCCACGCCCGCATGGAGGGCATGCTGGTGCAGCGCGGCGAGTTCTACCGCAAGAGCCTGGCCGACCTGCTGGGCATCGAGGAGGCCGGCGACTACGCCAAGCCGAACCTGTTCGTCGCGGACGACGCGACGCTCGACCTCGGCGGGCGCAGCTTGCGGCTGCATGCCCACCTGACGGCGCACACCGACAACGACCTGTCGATCCTGGACGAGGCGACCGGTACGCTTTGGCTGGGCGACCTGCTGTTCGTGGACCGGGTTCCGGCGTTGGACGGCAGCATACTGGGGTGGCTGGCGCAGACCGGGGCGCTTCGTGCGTCGCCGGCGATGCAGGCGGTGCCGGGCCATGGGCCGGCGATCGTATCCTGGCCGTCGGCAGCCGCGGCGCAGGAGCGTTATTTAGGCGGTATCGTGCGCGATATCCGTGCCATAATCGCACATGGCGGCGACATCGAGCAGGCGGTGGCGACGGTCGGGCTGGCGGAGCGCGATCGCTGGCTGCTGTTCGACGACTACAACGGCCGCAACGTGACGAGCGCGTTCAAGGAGCTCGAGTGGGAATAGGCCGGGGTTACACCGGCATTTACGGGGGGTTGGTCAAGTGAAGGTAATCGCGATCGCATTGGGCCTGACGCTATGCACGGCGCTTCCGGCTTTGGCGGAGGAGGACCCGGACGCACTCGCCGAGCGCTGGACCGACCTCAAGCACGCCGTATTCGGCGACCGCGTCGTCACTGACGGGACCGGCGTCATCACGCTCGATGCACCTGCCCGCGCCCAGGATGCGTCCGTGGTGCCGATCTCCGTCACCCTCTCGGCTCGCGGCGGGACCGGGGGAGGCAGGGTGAAGGCGGTCTGGCTGCTGGTGGACGGCAACCCGTCGCCGCTCGCGGGCACCTTCAAGTTCGGCCCGGCCGCCGATCCGCGCAGGCTGAAGACGCGTGTCCGTGTGGACCAGTATTCCCTGGTGCACGCCGTCGCCGAGACCGAGGACGGGCGGCTATTCGCCAGCGAACGCTATGTGAAGGCGGCGGGCGGCTGCTCGGCGCCGTCGACCAAGGACCCGCAGCTCGCCATGTCGCGCCTTGGCCAGATGCGCCTGCGACTCGACGGCGAGGAACAAATACTGCACGACGGCGAGGCTACGAATGCACAGCTTTTGATCAGCCATCCGAACAACAACGGCATGCAGGTCGACCAGCTCACCCACAACTTCGTGCCGCCGCGCTATATCCAGGACGTGACGGTGAGCTACGGTGATACGATGGTGCTGAGCGTCGATGCCGACATCTCGTTGAGCGAGGATCCGGTCATCACCTTCGGCTTCGTGCCGCAGGGGCCCGGCCCCATGCGGGTGGATGTGCTGGACAGCACGCAGGCGAAGTTCCACCAGGACTTCCCGCTTAGCGTCGGGCGGAGCTGAGGCGACCTTACGTTGCCTCCGCTACTTGCACTGCAGCGCCACCTCCGCCTGTGCCCGGCGGAGCTGCTCGGTGCGCTCTTTCGCGATCGGGGTGTCTCGGAACATCGCGCCGCGGTCGCCTAGGCCGCCCTGCTGCATGCGCAGGATCGTGTCGGCCTGATCGTAGTCCTCGAACGACATCATGTCGGCAATCGTGTCGATGCCGCAGGCGCAGCGCTCCAAGTACTCTCGCTTGAACCCGCTCGCGGCCATGCAGCCGATCACGTAGTCGGCGCGGGTCGCGGTCGGGTAGTCGTTGGCGGGATGGCGGACCTGGGCACGAGCCGTCTGAATGCTCAGCGCAGCGCCGAACGCGGTGAGCAGCAAGGCACGGATCATGGCTCCACTCCGGTGAAAACGGTACGCTGATTGAACGCGGGCGCCGCCATCGCAACGTCGGCCGGTATGCCGATCCTGATTTCCGCAAGTGTTCCCGGCACACTATCGGCGAGCACGAACGTATAGCTCTTTGCCTGCAGCGACGGGATGCGCTCCAGCCGCTGGTCGCCCTCGAACGGGCGCACGGTGACCTCCCGCGACGGCACCGCCGCGCCATTCAGGGTGAAGGTCGCATCGGTGATCGTCGCCTTGGTCACGAACGCCTCGCGGATCTTGTTGCGAAAGTATGAGGCCGACAGCCCGACCTGCTCCTTCATCTCGGCGACGTCGCGCTCCAGCGTGAGCATGAGCAATGGATTGCCGCTGAAGTTGTCGAGTTCGGGAAAGCTGATTTGATGGTCGCCGGTTAAGTAGTCGAAGCTGAGGCTCTTGGTCCCGTCCGCATTCACCTTGCGAATATGGATCGCGATCTTATCGGCGAACCCGGCGGCGCCATCGCGAACGAAGCCGTAGTCGAGCGTCTCGGCGTGTTCGACATTGCGCAGATGCGGCGTCTCGAACAGCGCAACCTGCGCCGGGCTGAGCGGCCTCGTATCTTCGGCCGGCGGTCCCTCGGCTCGGGCTGGAAGGGCGGCGGACGCGATCGTGAGCATTGCAACCACCCGTATGAGCATCATTGTTGCATAGGCTGACGTTGGCTGAACGGGTCCATCAAAAGGGGTAGCCATGATCGAATTAGTCCTTGTCTATTGTTTGTCGAACGAACCGGACAAGTGCATGGAGCGGCGAGAAGTGCGGGAGGCCGTGGGCAGCGCCATGGAATGCACCATGAAGGCGCAGACCGTGGCGGAGGAATGGGTGCTGGAGCATCCACGCTACCGCCTGGCTGGCTGGCGTTGCGAGGTCGATAAGCCCAAGGAGCGCCCGGCTTAGCCGCACTTCGGCGGCTGCTTCACCAACAGCCGCACGCCGGGCGATACGGTCTAATACACGACGACGCTGCGTATGCTCTCGCCGCGGGTCATGAGGTCGAACCCTTCGTTGATCTGCTCGAGCGGCAATACATGGGTGATCAGGTCGTCGATGTTGATCTTCCCCTCCATATACCAATCAACGATGCGCGGCACGTCGGTGCGCCCGCGTGCGCCGCCGAACGCGCTGCCCTGCCAGACCCGGCCTGTCACCAGCTGGAACGGCCGCGTGCTGATTTCCTGGCCCGCCCCGGCCACGCCGATGATGGTGCTTTTGCCCCAACCCTTGTGCGCGCATTCCAACGCCTGCCGCATCAGGGTCGCGTTGCCGACACATTCGAAGCTGTGGTCGGCGCCGCCCTTCGTGAGGTCCACCAAATAGGGCACGATGTCGCCGGTGAGCTCTTTCGGGTTCACGAAATGCGTCATGCCGAACTTTTCCGCCAGCGCGCGGCGGCCGGGATTGATGTCGACGCCCACGATCATGTCGGCGCCGGCGATCCTGGCCCCCTGCACCACGTTCAGCCCGATGCCGCCCAAGCCGAACACCACGACATTGTCGCCGGGCCGCACCTTGGCGGTGAACAGCACAGCGCCGACCCCGGTGGTCACGCCGCAGCCGATGTAGCAGATCTTCTCGAACGGCGCGTCCTTGCGCACCTTCGCCAGCGCGATCTCGGGCAGCACCGTGAAGTTCGCGAACGTCGAGCAGCCCATGTAGTGCAGCACCGGCTTGCCCTGGAAGCTGAACCGGCTGCTGCCGTCCGGCATGACGCCGCGGCCCTGGGTCACACGGATTTTCTGGCACAGGTTGGTCTTTTGGCTCAGGCAGTAGTCGCATTCCCGGCACTCCGGCGTATAGAGCGGAATGACATGGTCGCCCTTCTGCAGCGAGTGCACGCCAGGTCCGACATCGACCACGACGCCTGCGCCTTCGTGGCCTAGGATGGCGGGGAACATGCCCTCCGGGTCATCGCCCGACAGGGTGAACTTGTCGGTGTGGCAGATGCCGGTGGCCTTGATCTCGACCAGCACCTCGCCCTCGCGCGGGCCTTCAAGCTGCACGGTCTCGATGCTTAGCGGCTGGCCTGCAGCGAAAGCGACGGCGGCACGGACGTCCACGATAGGCCTCCCAAGGTTGTGGCCGGCGCAACCTAACCGAATGCACGCACGAATCCAGCCCCGTTAGTTATTGAACTTAGCAGAGAATTTCTTGTTGCAGTGCAGCATGGAAAGATTAGTGCAGTCTGTGCATTTTTCGATGGGTGCCATGTCTTGCCGGTCTAGCCAATGCCTGCATATGCTCAAGACCGAGCGTTCCGCTGCGCTAACGGTTGGACCGATGCGGATATGGGGCGAAACGGTCTGCAAGCATTGCAGGGTGAAGCGGCCAGGAATTGGCCAATCAGAGGAGGGACTGACGTGAGGCTTAACAAGAAAAGTCTACTTGGCTGTACGATGATGTTGAGTGTGGCTGCACTTGCTTGGGGCACGCCGGCCTCCGCCAACGACGAGTTGCAGAAGCTGTCGGGTGACG
>CAZZWN010000032.1:0-19297 GCA_964657765.1 uncultured Acetobacteraceae bacterium
GCGCTGGCGCTCGACGCCGGCATGTGCGACGCGGCGCTGATCTGCTACGGCAGCAACCAGCGCAGCGCGGGCGGGCGCCTGGTGTCCATGAGCGAGCCGCAGCCGCACGAGGCACCCTACAAGCCGCGCCACCCTATCACGGCCTATGCCTTGGCCGCGAGCCGGCACATGCACCAGTTCAGCACCACCCGCGCCATGCTGGCGGATGTCGCGGTCGCCGCGCGCGGCTGGGCCAACCTGAACCCGGCCGCCTTCGCCCGCGGCCCGCTGTCGATCGACGACGTGCTGGGCGCGCGCATGGTCAGCGACCCACTGACCGTCGCCGACTGCTGCCTGGTGACGGATGGAGGCGGCGCCTGCGTGATGGTGCGGGCCGACCGCGCCCGTGACCTGCCGCGACCGCCGGCCTATCTGCTGGGCGCAGCCGGCGCGGGCTGGCACCGCGCGGTGATGTGCATGCCGGACCTCACGATCACCGCAGCAACCGACAGCGGCCCGCGCGCCTATGCCATGGCAGGCGTGCTGCCGTCCGATGTGCGGCTGGCGATGCTGTATGATGCCTTCACCATCAACACGCTGCTGTTCCTCGAGGACCTCGGCTTCTGCGCCAAGGGCGAGGGCGGCTCCTTCGTCCAGGGCGGCGCCATCGCGCCCGGCGGGCGGCTCGCGGTCAACACCAACGGCGGCGGGCTGTCCTGCGTGCATCCCGGCATGTACGGCATGTTCCTGATCCTCGAAGCCGTGACCCAGTTGCGCGGCGACGCCGGGGAGCGGCAGGTGGCGGGCCTCGACGTGGCGCTCGTGCACGGCAATGGCGGCACGCTGTCCAGCCAATGCACGGCACTGCTCGGCACGGCGGCGGCACTTTGAGCACGCGGTTCTCCAGCCTCGACAGCATGCTTCGGCCCAGCAGCGTCGCCGTGCTGGGGGCCAGCAACGACCCGACCCGCATCGGCGGCCGGCCGATCGCCTACATGCTTGCGCAGGGTTTCCAGGGCGCCATCCTCCCGGTGAACCCGAACCGCGCCGAGGTGCAGGGCCTGCCGGCCTATGCCAGCGTCGCCGATTTGCCGAGCGTGCCGGATGCGGCCATCGTCGCAGTGCCGGCGGAGCTTGCTGTGCAGGCGGTCGACGACCTGGGCGCGCGCGGCGTGCGGTCGGCGATCGTGTTCACCGCCGGGTTCGCGGAGATGAACGACGCGGGCCGTGTGGCGCAGGAGCGCATGCTGGCGGCGGCGCGGCGGCATGGCATGCGCCTGCTGGGGCCGAACTGCCTCGGCCTGTTCAACGCGCATATCGGCTTCTACCCAATCTTCTCCAGCTCGTTCGAGAACGGCTGGCCGCGGCCCGGCCGCATCGGCATCGCCAGCCAGAGCGGCGCGTACGGGACCCACATGTTCGCCACCGCGCGCAACCGCAACATCGGCACGCCCATCTGCGTCACCACGGGCAACGAGGGCGACGTGACCATCGGCGACGTGATCGGCTGGCTTGTCGAGGACCCGGAAACCGACGTCATCGTCGCCTACGCCGAGGGCATCCACGAGTCGGACAGCTTCCTCGCGGCGCTCGCCGCCGCCCGCGCCGCCCGCAAGCCGGTGGTGATGATGAAGGTCGGCACCAGCACGCTCGGCGCGCATGCGGCGCAGTCGCACACGGCGTCGATCGCCGGCAACGACGCGGTGACGGATGCCGTGCTGGCGGAGTTCGGCGTCGTGCGCGCCCGCACCACCGAGGAAATGCTGGACATCGCCGTCACCGCGACCCGGCGCATCTACCCGGCCCGCAACACGCTCGGCGTCATCACCATCAGCGGCGGCGCCGGCGTGCTGATATCGGACGCCGCCGAAGCGTTGGGCCTGCCGATGCCGGAAATGCCGGCGGAGGCGCAGGCGCGGCTCAAGGCCATGCTGCCGTTCGCCGCACCGCGCAACCCTGTCGACTGCACCGCACAGGCGTTCAACGACATGAGCCTGATCGGCCGCTTCACCGACTCGATGATCGACGATGGCGGCTACGCCTCGGTGCTCGCCTTCTTCACCCAGGTCGGCGGCGCCGCCAGCATCGCGCCGAAACTGCGCGAGCAGCTCAATGCCTCGAAGGCGCGGCATCCGGACCGCCTGTTCGTGCTGTCGGTCGTGGCCCCGCCCGAACGCATCCGCGAATACGAGGACGACGGCTTCGTGGTGTTCGAGGACCCGACCCGGGCGACCGTCGCCATCCACGCGATGGGCCGGTTCGGCGAGGCCTTCGCCAAGACGGCCGGCCTGCCGCCGCTCCCGGTGCCGGCGTTGGAACTGCCGCTCACCAACCCGTCCGAGGCGGCGGCGAAGCGCATGCTGGCCCAGGCCGGCATCCCCGCCGCGCCCGAAGCCGCCTGCGCCACCGTCGACGCCGCAATGGAGGCCGCCGAACGCTTCGGCTACCCGGTGGTGCTCAAGATCCTCTCGCCCGACATCGTCCATAAATCGGAGATCGGCGGCGTGATCCTTGGCGTGCGCGGTGCCGATGCGGTACGGGCCGGCTTCGCCACCCTGCTCAATCGGGCTGCCGCGGCAGTGCCGGAAGCGAAGCTGGAGGGCATCCTGATCGCCAAGCAGCTCCGCGGCGGCGTCGAGTGCATCCTCGGCATCCAGCGCGACCCGGTGTTCGGGCCCGTCGCCATGTTCGGCCTGGGCGGCATCTTCGTCGAGATCCTGCGCGACGTGGCGCTGCATCGCTGCCCATTCGGCCCCGATGTCGCCGAGCGAATGATCCGCAGCCTGCGTGCGGCCCCCGTGCTGCTGGGCGCGCGCGGCCGGCCGCCGGCGGACATCGCGGCGCTGGCGGCCATGCTGTCCCGCCTGTCGATGTTCGCGCATCAGGCCGGGCCGCGGTTGCGGTCCATCGACCTCAACCCGGTGTTCGCCATGCCGAAGGGGGAGGGGGCCTACGCCGCCGACGCCGTCATCGAGCTTGGAGACCCGAATTGATCGACAAGCGCGTGCAGTCGATGGCCGACGCGATGAACGGCATCCCCGACGGCGCTACCGTGCTGATCGGCGGCTTCGGCTCGGTCGGCCAGCCGAATGCGCTGGTGGAGGGCCTGATCGAACAAGGTGCCCGCGACCTGGTGTGCGTCGCCAACAATGCTGGCACCGGGCATACCGGACTAGCCCGGCTGATGGAGCTGGGCCGGGTACGCCGCATGATCTGCACCTTTCCACGCAGCGTCGGCTCGGTGGTGTTCGAGGAGTTGTATAGCGCCGGCAAGATCGAGCTGGAGATCGTGCCGCAGGGCACCCTGGCCGAACGGCTGCGCGCGGCCGGGGCGGGCATTCCGGCGTTCTACACCGCGACCGCCGCCGGCACGCAGCTCGCCCGCGGCAAGGAGCAGCGCGAGATCGGCGGGCGGATGTATGTGCTGGAGCACGCGCTGCACGGCGATGTCGCGCTGATCGAGGCATGGCGGGCCGACCGCTGGGGCAACCTGGTGTTCCGCAGCAGCGGACGCAACTTCAATCCGGTGATGGCGATGGCGGGCCGCCTCACCATCGTGCAGACGCAGCATCTGGCCGAATTGGGCGAGCTTGATCCCGAGGGCGTCGCGACGCCGGGCATTTATGTCGACCGCGTGCTGCACGTGCCCTGCGGCGACCCGGTCCTGTAAATGGAGAGCATGATGCAACCACTCAGCCGTGCCGCCATGGCCGCCCGCGTCGCGCAGGACATCCCCGAGGGCTGGTATGTGAACCTTGGCATCGGCATCCCGACCATGGTCGCGGACCACGTCGGCCCCGACCGCGAGGTGATCTTCCACAGCGAGAACGGCGTGCTCGGCATGGGGCCGGCCCCGGCACCGGAGCAGCTTGACCCTTGGCTGATCAACGCCGGCAAGAAGCATGTGACCTTGCTGCGCGGCGGTGCCTACGTGCACCAGGCCGACAGCTTCGCCATGATACGCGGCGGCCACCTGGACCTGTGCGTGCTCGGCGCCTTCGAGGTCGCGGAAAATGGTGACATCGCGAACTGGGCCACCAGCGAGAACGACACGGCGCCGGCCGTCGGCGGCGCGATGGACCTAGCGGTGGGCGCACGCCGCCTCTGGGCCGTGATGGAGCATACCACCAGGGACGGCCGGCCCCGGCTCATGCGGCGCTGCAGCTATCCGTTGACCGCCCCGGCGGCGGTCGCGCGCGTCTATACCAACCTGGCCGTGCTGGACGTGACGCCGCGCGGATTCGCGGTCGTCGAGATGGCGCTCGGCGTCACTCATGCGGAACTGCAGGCAAAAACCGATGCGGAGCTGATACCATGCTGACCGAAAGCCGCGAGGGCGCCGTCGCCATCCTGACGCTCGACTACCCGGAGCGGCGCAACGCGCTGGCGATGCCGATGCGGCAGCGCTTGGTGGACGCATTGGAGGCGATCGAGGCCGACCGCGAGTTACGCGCCATCGTCATTACCGGCGCGGGCGGCACGTTCAGCGCCGGCGGCGACATCAGCGGCATGAACGTAACCGACTTGGCGGGCGGGCGGGAGCGGTTTCGCATGACCCACCGGCTGGTGCGGCTGCTGATCAAGGGCAGCAAGCCGGTCATCGCGGCGGTCGAGGGTTGGTGCGTGGGCGCCGGGCTGTCGGTGGCGATGTGCTGCGACACCGTCGTGGCGGCGAGCGACGCGAGGTTCGCTGCCGGGTTTGGCAAGATCGGACTGATCGCGGACCTGGGCCTGTTGCATACCCTGCCGGCCCGCATCGGGCAGGGCAGGGCACGCCAGGTTTTCCTCTATGGCGAGCAGATGAGCGCCGAACGGGGCGAGGCGATCGGCATGATCGACCAAGTGGTGCCGCCCGGCACCGCGCTGCAGGCCGCACTGCGCCGCGCCGCCCTGTTCGAGGCCGCGGCGCCGCTGCCGGCCGCCATGACGAAGCAATATCTCGCTGCCGGGCTGGATGCGGCGTTGGAGTGGGAGCGGGACACGCAGTCGACGCTGTTCCTGACGGCCGACCACGCGGAGGGCAAGGCAGCGTTCCAGGCGAAGCGCGTCCCGAGCTTCGGGGGCCGCTAGACCTATTTGGAGACGTCGGGCGTCAAGGTGTCCGTGCCTGGGCCGCCGCCGTCGCGCGAGGTCTGGTTCGGCTGACTGCCCGTTCGTGCGCCGCTGGGGATGGCGCTGAACGGCGAGGACGAGTCGGGTCCGGTAATGCCGCCCGCCCGGTCTGCGGGGGCTACGTCGTTGGTGATGACCCCCGGCACCGGTGCGTCGGTCCAAACCTTTTTCTCAGTCTGCGCGGACGCTGCCCCAGCCAGCAGGCAAGCGGCAAAGATCGTAAGCAGCAAACGCATCTTGGTGACTCCTTCGGCGAGCGGAACGCTCCGGTACGACTGGCAGTTTCCGTTGGGTGCGGCTGTTTGACAGGAGTTCGACGCCAATGCCGTTTTGGGTCCCGATTACGCTGGTCGCGGCATTGTTTCAGACTTGGCGCACTGCGTTGCAGCAGCGGCTGCGGGGCCGGCTGTCGGTTGGGACCGCCGGTCTGGTGCGCTATTTGTATGCGGTCCCGGTCGGGCTGGCGCTGCTGATCGGCTACCGCGCGGCGACTGGCGCCGTGCTGCCGCCGCCGACGCTGGGTTTCCTCATCGGCTGTATGGTTGCCGGCGTGGCGCAGGTGCTTGGCACCTCGTTGCTGATCATGGCGTTCGGGCATCGCAATTTCGCGGTCGGCACCGCCTACTCGAAGACGGATGCGGTGCAGGCCGCCTTGATGTCGTGGCTGCTGCTGCATGAGGCATTGGCGACGGCGGCATGGCTTGGCATTGGGGTCGGGGTAGGCGGGGTCATGACGCTGTCGCTCGCCGGCCGCGGCTTGCGTCCCGTCGCACTGCTGCGGGCCACGGTGCAGCCGGCGGCGCTGTGCGGCCTCGGCGCGGGCAGCGGGTTCGCGGTGGCCGGCGTCGGTATCAAGGCGGCCACGGTGTCGCTTGCGGCGCCGGACACGATCTTGGGCGCGCTGTTCGCGCTGGTGGTGACCAACATCCTGCAGACGTTGATGCAGGGCGGCTACATGGCCTGGCGCGAGCCGGCGGGGTTCCGGGACGCGTTTACCTCGTGGCGCAGCTCGGCCTGGGTGGGGGCGTTGTCTGCCGGCGGGTCGGCTTGTTGGTTCACCGCGTTTTCCCTCGCGCCGGTCGCGCTGGTGCGCACCCTGGGCCAGGTAGAGATAATTCTGACACTGCTATTCAGCCGTTTTTACCTGCACGAAACCTTGCGGCGCACGGATATCGCCGGGTTGGCGCTGATCGTGTGCGGTGTCGTGCTGGTGTTGTCATTCCATTAAGCTCGATTTGATAAAATCCGCCGCACGCTCCGCCACCATCATGACGGCCGGCTGGATGTTGCTCGACGGAACAAGCGGCATCACCGACGCGTCCGCGATGCGCAGGCCGTCGATGCCGCGCACCCGCAGCGCCGGATCGACCACCGCGCCGGCGTCGCTGCCCATCCGGCAGGTGCCGCAGGGATGGTAGACCGTTGTGCCGGAACCGCGGATGTAGTCGAGCATGGCCTCGTCCGTCACCACGTCCGGCGTCGGCGTCAGCTCGTCCAGCACGAGTTCGCTGAACGGCGCGGTCCGGCCCAAGATGCGTGCGACCCGCGCCGCGGCGAGCATCACATGCTGGTCGCCCGGCGCGGACAGATAATTCGCGCGGAGGACCGGCTTATCGTCCGGATCCGCGCTGCGGAGCAGCAGTTCCCCGCGGCTATCCGGGCGGCACTGGCCGAAGTTGAACATGAAACCCGGGTACTTCGGCAGCACGTAGCCGCCGCCCGGGCTGAGGCTGAAGTTGATGAATTGGAACTGCACTTCTGCCTCCTCCGCGCCGGGGGTCACGCGGGCGAACAGCGTCGCTTCGGTTGCGCCGACCGCCATCGGGCCGCTGCGGCGCAATGCGTAGCGAGCGGCCATGCCGGCGGTGCGCAGCCGGCTCGCGGTGATCTCGTTCAGCGTGCCGGCCGGCCGGGTGCGAAAGCCGAAGCGGGTGATGAAGTGGTCCTGCAGGTTCTGCCCGACGCCGGGGCGGTCGAGCACGACAGGGATGCCCAGCGCCTGCAGCGCCGCGCCGTCGCCAATTCCGGACAGCATCAGCAGCTTCGGCGTCGCGAGCGAGCCGCTGCAAACCACGACCTCCCGCGCCGCGCGCATCTGCTCGATGGCGCCATCGGCGCGGCGGAACATGCAGCCGACCGCGCGTCCGCGTTCAATCAGCAGGCGCTGCGCAACGACGCCGGTCATTACGCGCAGGTTCGGCCGGCGACGGGCCGGGCGCAGATAGGCCTGTGCCGTACTGGCCCGGCGGCCGTTCCGCACGTTCATCTGGATCGGCGCGACGCCCTCGATCGCACCGTCGTTGATGTCCCGGTGGCGCGGAAAACCCATGGCCTCGCATGCCGCGATGAAGGCGGTGGCGCCCGGCGACAGGCTCCGCGGCTCGCCCACCGTGATCAAGCCCTCCGTCCCGCGTGTGATCCCGGGATCGCCGGTCCAGCGCTCGATGCGGCGGAACACCGGCATGACGTCGTCGTGCGACCAGCCGCGCGCCCCGGCCTGCGCCCAGCGGTCGTAGTCGTGCGGCGAGCCGCGCAGGAACGCCATGCCATTGATCGAGCCCGATCCGCCCAGCACCCGGCCGCGCGGCCAGGCGACGCTGCGGTTATTGAGCTCCGGCTCCGGCTCGGTGGCGTATCCCCAATCGTACTTGCCGCTGGCGAACAGGCGGGCGTAGCCGGCCGGGATGTGGATCCAGATGTTGCGATCCTCCGGCCCGGCCTCCAGCAGCGTAACGCGGCAGGATGGGTTCTCCGACAGCCGCGCCGCCAGGATGCACCCGGCGGTGCCGCCGCCGATTATCAGGTAGTCGGGTGTCTCGCTCACATCACCTCCCAAACGTTTGGGCGCGATGCTACCCTATGCGGTCGCGGGTGCCATCCCAGACCTCGTCATCGCGAGGAGCGATTGCGACGCGGCGATCCTGGGCCGCTTACGCCGACCGGGATCGCCACGCCGAAGCTGCACCGCGATGACGCTACGAAGCGCCGATCTGCTTTGCCGGGCCGCCGAGCTGCTTCTGCCGCAGCGCCGCCAGCCGGTCGTTGAGGCCGGTTGGACCCGGCAGCTTGCCCTGCACCTGCTGCAGCGCGATCGCGATGTTTTGGTCCTCCTGCTCCGGCCGGCTGGGCGTCAGCAGCTTGGCCTTGGCATTCGCCGCCTCCGCGTCGGCGAGGTTGCGCGACGCGTTGTCCTGCATCGCCTTCAGCGCGACACTCAGCCCGCTGGTGGCGGTCGACAGCCCGGCCGCCTGCCGCGCCGCCTCGGCCCGCTGCTGCGCCATGTCGCGCTGCTGTTCCGCCCGGCCCATGTCTCGCTGGGCGCGGTTCAGGTCGTCCCGCGCCGATTTCAGCTTCTGCCCGGCCTGCTGGTAGGTCTGCTCCAGCGACTGCAGGAAGTCTTGCGCGTCGGCCGCGTCCTGCTTCTCGCGGTCGATGTCCGGACCCATGCCCTCCAGCATCGAAACGAGGGTGTTGAGGCTGTTGTTCAGGTCGGCCTTGCGCGCCGGGTCGGTCTCGGCGTCGGCGCGGTGCTGGATCTGCTCGGCGGCGGCCATGCGCTGCTGCGACAGGGCCAGGATGGCGTCGGCCTCGCGCTTCTCCTTGTCGAACGCCACGCGGGCCTCGGCCACCTGGCGGCCTAGCACGTCGAGATGCTGCTCCATGGTGCGCAACTCCGCCTCGGTGGCGGATTTCGGGTCCCACCGCACGATCGCCTGGACGGCGTTGTTGACGGCCTGGTCGGTCTTGACGCCGACGAGGTTGCGGATGAATGTGATCACTGCAGTCTCCCATTCTTCAATGAAATCAGCCGGCCATCGCGCCGGCGTTGAGTAGCGCCACCGCGATCTGGATGCCGACAAGCACCAGGGCAGCGGCGACGTTGCCGGCCTCGATCATGCCGCGCAGCCCGCGTATCATGGCGCTTGCGGCCACGAAGGTCAGGAGTTGGACGACCAGCGACACCAGCCCCCACAGCACGATGTCGAGCACCAGCACGCTGGTTGCAAGCGTCGCCGCCAGCGGCATCGCCAGCGCCACCAGCGTTCCCGCGATGACGACGCCGGCCGCCACATTGCCCTCCCGCATCAGCCGCCACTCGTTGAATGGAGTGATCGCGATGTAGCAGGCCATGCCGATGCCGAGCAGCATGAGCGTCGCCGCGAGCTGGCCCAGCAGGACCGGCAGGCCCTGCAGCAAGGTGGCGGCAATACTGTCCATGCGGGCCTAAGCTAGTTGAAGGGTGGCGGGATTAAGGTCGATGCCGGCCCTGACCTCGACCCAGGCGCGTCCGGCGTCCTGCATGGCGGCGACCAGAATGTATTCGGTGGCGGGCGCCGGCGCCGGGCTGCCGGTCGGTGCTGCATAGAGCATGGCCTGGCTCCGAACGGTGCGGCTGCCGGACAGGCTCTCGATCGTCTCGTTGAGGATGCGGGGTGATACGCGGCTCTCGCCCGGCGCCCAGACGCGGATATAGACCTTGCCGTCCTTGGTCTGGAACTCGGGCCAGCCGATCATGCCTTCGTTCGGATCGAGCCATGCGCCCCACTCGGTGGGGTCGGTCGGCGTGATCTCGTCGATGGTGCCGAACAGGCGGCATTCGTCCGGGTCGCCGGCGGCGTCGAGGTGGAGCTGCACCATGCTGCGGCCATCGGGCAAATAGAGCCGCACGAGCTGCGTATTGCCGGACACCACGCGGCCCACCGCGCTCACGCCGATTTGGCCGCTGCCCGCAGGCTGCGGCAGCTTGATCGCGCCGCCCGCCAGGATGAACGGCGTCGGGTCGAGCGCCAAGGTCATGCCGACGCGGAACTTCGACGGCGTGTAGCCCTCGCCCGAAAGCTTATGCCGCAGCAGGTTCCCGGCACTTTGCAGGGCGTTTGCCGGTGGGGCGCTCGCACCAGTGCTCATGGGGGCTCCTTGCGTAGCGGGACGGCGTTGCCAGGCAAGGTAGGCGATGCCGCCGCCGCCGGCCAGCAGCACGGCCCAGACCCATTTCGAGCCGGCGTTGTCCGGCACGCCCGGCGTACGCTGCGGCGGCGCTTGCGCGATCTCGGGCGGGACATCGGGCGGCAGGGCGCCGGGCGTGCGCGGCTCGCTATCGCGCTCTGCGAGCTTGCGGTCGAGGTCGTCCAGTTTTTGCCGCAGGTCGGCGTTGTCCTGCGCCTGCCGGTTGGCTTCCTGCCGCCACTGCTGATAGCCGGGGTCGTTTTGGTTGTTGTGGAAAAAATCACCCGATCCGGACCGGCTCAGGTTGTTCAGCATCGACCATAGGAACAGCCCGTCCCAAACGCCGAAACTGCGGTTGCCGCCGTAATAGGCCGACGGCGCGGACCAGCCGCGGCTGTTGAACCAGCCCGACCGGTCTGCGCCGTACTGGCGTTGCGGGCCGGGGCCCGGTGCGTATTGCGGCGCGGGCGCACTGGGCGTGTAACCTCGCTGCCGCCGCGAGTTGTCCTGCTGGGTGCGGTAGCTGTCGAATGCCGAGCCTGAGCGGTCCCTGGAGAAGCTGCTGTCCCCGGCCGATGGCGGCGGTGTCCAGGTCGGGCGGGCGTAGGACGGGGCCGTCCGGCTATAGCCGCCGCTATCGCCGAACGATGGCGTGCGCGATGCGCCACCACCGCCGAACGTGGGAGTCCGGCTGGTGCCGCTGGGCCGCGAGTAGCCGCCGCTGGACCGTGCAAAACCGTCCAGCGGCGCAGCGATGCACGCCAGTCCCGCCAGAACAACCGCGGTCCTGATCTGGAAGCGCCTGAGACGAAGCTGCGGCACGAGGCTGGCTACCTTCCGACGGAGGCATCGCATGCGCTGCAACATAGCATAAGGCTTCCCGTTTGTCGCCTGGAGTGCAAGATGGCGTGAGATAGGGAGAAATGACCGAGATGTGGCAACCAAGCGCCTTCTACCCGGACCCGGCGGTGCAGGCCCTGCACCCAAGCTTCGAGAAATACCGCATTCGCCTCGCGGCGGTCGAACGGCTCGCCACCGGGCTGCGATGGGCCGAGGGACCCGTCTGGTTCGGCGACGCCCGGCATCTCCTGGTGAGCGACATCCCGAACAACCGCATCCTGAAATGGGAGGAGGAGACCGGCGTCGTCAGCGTGTTCCGCCGCCCGTCCAACTTTGCCAACGGCAACACGCGGGACCGCGAGGGCCGGCTCATCACCTGCGAGCACGGCGCGCGGCGGGTGACGCGGACCGAACATGGCGGCGAGATCACCGTGCTGATGGATCGGTTCGAGGGCAAGCGCCTGAACTCGCCCAACGATGTCGTGGTGCAATCGGACGGCTCGATCTGGTTCACCGACCCGGCGTTCGGCCTGCTCAGCGACTACGAGGGCGCGCGGGCGGAGCAGGAACTGCCGTGCAGCGTCTACCGGCTCGACCCGGCGACTGGGCGTGCGACATTGCTGGAGGACGGCCTGGCCGCGCCCAACGGCCTCGCATTCTCGCCGGACGAGCGCATCCTCTATGTGGTCGAGAGCCGCGGCATCCAGCGCGGCATCGTGGCCTACGACGTCTCCCCGGACGGGGCGGGGATCAGCGGGCGGCGCGTGCTGATCGACGCTGAGCCGGGCACGCCCGACGGCTTCCGCCTCGACGAGGACGGCAACCTGTGGTGCGGCTGGGGCATGGGCACGCCCGAGCTCGACGGGGTGAAGGTGTTTTCGCCGCAGGGCGAGCCGATCGGCCGCATCCAGCTTCCCGAGCGCTGCGCCAACCTATGTTTCGGCGGCGTCAAGCGGAACCGCCTGTTCATGGCGGCCAGCCAGTCGATCTATTCCCTGTATGTCAACACCCGGGGGGCACGGTAAGGCGGAAGATCGTCGTCGAGCTGAACGTTTCGCCGGGGCGCAGCGTGGTGCTTGGAAAGGCTGGTTGGTTCGGGCTGTCGGGAAAGTGCTGGGTTTCGAAGCATATGGCGTCGCCCTGGCGATAGATGCGTCCGCTCGGCCCGCTCAGCGAACCGGTCAGGTAGTTGGCGGTGTAGACCTGCACGCCGGGTTGTTCGGTCAGCACCTCGAGCGTCCGGCCGCTCGGCGGATGATGCAGGCGGACGGCGGGGCGGAGGCTGAGACCCGTGTCGGGGCTGGGCCGCAGCACCCAGGTGTGATCGTAGCCGATGCCGCGCTGAAGCTGCTCGTCCGCCTGCCGGATGCGGCTGCCGACCGGCATCGGCGCGCGGAAGTCGAACGGCGTATCGCCGACGGCCCTGATCTCGCCGGTCGGGATCGAGGTCGCATCGATGGGCAGGAAAGCGTCGGCCTCGATTTGCAAAACGTGGTCGAGGATGCTGCCGCTGCCCTCGCCGCCGAGGTTGAAGTAGCTATGGTTCGTGAGGTTCACCACCGTCGGCCGGTCGGTTTGCGCCCAGTAGTCGAGGCGAAGGCCAGTGCCATCCACGGTATACGTGACCTTCGCGTGCAGCGTGCCCGGGTAGCCCTCCTCGCCGTCCGCGCTGACATATCCGAGCGTCACATGGCGTTCGCTGCTGTCCTCGATGGTCCAGATACGCTTGCCGAAGCCGGTCGGGCCGCCATGCAGCGCATTCGGCGCGTCGTTGCAGGCCAAGTGGTATTCGACCCCGTCGAGCGTAAAACGCCCGCCCGCGATCCGGTTGGCGAACCGGCCCGGCACCGCGCCAAAATGCGGGCTGCGGTGCATGTAGCCGTCAAGGCTGTCGAGGCCGAGCACGATATTGGCCCATTGGCCCGACCGGTCCGGCGTCTCCAGCCGCTCGATGACGGCGCCGAAGGTCAGGATGCTCACCCGCAGGCCGGGGCCGCCCAGGGAAATCCGCTGGACCTCGACGCCGGTTTCGGTGCGGCCATAGAGAGCAATGGTCATAACCATGGCAACGAGCGGCCTGCGCCATCGTTCCAACGCGAAGCGTGGTGCGCCTGCTGAAGCGGCGGATGCAGGCGTTGCAGTGGTGCGGACGGCGGGACTCGAACCCGCACTCCCTTACGGGACTCAGATTTTCATCCCACTTCGGCTTTCGCCGCCGCCGTCCCTATCGAGGATCGGCGTTCGTGGTCTGGACTATCCCTTCGCCATGGCCCGAAGGCGGTAGGCGCCCCCCGTCTAGTCTCTACACCTTCCTCGAACCCGCTCGTTGCGGTATCGGGGCTTGGCTCGGGATTGGCTTGGGCCGGCAGGCCGTTAGCGTTCCCCGAGTTTGGGCGGTTCTACGCCGCAGGTTTCCCCGCGGGCACTCCAATCAAAAGTCTGCAGCGTCTACCATTCCGCCACGCCCACACACGGCCGCAGCATAGCACAGCCCATAGCGGGGTCGCCAAGATGCGGCGCTGACCCGGTATGCCTTTCCCGCCGCATGGTGGCTGCGACCGCACCACTACGCCCCGCGACGAAGCGCCTAGCTCTCTAGCAGCTCCTTCAGCTTCGCATCGATGAAGGCCACGTCGACCGGGTTGGTGCCGGGCCCGCCGGCGAAGTGCCCCCAGACCGAGGGGATCGTAATCAGGCGGGCGTTCGGCATATGGGCCACCTCGATCTCGCTGTCCTCGGGCGGGAAATACAGGTCGGTCTGCCCCGGCATCACAAAGGCTTTCGCCTTGATCGCGGCAAGCGCCCGGCGGAAATCGCCCCCATACATCTCGTTGGCGCCGATATCGCCGTTTTGCCACGTCCAAAGCATGGCCAGCAGGTTGTTGGCGTCCCGCTGCAGGAACAAGCCTTCCCAGAACGCCACCATGAAATCCTCCAGCGAGGAGAAGCCAAGCGTCTTGATGTCCAGCTCTTGCCGGTAGAACGCCTGCGAGAAGCCCCAGCCGGCATACACCCGGCCCATGGCGCGCAGCCCGGTCTCCGGCTTGCTCTTATACCAGCCGCCGGCGAACGCCACGTCGGCGGTCAACGCGGCCTTCACGCCCTCGAGAAAGACGAAATTGTGCCGCGAGCACTTGGCCGACCCGCAGAACGGGGCGATGCGTTCGACCATGTCGGGAAACAGCGCGCCCCAATGGAACGTCTGCAACGCGCCCATCGACCAGCCGACCACCAGGCGCACCTGTTCGATGCCGAACTTCTCGGTGACCAGGCGGTGCTGCAGGCGCACGTTGTCGGCCGCAGTGACATGCGGGAAGCGCGGGCCGTTATACGGCTCCGGCGTGTTGCTGGGCGAGGACGACAGCCCGTTGCCCAGCATGTTCGGGATGATGATGAAGTATCTGGCCGGGTCGAGCGCCATGCCCGGCCCGACCAGCCACTCGTTCTCGTAGTGCTGGCCGGAATACCATGTCGGGTAGACGACGACGTTATCCTTTGCCGTGTTCAGGGTGCCGAAGGTTTTGAAGGCGAGCTTGCAATCCCGGATGGTTGCGCCGCTCTGCAGCACGACGCTGCCAGCCTCGAAAATTTCGTAATCCATGTGATGGAACCTCTCGTTGCGGCCGAGTCTCAGGCTGTCTGGACGGACCTCTTACCGACCGTGGACAACGCCCAGTAGGCGATGCCGCCCGAAACCATGGAGCACAGCGCCGTCGAGAATTGCGGCACGGCCTGCTCCACCACGAGCCCCACGGCCGAGCCGATCGCCCAGGCGACGAACGCCGACTGCCGGAAGTCCGCATCGACCTTCGCGCCGGGCCGGGTCAGGTATTGGTCGACAAGGATGATCGCGCCGATCGGCGGCACCAATACGCCGAGCAGGCTGAGCCACTGGATGAAAAATGCCCAAATGTTGCTGGCGGCGATCACGATGCCGATGAGGCCGAGCGCGACCGCGGCGGTCCGCATGCGGGTCCCGGTGATGCGCGACCATCCGGTGGCCGAGTTATACAGGCAATGCGAGCAGACCGAGCCAAGATTGAGGTAGAGGAACACGAACGCCAGCACACTCAGCCAGCCCAGGCCTGCGTGGTTCATGTAGCCGAACATGTTGTCGGACCCAAACGGGTTGGCGTTCGGCACCGCCAGCGCCGCCGTCATGACGCCGCCGACCAGCATGGCGGCCATGTTGGCGAACGGAAACGCGCTGAATGTCGCGAGCAAGGAGTCACGCGGCGTTCGCGCCCATCGGTTGAAGTCCGCCGTCACGGTGCCGGCGTCGATGAACAGTGCGATCACCACGGTCAGGCCGACCCCCATGGACATGCTGGCGACGCCGTTGTTGCCGGGGTAGGCGATGATGGCGTCCCAACTGGTGCGGCTTGCCGCGTCCGCCGCAACCCACAGGCCCAGCACCAGAAAGAGCGGGATGGACACCAGCCCGATGTAATGCAGCCCGCGCACGCCGACGAAGGTGATGCCGATATAAAGCAGCCCGGCGATCACGGTCATCAGCACATAGCTGAGGCCGTAAGTGCCGCTGACCAGCGCGCCGGTGATCCCGGTCTGCACGGCATACCAGCCCAACAGCAACGTCGACAGCAGTCCGGATGCGAGCATGTAGCCTTTACGGCCGAACACGACGCTGGCCAGCAGCGCAAAGTTCACGCCGCTGCGAGTTCCCAGCAGCCCAAGCGCGCCGACGTAGCCGAGCATGACGAGGTTGCCGATCAGCATCGCCGTCACGGCGCGGGAGAACCCCATGCCAAGCACGAGGATCGAGCCTGTCATGGCGCCGGTGATGATCATCGGGAAGCCGGCCCATACCAGCGTCACCGAGAACAGGCTGCGGCGTGCACCGGACGGAACAGGCTCATGCTCGTATTCGCTGCCGAACAGATGATCGGCCTGATCTTCCCCCATGGCAGATTGAGATGGCTGACGAGTCGCTTCGGCCATTTTTCTCTCCCTCTACGTCATTGCCATACGCGCGCGGCTTTAGTGACCGATCATCCAGGGTCTCGCGCCCGGGAAGCTTTTTGCCGGGACGGCCTCGGCCGACAGGGTGCGGCTGCGCGGCTTGCAGCAGCCGCAACTCGCGGGGTGCCTGCCCCGCGATTGCGCGGGGGCGTTGGCGCTGCGTTCGTTGGTCGCGAACGCCTGACGGCGGCCGGCGTCCATGCCGGCCAGCCGCGGCGCCGAGAGCATCACCCGTGGCGCCGCCTCGCCGCACCCAGCGCAGGGTTGCGGCGCCTGGAACTCCGCCATCGGCCGGATCGCCTCGAACGGGCCGCAGCTCGCGCATTCGTATTCATATGTCGGCATGGCGCCCTCACAAATCGGGTGCGAGCGGCATGTCCACTCCGCCCTTGATTCCGCCGCTCGGCCCGTCGGCGCCAGGGTTGATGTCGAAGTCGAAGATCTCCGTCGGCAGCCACAAGGTGGCGCAGGAGTTGGGGATGTCGACGACGCCGCTGATGTGCCCCTGCACCGGGGCGGTCCCCAGGATCGAATATGCCTGCGCGCCGGAGTAGCCGAACTTCTTCATGTATTCGATGGCGTTCAGGCAGGCCTGGCGATAGGCGACGTTCACGTCGAGGTAGTGCTGCTCGCCCGCCTCGTCGACCGAGATGCCCTCGAAGATCAGGTAGTCGCTATAGGCCGGCTTGATCACGCTCGGTTTGAAGATCGGGTTCTTGATGCCGTATTTCGCCATGCCGCCCTTGATCAGCTCGACCTTCAGGTGGATCCAGCCCGGCATCTCGATCGCGCCGCAGAAGGTGATCTCGCCGTCGCCCTGGCTGAAGTGCAGGTCGCCCATCGACAGCCCGGCGCCGGGCACATAGACCGGGAAATACACCTTGGCGCCGCGCGAAAGGTCCTTGATGTCGCAGTTGCCGCCATGCTCGCGCGGCGGCACGGTGCGGGCGCCGGTCGCGGCGGCGGCGGCCTTCGCGTCGCCCTTCAGACGCCCCATATGCGCGGTCGGCGCGAACGGCGCGTTGGCCAGCGGCGGCACCCGGCCAGGGTTGGTGGCGATCAGCCCGGTTTCCCGCCGGTTCCAGGTCTCCAGCAGCTTCGGGTCCGGCAAGCAGCCGATCAGGCCCGGGTGGATCAGCCCGGCGAACCGCACCCCCGGCACGTGGCGGGATTTGGTGAACATGCCCTCGAAGTCCCAGATCGACTTCTGCGCCTCGGGGAAGTGGTCGGTCAGGAACCCGCCGCCGTTCTTCTTGGAGAAAAAGCCGTTGAAGCCCCAGCTGTTGTGCGGGAACGCGCCGATGTCGAGGAAGTCGACCACCAGCAGGTCGCCGGGCTCGGCACCCTCGACGCCGACCGGGCCACTCAGGAAATGCACGATGCTGAGGTCGATGTCGCGCACGTCGGCAGCGCTGTCGTCGTTCTTGATGAAGCCGCCGGTCCAGTCGTAGCACTCGATGATGAAGTCCTGGCCGGGCTTCACGGTCGCGACCATCGGGATGTCCGGGTGCCAGCGGTTGTGGATCATGTCGTTTTCGTAGGCGGACTTCGACAGGTCGACCTTGACGAGCGTATCGGGCATTGGGGGGACCTCCTCCGTGTTGGTTGGATGGGTTGGGTGGACTAGACGGCCAAGTAGCGCGCGACTTTCTCCTCATCGACGTCGGCCCGCACGCTCTGGTGCACGATGGCGCCGCCCTCCATGACGATGATGCGGTCGGCGATATCCAGCGCGAAGCTCAGCACCTGCTCCGACGCCACGATGCTGAGGCCGCGCTCGTCGCGGATGCGCTTCAGCGTGCGGCCGAGCTCGAGGATGATGGACGGCTGGATGCCCTCGGTCGGCTCGTCGAGCAGCAGCACCTTCGGCTCGGTCGCCAGCGCGCGGGCGATGGCGAGCTGCTGCTGCTGCCCGCCGGACAGGTTGCCGCCGCGCCGGGCGCGCATCTCCTTCAACACGGGGAACAGCTCATACAGATGCGGCGGGACGGCGGCGCGGCTGTGCACGAACAGCCCGGTCTCGATATTCTCCTGCACCGTCATCGCCGGGAAGATCATGCGGCCCTGCGGCACGAAGGCGACGCCCTTGGCGACCCGCTGATGGCTCTTCAGCTGCGCCATGTCGGCGCCGCCCAGCTCGATCCGGCCGCCGGAGACCGGCACCATGCCGATCAGCGACTTCATCAGCGTGGTCTTGCCCATGCCGTTGCGGCCGACGAACACGACGATCTCTGCGGGCGCGACGGCGAAGTCGAGCCCGTGCAGCACCTCGCTCTGGCCATAGCCGGCGCGCAATTCCTGGACGCTCAGCATGGCCACTGCCCCTCAATGGCCCCGGTCTTAGTGGCCAAGATATACCTCGACCACCTTGCGGTCCGCCTTCACGTGCGCGATCGAGCCCTCCGAGATCACCCGGCCCTGGTGCAGCACCGTCACCTTGTCGGCGATGCTCTCGACGAAGCCCATGTCGTGCTCGATCACCAGCACGGAGCGGTTCTTCATGACGCGGCGCAGCAGCTCGGCCGTCTTCACCCGCTCGCTCACGCTCATGCCGGCGACCGGCTCGTCGAGCATCAGCAGCGCCGGGTCCTGGATCAGCAGCATGCCGATCTCCAGCCACTGCTTCTGTCCGTGGCTGAGGGTGTCGGCCCAGCGGTCGAGCTGGTCGTGCAGGAAGATGCTGCGAGCGACCTCCTCGACCCGGTCGGAGACCTCGCTGTCCCGCCGGAACGCCAGCGCGCCGAATACGGAGCGTCCGCGCGGGAACGAGATTTCCAGGTTCTCGAACACCGTCAGGTCCTCGTAGATCGACGGTGTCTGGAACTTGCGGCCGACGCCGGCGCGGACGATCTCGTGCTCCTTCATCTTGGTCAGCTCGGCGCCTTCGAACTTGATCGACCCGGCGGTGGCCTTGGTGCGCCCGCAGATCAGGTCGAGCACCGTGGTCTTGCCGGCGCCGTTCGGGCCGATGACGACGCGGATCTCGTTGCGGTCGAGGTAGAACGACAGGTCGTCCACCGCGCGGAAGCCGTCGAACGACACCGTCAATCCCTCGACGGCCAGCAGGTAGTCGTTGTCTGCCATGAAGTGTCCTCTACTCGGCCGAAGCGATGGGCGTGGCGGGTAGCACGGCCGGAGGATGCGCCTGGGTACGGCGGCGCAGAGACGGCAGCAGCCGGTCCAGCATCGGGTCGAAGGTCCGACGATAGATCCCGGCCAGCCCATCGGGGAAAGCGACGACGACGAGGATGAACAACGAGCCGAGCGCCAGCAGCCACAACTCGGGGAATTGCTCCGACAGGCTGGTGCGCGCCCAATTGACCGCCAGTGCCCCATACACCGCGCCAAGCAGCGAGGTGCGGCCGCCGACGGCGCAGTAGATCACCATCTCGATCGAGGGCACGATGCCGACGAAGCTCGGCGACATGAAGCCGACCTG
>CAZZWN010000033.1:0-19256 GCA_964657765.1 uncultured Acetobacteraceae bacterium
CGATGCGCCGGCCGCTTTGCGCTCGGGCACGGTCAGAACAGCGGCCCTGGCTGCGAGCCTCGCCGCGCTGCTGCTGGGCGGTGGCGCTTACTATTGGATGACACGCGAACCCGACCGGACCGAGTTGGCGGCGACGCCGGCTCGCGAACCTACGCCAACGCCGGTGGCGGCCGGGCTCGGCGGCCTTTCGGTGCCGGATGTGTTGACCCGTGCGCCAAACCCGGCCGCCATTGCCGCAGAGGGCCAGCAGCGCCTGCAATCGGACCGTCGCGATGATGGCCTGCTGCTGCTGGAGGCCGCGGCCGACCGTGCCGATCCCGCTGCGGCAGCCGCGCTGGGCCGGCTCTATGACCCCGTCCTGTTTCAGCCCGGCGGACCCATTCCCCGGCCCGATCCGCGCCAGGCCGCAAGATATTACCGGGATGCCACTCGCGGCGGCGCGGACGTGGCGGTCGCGCGTGAGGCGCTGCGGCACAACCTGCAGGCGCGGGTGCAGGGCGGCGATCTCGGCGCGACCCTCAACCTGAAGGATTTCTGGCCATGACGCCCCGCTTGATGGCTGCCGTCCTTGCACTGCTGCCCGCCATCGCGTTGGCCCAGGCCACTCCGCGGACGCCCTTGCTGATCGAGGGCAAGCGGTCATTGTATCAGCGCGTCATCGCCCGTCCCGGCGCGACGCTGTCGGCGCAGCCGGATGGCCAGAACGCGCAGCCGGTGCCGGGCTTCACCGTTTATTACGTCTATGCGAAGCCGCCGGGTAGCGGGAATGCCGGGCGGATCGAGGTCGGGCGCACCGCCGACGGCCATCCGGAGGGCTGGCTTCAGGCGGACAAGGCGATCGAGTGGAAGCATGCGATGGTCGCCGCATTCACCAATCCGGCCGGCCGCCAACCGGTGCTGTTCCTGCGGACGGAGCGCGACGAGCGGCTCCTGATGATGGACGGTCAGGCCGGGCAGCGTGCGGATGCGCTCCGGGCCGCCGCGGTGGTCCCCGGCGCAGAGGCCGGCCCGGTGCTGGCGATCGAACCCGCGGCGGCCGTCGATTTCGCTCGCAACTTCTATTTGATGCCGATCCTCTCGGCGGAGCGCATCGAGCGAGAATTCGGGCCGCCGCTGCGTTTGCTGGAGGTGATCTCCGCGCCGGCGGAGGCTCAGCGCCCGCCTGCTCCGTCCGTGCAGCCGTCGCAGTTCAAGGCCGGGGTCGTCTTCGTGCTCGATACGACGATCAGCATGCAGCCCTATATCGACCGCACGCGGGAGGCGATCCGCAGCATCGTCGCCAGCATCGGCAATACGCCGGTGCGCGACAATTTCCGCTTCGGGCTGGTCGCGTACCGGGACAGCCTGGCCGACAGTCCGGGCCTGGAATACAGCACGCGCGTCTATGGCAAGCCGGATTTCAGCCAGCCGCCCGACAGCATCAACACCGGCGTCGCGACCGCGCAGGAGGCGACGGCGAGCTCGAACGGGTTCGACGAGGACCCGATCGGCGGCATCAAGGCGGCGCTCGACGAGATCGATTGGGCGCCGATGGCCGGCCGCTACATCGTGCTCATCACCGACGCCGGCGCGCGCCAAGCGCAGCATCCGCATAGCCTGACGCACCTCGACATCGCGGAAATCCGCGAGTTGGCGAAGGCCAGGGGCGTCGCCGTGTTCGCGATCCACCTGCTGACGCCCGAGGGCCGCGCCCGGCACGACCACGAACCGGCTGCGGCGCAGTACCGCGAGCTGACGCAATTCGGTGCGGCCGGGCCGCTGTATTACCCGGTTCCGAACGGCGCGCCGGATGCGTTCGCCCGCACGGTGCAGGAGCTGACCCGCGCCCTGCTGAGCCAAGTTGGCGAGGCCGCCGGCCGGCCGGTGCCGGCGCCCGCCGCCACAGCGGCAACGGCAACTCCGGACTTGCAGGCGGCGGTGCGCGTGGTGGGGGAGGCGATGCGCCTGACCTATTTGGGCCGGGCGCAGAACACCCAGGCGCCCGACGTGGTGCGGAGCTGGACCACGGACCGCGATCTGCAGGACCCGGCGATCTCCAGCCTGGACGTCCGGGTGCTGCTGACCCGCAACCAACTGTCCGATTTGGCGCACAGCCTGCAGACGATCCTGCAGGCCGGGCTCGCGGGGCGCACCGAGCCGCGCACCTTCTTCACCCAACTGCGCGCGACCTTCGCCGCCGCAGCCCGGGATCCGCAGCACATCGCCGGTGCTCAGCGCCTTGGCACGCTGCTGGGGGAATACCTGGACGACCTCCCCTACCAGTCGGAGATCATGGATATCCAGGAGGCCGACTGGGTTGCGATGGGCGCCATCGCCCAGCGCTCCGTGCTGAACAGCATCGAGGCGAAACTGCGGCTGTATCAGGAGTTCCAGTCGAACGCCGACCTATGGGTCGACCTGTCGGGCTCCCGCACCGCCGGCGAGGCGCTTTTTCCGGTGCCGATCGAAGCTTTGCCATGAGCGACGCCCAATTTTGACGATGGAGCTGCTCCGGGCCGCGGGCATCAGCCGCAGCGTCGCTGCCGCCGGCAGCCGGTTCACGCTGCTGATCGAGCGGTTCGAGGTCGCGCCGGGCTCACGCGTCGCCGTCGTGGGCCCGTCCGGCTGCGGCAAGAGCACGTTGCTGGCCTTGGTGGCGCTGGCGTTGCGCCCCGATGCCGGCCCCGCGGCCGGGGAGGCCTTGACGCTTGCCGGCGTCGACGCGCTGGCGTTGTGGCGTGCGGGCCAGGGTGGCGCGCTGGCGGCGCAACGGGCCCGGCACGTCGGTTTCGTGCCGCAGACCGGTGCGTTGCTGCCGTTCTTGAGCCTGCGCGACAACATCATGCTGCCGCAGCGCATCCTGGCCCGGCCCGATGCAGCCCGCGTCGATGCACTGGCCGAGTTTCTTGGGATCTCGGACATCCTGGACCGCAGGCCGGCGGCGGTTTCGGTCGGGCAGCGTCAACGGGCCGCGGTCGCCCGTGCCCTCGCGCATCGGCCCGACGTCGTGCTGGCGGACGAACCGACCGCCTCGGTCCACCCTGCGCAGGCCGACGACATCCTGGATTTGCTGACCCGCATCGCGGCCGAGGACGGCGCGGCGCTGGTCATCGCCACGCACGACTCGGCACGGGCAGCGGCGGCCGGCTACGCCATCGCACCCTGCCGGCCCGATGCCGATGCGTCGACAACTCGGTTCTGCTGGCCGGCATGAGGCAGTGGGGCCTGGCGATCCGGCTCGCGATGGCGGACCTTTTGGCCGAGCGGCTGATGGCGTCATGCACCGTCCTCGCCCTTGCGGCGGTGCTCGCGCCCTTGGTGATATTGGCCGGGCTGCGCGCCGGCGTGATCCAGGGCCTGCGTGAGGCGCTGCTGCAGGACCCGCGGGCGCGCGAGGTCGTCACGGCGTCGAACCGCAGTTTCGACGCGGCCCTGCTGGCCCAGATCGCTGCCCGGCCGGATGTCGCGTTCCTCGCCCCGCGCACCCGCACCCTGGCGGCGAGCTTGCTGATCGAGCGCCCGGACGCACCCGGCGCCGGCGTCCGGGTCGAGCTGATCCCGACAGCACCGGGCGACCCGCTGCTGCCGGTTGGTCCCACGGGGTCCGACGCAGTCGTGCTGACCGCGTCCGCTGCGGCGCGAATGCAGGTCGGCGTCGGGGTGGCCTTGGTTGGGCGGCTGGCCCGCGTGCTGGATGGGCGGCGGGAACATACCGCGGTGCCGCTCACGGTGCAGGCGGTCGCGCCGCCATCGGCTTTCCCGCGGGATGCCGCCTTCGTCCCGCTGGCTTTGGCGGTACTGGTCGAGGACTACCAGGATGGCCGGATCACATCGCCGGATGCTGCGGCGCCGGTTGCGCCCGATCGCCCCAGTCTCGATCGCTCGGACTATGCAGGATTTCGCCTCTATGCCCGGCGGTTGGAGGCGGTGCCGGCGCTAGACGCGGCGTTGCAGGCGCAGGGGATCGAAGTCGTGTCCCGTGCCGCCGACATCGCGGGCCTGCTGCGCATCGACCGCAGCCTGGGCCTGCTGTTCGGCTTAGTTGCGGGGTTGGGCGGGCTCGGCTTCCTGGTGTCGCTGGGCGCCGGGCTATGGGCGAACGTCGAACGGAAACGGGTGCCGCTGGCGCAGTTGCGATTTCTGGGACTGCGGGCCGGGTCCCTGCGGCTGTTTCCCATGGCGCAGGCGGCCGTGCTGGCCATGCTGGGCGTGGCCGCAGCCTCGGCGGCGGCGCTGGCGGCCTCGGTCCTCGTCAACCGCGTCTTTGCCGGCGCACTCGCGCTCGATCGTCCGCTTTGCCTGATCACGCCGAGGCTGGCGGCCACGGCGGCGGTGATCACGCTGGCCGGCGCGATGCTGGTCGCCGCCGCAGCCGGCACCCGTGCCGCCCGGGTCGAGCCGTGGGAGGGGATGAGCGCACCATGAACCCGAAGCGCCTGGCGGTGGCGCTCGCGCTGCTGTCTGCCGACGCCCGAGCGGCCGAGTGGGATCCGCGCTGGTTCAACCCGCAACCGGCAGAGGGGGACCTCATCCTGCCGATGCCTTGCGGCGGCGGCATGGCGTTCCGGCCGGTGGACGTGCCGTCCGGCGCCGGGCCGCTAGACGACCGCGCCCTGACTTTGGGCCAGGCCGACACTGAGCTCGGCTACAGCGAATACCTGCACGGCGCGTTCCTTGCCGCGCCATTCCCAATGCCGGAGGGTGCCGGCAGGCGGTTCTATCTTGGCAAGTACGCCGTGACACGGGACCAGTTTGCGGCGCTATCAGCCAAATGCCCGGATCCGTCGGCGTCGGGGCGGGTGGCGCAGACTATGATCTCCTGGCCGGACGCGGTCGCCTACGCCGCGCAGTGGTCGTCCTGGCTGCTGAAGAACGCGCGTCCTCGGCTGCCGCGCCGGGGCGAGACCGCCGGCTATGCGCGGCTGCCGACCGAGAACGAGTGGGAATATGCAGCCCGCGGCGGTGACCACGTGTCGGAGGAGGAGTTCCTCGCGCCAACCTGGCCCATGCCCGGCGGACCCGAACGGTATGTATTGGCCGGCAGCCGCGCGGCGGGGGGCCGGGTGAGCCAGGTTGGGCAGCGGCTGCCGAACCCACTCGGCCTGTATGACATGCTGGGCAACGCCGGTCAGATGATGCTCGAACCCTATCGCCTGAACCGCGTCGGCCGCCCGCATGGCCAGGCCGGCGGCATCGCGGTGCGCGGCGGCGACTACACCGCGTCCAGCCCTGCGAGCCTGCGCACCGCGATGCGGGTCGAGATCCCGCCGTTCGACTCGACGACCGGCGAGCCGACCCGGCTGCCGACGATGGGCTTTCGCCTGGTGCTGTCGGCCACCGCCGTCGACGGCCTGCCGGAGGTCGAGCGCGTCCGCGCCGCCTTTGCCGAGGTCAGCGGCGCCCGGCAGCAGGCGGCGGACGACCCGCAGGTCGTCCTCAAGGCAATCCGGGAGCAGACGGTCGACGACGGCCTGCGCCAGAGCCTCGACCGCCTCTCGGCGCGGCTCGCGAGCGACCAGCGCGAGCGTGCGGACGCCGCCAACCTGGCCCTGCTGGCGCAGTTGGAGGCCGGCGCGCTGCTGGCGCAGAACGTGTGGGATTTCACCAACCGCGCCCGCATCCAGACCGAGATCGGCCGCGACCTGACCAAGCCCGACGACCAGCGCTTCGCGAAGGAGGCGGCGGCGCGCAACCTGGCCCAGGCGGACGCGTCGATGGACGGCTACATGCGCCTGGTGCGGCAGATCGCGACCGGCCCGGCCCGGCTGTCGATCGCGGCGCAGATGGGCATCCTGCGGCAAGAGGTCTCGGCACGGTCGCAGAACACGATGCTGCCGTTCCTGCCGCTGTTGCAGTCGCACGCTGCGACGCTCGTGGAGGGCCGGCCGATGCAACGGGACGCGGCCAAGGCGCAGATCACGGTCTTGACCCGCGCCGAGGTCCAGGGAACGCGTTAAACTCCGGTAAGTTGGTCCCTCACCCGCCGTTCATGATCTTCCAACCTACGGACTTGCTCATCGGTCGCACCGCCCTGCAGGCCGGCACGCTCGCGCTGCAGGGCGTTCAATTCAGCTTGCGCGTCGCTCAATCGGATTTGGCTTATTTCGCCTCGAGCGTGAGCGGCAATGAGACGTGTCCGAAGCTGTGCAGTCTGCCGGTCGACTGCGCCCAGGCGAAGGCGGGCCTGGTCACGGGTAAGCAGCGCCTGGCTGGCTCGCGCGCCCTCATCCCGCGCTTGGATGCGGCTTTGCGACGCAGCGATATTCTGCTGGGCCAGTTCTGACTGTTGATCCTGATTGCGCGTGGCATAGCTGCCTGAGGCTGCACAGCCGATGCCGCTGAGAAATCCAGCCTGCGACGGATCACATTGCTGCGGAGAACAAGCGGCCAGTCCGCTTAGAGCCAGAACGATCAAAGGCAATCTCACAGCGACCTGCCGTCCAGCATGCGGCTCATCCGCGCTTGATTCTGCTCCGTCTGCTTGGCGGACTCGTCAACATCCGCCGCCGAGCGTAAAAGTTGCCCGTTGTTCGCGCCTGTCGTGAACCGGGCATTCTGCCGCATCGTAGCCGCAGACTTGTGCGCCTCCGCAATGCTTTGAGTCATAGCTGCGTTGTCTGCTTGAAATTTGGCGATCCCGGACTGGTATTGCGCCTGGGTGATCTGCCCCGCATGCAACGCTCCGTTCAGGCGCTTCGCATCCGCCGTTGCCTGGTCGGCCACTTGCCCGGACGCCTGGGCCGAAGCGCGAAAGGCGTCTGCATCCGCGCTCGCCTGCTGAATTGCGTCCCTGTACTGCGCCTCGGTGCTCGATCGGCTTAGGTTGTTGCGCGCCACCGCATAGCCGGCGCCAGCGCCCAGCGCGCCCCCGGCGGTCGCGCCGATCAGCGTGGCCTGAGCGCGGTTCCGCCCGCCGAACGCAAGGCCGGCAGCGCCGCCAAGCAGAGCGCCCGCCACCGCACCCTCGCCGACGGTCTGGTTAAACCTGGCGTTGGACTGGCGAAGCTGGTTTTGCGCCGCGCTGAGGCTTGAGTCATAGGCTCCGGCGCCTCCAGCACAACCGCTGAGCATGAGGCCGGAGGCCGCCGCGAAGGCGATGGCACGCAACCGGAGCAACGAGAACCAGGGAACCATGTGACAACCTTCCGAAGAACAGCGTCATTGGAACCTAGCGCAAATGTTACCTATTCAAAATGGTTTTTCCGCGGCAGATGGTGTCGCAACGGACGCTTCCACCGGCAAGTCCGGCTCCCAGCCGCCGCCCAGCGCCTTGTACAGCGCCACCAAATTGGCCGAAACGGTTGCGGTGCTGTCCGAAAGCTGCTGATCCGCCGACAGCAAGGTGCGTTGCGCCGTCAACACCTGCAGGAAGTCGGTCAGACCCTGGCGAAACTGGTTTTGCGCCAGACCGAGCGCCCGGCGGGCCTGCGCTGCCTGCGCCATCAGCCGGGTGCGCCGACGCTGCTCCGCGCCATAGGCAATCAGCGCGTTGTCCACGTCCGTGAACGCCTGCAGCACCGTCTTTTGAAAGTTGGCCGCGGCTTCCTGCTGCGCCGCCTCGCGCAGTTGGAGGGTGCCGCGCAGCCGTCCGCCCTCGAAGATCGGGATCGTCAGGCTGGGGCCGAACGAATAGGTGCCGGCCGACCAGCCGAGATTCTTGAATTGCAGTGCCTGCAGCGCAACGCTGCCGGACAGCGTCAGCTTCGGATAGAAATCCGCCTTCGCCATGCCGATGTCCGCGGTCGCGGCATGGAGCGTCGCCTCCGCCTGGCGGATGTCCGGACGACGTCGGGCCAGCTCCGACGGCAGGCCGATCGGCACCTTGGGCGGCACCGGCGGCACCGGCTTCCGCGGCGACAGCTCGGCCTGCAGCGCGGCCGGCGGCATGCCGAGCAGCAGGCCGATGGCGTTGATCGACTGCGCCTCCTGCTGCTCCAGTTGCGGGATGTTGGCGGCGGTCGCCTCGACCTGCTCCTGCGCGTTGGCGACGTCGAGGTCGGTCGCCAGGCCGCCCTTGAACCGCTCGCTGGTCAGCATCGCGCTCTGCTGCGCGCTGGAGAGATTGTCGCGGGTGATCCGCAGCGTCTCCTGGGTGCCACGGAGCTGGACATAGTCGCGCGCCACCTCGGCGATCGAGGACAGCAACTGTGAACGCCGCGCTTCCGTGGAGGCTTCGAGCGTGGCGTCGGCGCTCTCCACCGCCCGGCGTACCCGGCCCCAAAGGTCGAGCTCCCATGAGGCGTCGAACCCGCCCTGGAACAGGTCGAACGGGGGAATGCCGGCACCGCCGGTTGGGAATGCGCCCTGCTGGCCGCCAAGCCCGTTCGACTGCGTGCCGGGAGTGCCGCTGCTAGTGCCGCCGCTGCCACCGCCGCTGCCGATCGCGCTGATGACGCCTTGCTTGCTCAAACGCTCGCGGGTGTAGGACGAGTTGCCGTTGACCTGCGCGAATTGGTCCGCGGCGGTGATGCCGCGCTGGGCCCGGCTCTGCGCCAGGCGGAACGTCGCCGCGCGCACGTCGAGGTTGCCGGACGCGACCCGGTGCACGAGGTCGGTCAGCATCGGGTCGTTGAACTGCTTCCACCACTCGGCATCGACCGGCTCGGCGACCGGCATGCTGGCCTCGAGTTTCTGCGGCGTGTCGGCGCGCGACCCGAACCAGGTGGCGGGGGACCAGAAGCCGGGCCGCTCGAAATTCGGGCCGACGGTGCAGCCGCACAGCAGCACGGCGCACAGCAGCGGGGCCGCGATGGCAGGTTGTTTAATGGCCACCCGCGGACGCCCCTTTCGGCAAGTTGGGCAGGAACAGCACCAGCGGCGCCGCCACGAGCGCGATGATCGCGAGGATGGTGAACACGTCGATATAGCTCAGTATCGACGCCTGGCGCTGCACTGCCTGCGAGATCGGGCCGAGCGGCACTCCGAAGCCATAGCCGTTATAGGGCGTGACATGCTCGGCGAGGCGCTCGTGATGGAACTGCCCGCGCCATTGCAGTTGCGTGGTGGCGATCGACACGCCGAAGCTGCCGCCGAGGTTGCGCATCAGGTTGATGATGGCGCTGGCGTCGCTGTTTTTATCGGGCGGCACTCCGGTGAACTGCACCGCCGAGAGCGGGATGAAGATGAACGGCAACCATAGTACTTGCAACATGCGCGACAGGGAGACGTCCCAAAACGACACCTGGATATTCAGGCCCGAAGCGTAGTTCAGCGCCCCCGCCGTGCCAAGCAGCGCCGAGAAGATCAGCCATTTCGGCTGGATCAGCCGCCCAGTGACGAGGCCGGCGATCGGCATGACGAACAGCGAGACGATGCCGGCCATGCCCAGGGTCAGGCCCGCCGTCGTCGCGTCGTAGCCCATCAGCTCCTGCGTCATCTGTGGAATAAGCTGCGTCGTCGATATGATGATGAAGCCGAACAGGAACATGACGACGTTGCTGATGGCGAATGCCGGGATCTTGAACAGGCGCAGGTTCATGATGGGCTGCGGATGCACCAGCTCCCAAATGACCAACGCGATCAGGCTCGCGGCCGAGACGATGGTGAGGGTCAGGATGAAGGGCGAGCTGAGCCCGTCGTCGCGCTCGAACCGGTCCAGCACGACCTGCAGGGCACCGAAGCCGAGGGCCACGAGGGCGAAGCCGAGATAGTCGATCTTCAGCCCGCGGGCGAGCAGCTTGCGCCGGTCGGCCTGCACGAGCTCCGAGTCGTAGACGAACAGCCAGGTCAGCGCGAGCGAGAGCAGGCCGACCGGCAGGTTGATCAGGAACACCCAATGCCAGGAGTAGCTGTCGGTCAGCCAGCCGCCAAGCACGGGACCGACCGCCGGGGCCGTCACGACGGTGAAGCCATACAGAGAGAACGCCAGGGCCCGTTGCTTCGGTGTGAAGCTGTCGGCGAAGATCGACTGCTCGGTGGGCGCCAGGCCGCCGCCGCCGATACCCTGCAGCACGCGGAACAGCAGCATCATGCCGAGGCTGGTCGAGAAGGCGCAGGCGACCGAGGCCAAGGTGAACAACGCGACGCAGCCCATGTAGAAGCGCTTGCGCCCGAGCACGTTCGACAGCCAGCCGCTGATCGGCAGGATGATCGCGTTGCTGACGAGGTAGCTGGTGACGATGTAGGTGCTCTCATCCTGTCCGGCCGCGAGACTGCCGGCGATGTGGCGCAGGGCGACGTTGGCGATCGTGGTGTCCAACACCTCCATGAACGTCGCGATCGAGACGATGACGGCCAGCAGCCAGGGCGAGTTCGGCCCCGCGGCGGACCGCGGCAATGCAGCGTTGTCGGCCATAACCTAGCGCACAGTGACGCGTGGCGACACCGACATGCCCGGCGCCATCCGGCAGCCGGACAGGTCCTGCGGCTCGAAGTTGATGCGCACCGGCACGCGCTGCACGACCTTCACGTAGTTGCCGGTGGCGTTCTCGGCCGGAAGCGAGCTGAACACGGAGCCCGACCCTGCCTGAAAGCTGTCGACGCGGGCGGCGATGTCGAGATCGGGGCAGGCGTCGACGCGGACCCGCACGGATTGGCCGGGCCGCATCAGCGCCAACTGCGTCTCCTTGAAGTTCGCCGTGACCCACATCTGGTTCGGCACCACGGCGAGCAACGATTGCCCGGGGTTGATGTAGTTGCCGAGCTCCACGGTGCGCCGGGTGACCTGGCCATCCGCCGGCGCCGTGACGTGGTTGTATGAGAGTTGCAGCTCGGCATTCTCGACCGCGACGTCGGCCTGTTTCAGGCTCGCGACCGAGGCGGCGATGCTGGCGTTCTGCGCCGTGATCTGTGCGCGCACGCCGGCTACGGCCTGACGGTTGGCCTCGAGCCGCGCCTGCGCCGACCGGACGGTGGATGACGACGTATCGATCTGCTGCCGGGTGACGGCCTTCGGATCGACGGCGCGATATCGCGCGAGGTCGTTCTGCGCCTGCTGCAGGTCGGCCTCGGTGACGCGGACGTTCGCGCTGGCCTGGTCCAGGTTCGCCTGCTGCAGCCCGAGCTGCGCGCGCGCCTGGTCGAGTTGGGCTGCCGCCTGCAGGCGCTGGGCCTTGGCCTGGTCGAGCTTGACCTGGTAGTCGCGGGGATCGAGCTCGATCAGTACTTGCCCGGCCTTCACCTGCTGGTTGTCGTTGAAGGCGATACGGGTCACGCGGCCGGACACCTGCGAGGCGATCTGCGACATGTAGCCATCGATGAAGGCGTCGTCGGTGGTCTCGTAGTGACGGGATTGCAGCCAATACAGCACGCCGGCGATGACGAGCGCCGCCAGGATCAGCAGGCCAACGGCCCAATACAGCAGCTTTTTCCGCCGCGGCATCGGCTGTTTCGCCTGGGCGTCGCCTTCCCCATCGGCCTCGCGATTACGTTCGGCATCGGGCTTGTCCCGGTCATCCTTGCTGGGTGCCGGATCCTGGTTGGGCGCCGCATCCGGCTTGCGCCTCGGTCGTGCACGTTGCGGCTGCGGGCTGCCCCAATCCAGCGACGTCGGCGGCGGCAACAAGGCTGCATTATCGATCTGCGCGGAGTAGCCCCATTCCCTGGGCCGGCGCGCCATCAACCGTTCAGGTGTCGATCCGCCGTCCATGCCTTTTGTCTCCGCCTCAAGTGCCCCGGTGGGACGTGTGAACGCCTAACGCTGCCGACAACGTATCGACGCACAATAATCATACAACTTCGTTTGATAATAGGCAGCGGCACCGGATGACGTGGCCGTTCAAGCAATCTGCACCGTGGGCTCGTGAGCCTGCGCCGCATCCGCTGTGCCGCCCGGCCGAATCGCCGGTCGCGTTTTGGCGTGGGACCACCTACATCCAGCCCATGGGTGAGCTTGCACCACGGCAACGTGGCCGACCAAAGGATAATGCCAAGCGAGACGCGATCCTCGACGCGGCACGGTCGCTTTTCCTCGCGCATGGGCCTCATGCGGTGGCATTGGATGCCGTGGCCGACTTGGCGCGGGTTTCGAAGTCGACGTTCTACTCAAATTTCGCCGATCGTGGCAGCCTGCTTGAGGCATTGATCCGGCGTGAGTCCGACCGTATCGTGTCCGACGAGGACCTGGTCGTCGTAACGGCCGAGACGCTGGTCCCAGCGCTCACCGCCTTTGGTCTCCGGCTGCTCCGGTTCCTGGCCGATCCTGAGATTGTGGGCTTCGAGCGATTGATCGCTGCCGCTGCCCGGGACCATCCAGACCTACCGGGGCGTTTCTTCGAAGCAGGTCCAGGCCGCGCCCGCGCGCGCCTAGCACTCATGATAACCGAGGGCGCGCGATCTGGGGCGCTTCGGATCGAGGATGCCGTCGGGGCGGCCGAAAACCTGGTTGGCCTGTGGCAAGGTATGATGCGGGTCGAACTGAGCATGGGGTTTAGGCCGCCGCCAAGCGATGACGCTCTCTCGGCGCGGGCAGCCCGGGGCGTGCAGTCATTCCTGGCGATCTATGAGAATCGTGCAGCGGCAAAGACTTGATAATCACAAGACGCTCCGGTGCGCGATGATCGATCCCAAGACGCGACCCTCGCCGCTGGCCAACTATCGGCCGTTTCGCCGAGCCGCCCTCGATCTGCCGCCTCGGAATCCGATGCGGTGCCGCGTTGCCAATGCACCACAAACCGAACGGATGCGGCCTAACGGCCTTTGACCATGATGCAGTCGAACTCGACGGCGCGGTGCTGGCCATCCATGGAGACCAGGAAAAAATCCGCCACCGAAAAACCCAGCTCAGTGAACGCAGCAATCGACTGCTCCATGGTCGGACCCCCGAGATACAAAGGTTGCAGCGACACCTCCGTCTGCAGCGCCGGCACCTTTCGGACGGTGTCCCGCCCGCCCTTCAGCACCTCAAGGTCAAAACCTTGGGTATCGACCTTGAAATAGGTGCGCGCGAGGTTTGGGAAGGTCCCCGCCAGGGAGTCGAGCGTTCGTACATCGACCTCAATGGTGTGCGCCACGGCGTTGCCGTTCGCATGGTGCGCAGACTGTTTTACGTCCGGGGTATGAAACGAATTATAGACTGAGTTCTGCATTATGTTGAAGGTCATCGTTCCGGCAGCGGCGCCCAGCGCAATCGGAAAGACGGTCCATTCGGGATCAGCCGCCGCACGCTGCCGCAACCCTGCCGCCAGGGCCGGGTCGGGCTCGAATGAGTAGATCGGTCCCGCGAATCCAACCTCGGAGCGCAGCTGATCGCGGAACTGCCCGGCATTTGCGCCGACGTCGATGACCGATGCGATACCGAAATACTTGAACAAGGTTTGCAAACGGTGCGCGTAGGACAGGTTCGGCATGCGCCAGTCGGCGATCAACTCGAACCCGGCGCTTTCGGCGATACGCCCGACTATGTTCTTCAACATCGCGCTGATCCCGTCACGTTATGCTGCCCTATCAAGCCGCCCGTGCGCGTCGACCAAACGGCAGCCGCCGTCCAGCCTCAACGAAAGCGGTCTTCAGCAGCGAAAATACCAAACGTGGGTCCAACCGCAAAAAGCTCAGCCCGACATGCCAAGCCGGCGCTTGCCGATGATGCAGACGGGCCAGCGTCGCGGTGCAAAAATTTCGCCGGTTATCCGCCATGCGCGCCGACAGGATTGCGCGTTGCTCGGGCATCAGATCGAACTCGCGGGCGACGCGCATGAAAATGCGGTGATACGACAGGCACATCCGGAGCGCCTGGAGCGACGTCCAGCCGTCCGCAAGGGTGATGTCGCCATGTCCGTAATAAACCTGCAGCGTGGCATCGAACGCCACCCGGATCGGGCGTCTCGCCACCTGGAACCAGAGCATCAGGTCCTCAACCGCCATGTTCGGGAACCGTAGATCATGCAACGCACTCGCCCGCATCGCGACGGTCGAGATCGACACAGGCGACATCGCGATATTCAGCGTGAGGAAGTCGCCCGTGAACCCGAACAGGCCCGGCGCCGCGGCGAGGGGCTTGTGTCGGCCTGGGTCGAACCCTGCCGCTTGGAAATGCGTCCGCGTCTGCGGCGTGCGCAAAGCGTCGGCAAAGCAGAAATCGTAGCCCTCCCGCAAGGCGGCCAAAGCTCGCGCAATGTGCCCGGGCTCCCAACGGTCGTCCGAGTCGAGGAAGGCGATCCACTCGATGCCGCGCGGCATGGCATCGAGCGCCGCATTGCGTGCCGGACCGGCACCGCTGTTTGCCTGACGGACCAGGAGAACCCGGTCCCGGTCCAATGGCGTCAGCATCGCAAGATCAAGCTCGGCCGGGCTGGGCGACGCGTCGTCGCAAACGATGATGGTGATCGGTCCGGCAGCCTCCTGCCCCAGCGCCGAGCGTATGGCGGCCGCCAGCAAACCAGGCTTCCGTTGGAAGAATGGAATGATAACGGCAGTGCCGCCGGCAGCCTGAGCGATCATCGCAGCCACCTGCCCATGCGTGACCGCAGGACCTTGCCCGACTGCAGGACATGGCCTGACCGCGCGACATGGCGAGGTATCGACGCGCTGTGCCGATCCGTTAAGCCTCGCATCCTCATTTCCTTCCGCTTCCGCTATAAATCATCATCGGTCCTCGGATGCCAGAGTGTTGTTGCGGAAACCGTCGCATCATCCGGCCGGTCGCCCGCTCGATGGCTTGGCGTTACGGCCCGCATGTGGCAGTCAGGCCGCTCATTGCCGACCAGGAGCCACCACTTGCATAGCAAACTGATTGCGACGCTCGCCGCCGGCATCGCCCTGTCGGGCTGCGCCATAAAGCCGGCTCCGACCGAGCAGGCCGCCGATCTGCAGAACGAAGGCATCGCCAAGACCTGCACCCCATCCACGGTCGACACGGCGGCCGGAACGCCGGCGACGATCACGATGACCAACGACGGCTGGTGCGGCGTGTTCGTGGCGGAGAAGGACCAGCGGCCATTCAGCCTCGGCTTGGTGAAGGCGCGCCCGGCGCATGGCCGGGTATATATTCAGCCGGTGAACCAGCAGACCCGCATCGAATACACCGCCAACGCGGCCTATGTGGGCGCCGATGCCTTCACGGTGAGCCTTCGCTCGCGCACCGAAGGGACACCCGACACCATGTTACGGGTCAATGTGACCGTCACGGCGGGCGAGGGCCAGCCGGTTGCCGCACCGCCTGCCACGCCCGCCAAGAAGCCAGCCGCGCCAGCCCGCACCCCGGCCCGCCGGCGTACGACGTCTTAGGCCCTACTCCGCCGGCTGCTGCCCAGCCGCGGGCGGCGCCGCCGGCATCGCCGATTTGCGGCGCAAGGGCAGGACCTCGCCGTCGCGCGGCGTCAGCAGCCGCCCGAACAGCCGGCCTGCCACGCGGGACGCATCGTCCATCACGGTGTAGAACGACGGCACGAACACGAGCGACAGCAAGGTCGAGACGATCAGGCCGCCGATCACGCCAATCGCCATCGGCGCCCTGAACTCGCCCCCGTCGCCGACGCCGAGCGCGCTCGGGATCATGCCGGCGACCATGGCGATCGTCGTCATCACGATCGGCCGCGCCCGCTTGCGCCCGGCGTCGATGATGGCCTCGGCGCGGCCCATGCCCTCGGCCCGCCGCTCGATGGCGAAGTCCACCAGCATGATTGCGTTCTTGGTCACGATGCCCATCAGCATCAGCACGCCGATCACCACCGGCATGCTGATCGGCTCCCCGGTCAGCAGCAATGCGAGGATCACGCCCCCGAGGCTGAGCGGCAACGACAGCAGGATGGTGACGGGCTGGAACACGTTGCGGAACAGCAGCACCAGCACGCCCAACACCATCACGAGCCCGGCGCCCATCGCCAGGCCGAAGCCCGTGAACACCTCCGCCATGATCTCGGCGTCGCCGCCGTTCTGGATGTGCACGCTGTTCGGCAGCGCGGTCGCCTGCGGCAGCGCGTAGACGGCCTTCAGCGCGTCCCCCAGGGCAATGCCGCGCACCAGATCCGCACCCAGCACCACACGCCGCACCCGGTCATAACGCTCGACGCTCGACGGCCCCTGCCCCAGCTCCACATCCGCCACGGCCAGCAGCGGCACCGGTAGCCCGGCGGCGCCGGTGACAGTCAGCGCTTGCAGCGCATCGAGGTCGCCGCGCAGCGCCGTATCCACCTGCACCCGGATCGGAATCAGCCGGTCGCCGGAGCGGAACTTCGCCAGATTGGCCGGCACGTCGCCGATGGTGGCGATGCGGACGGCGTCGCTGATCGCCTCGGTCGACACGCCGAAGCGCGCCGCCTCGTCGACCCGGGGCACTACGCGGATCTCCGGCCGGTCCGCGCCGGCCGAGGGCGCGACGTTGCCGAAGCCGGGCAGCCGGCGCATGCCGCCCTCCAGCCCTGCCACAACGCGGCTCAACGCCACGGCGTCGTCGCCCAGCACCGTCACCGACAGCTCGCGCTCGCCGCGGTCGTTCACATACCAGCCGCGCACGTCGGGCAGGGTCGCGAGCCGCTGGGTCAGCTCGGCCTCGATCAGCTTCTGTCTGCGGGCGCGGGTCTCTTTCAGGGTGAGGTTCACGATCATCTTCGCCCGGCGTATCTCGGCGCCGGCGCCGGTCGGCGTGGTGCCGCCCACGACGAACACCGTCGTGACCTCGGGCACCTTACGGAACTCATGGGCGATGCGGTCCGTCGATGCCCGCGTGTCGGCCAGGGTCGAGCCCGGCGGCAGCTCGATCGACAGCACCACCCGGCTCTCGTCCGGCGGCGGGATGAAGCCCGTCGGCAGCAGCGTCGTGGACCAGATCGACAGCCCGAACGCCAGCAAGCCCGCGAGCAGGGTGATGCTGCGCCAGCGCAACGTGGCGCCGAGGAACCGCGTGTAGGCGCGCATGACCCAGCCGTCGCGCTCGGAGTGGGCCAGGACGGGCCGCATCAGGTAGGCCGCCATCAACGGCGTGATCAGCCGGGCGACCAGCAGCGAGGTCAGCACGGCCGCCGATACGGTGAGGCCGAACTGCTTGAAGAACTGTCCGGCGATGCCGCCCATGAAGCTCACTGGGGAGAACACGGCGACGATGGTGAGGGTGATGGCGATGACCGCGAGGCCGATCTCGTCGGCGGCCTCGATCGCCGCCTCGAACGGGCGCTTGCCCATGCGCATGTGGCGGAAGATGTTCTCGATCTCGACGATGGCGTCGTCGACCAATATCCCGGTCACGAGGGTGATCGCGAGCAGGCTGACGAAGTTCAGCGTGAAGCCCATCGCCATCATGGCGGCGAAGGCCGGGATGATCGACAGCGGCAGCGCGACCGCGACCAGCAGGGTGGCGCGCCAGTTGCGCAGGAAGATGAACACGACGACCGTCGCCAGGATCGCGCCTTCGATGAGGCCGTGCATGGCCGACAGATAGCTGCCGCGGGCGGTACGGACGCCGTCGTCGATCAGGGTGTAGCTCACGTCGGGATGTGCGGCGGCAAGCCTCGACAGCCGCGTCGCGACGGCGTCCCCGACCGTCACCTCGCTGGCGCCCTTGGCCCGGTACAGCGCGAACGCGACCACGGGCGTGGCGCCGTCCATGCGGGCGAATGCGCGCGGTTCTTCATAGGCGTCCTCGACGCGGGCGACGTCGGACAGCCGCAGCTCGCGTCCGCCGGGCAGCACGAGGCGGGTGTCCTGCAGTTGCTGCAAGGTTCGCGCGCTGGCCAGGGTGCGTATGGCCTGCTCCTGTGCGCCGACCTCGCCGCGTCCGCCGGACAGGTCGGCGCTGGTGGCGCGGAGCTGGTTGTTCACCTCCCCCGCGGTGATGCCCAAGGCCGCCAGGCGGTCGGCGTCGAGGCTCACCCGGATCTCGCGGGTGACGCCGCCGATGCGCTCGACCCGGCCGACGCCGGCTGCGCCCTGCAGGTCGCGCAGCACGGTGTCGTCCACGAACCACGACAGGCCCTCGAGCGTCATGCCCGGCGCCGAGGCCGCATAGGTCTGGATACTCTGGCCGACGATATCGACGCGCTCGATGATCGGCTCGTCGATGCCGCGGGGCAGGTCGGTGCGGATCTTCGACACGGCGTCGCGCACGTCGTTCAGCGCGCGGTCGCTGCTGACTTCGAGCCGGAACTCGATCGCGGTCAGGCTGCTGCCGTCGGTGACGGTCGACTGCAGATGCTTGACGCCGGTCACGGCGGCGACGGCGTCCTCGACTTTTTTGGTGACCTGGGTCTCGAGCTCGCCGGGCGCCGCGCCGGGCTGGGTGATGGTGACGGAGACGACCGGCACGTCGATGTTGGGCGACCGGGTGATGGGCAGCATGTTGAAGCCGACTAGGCCGAGCAGGGTCAGCACCGCGAACAGCACGAGCGGCGGGATGGGGTTGCGGATCGCGGCGCCGGAGATGTTGAAGGCCATGACTAGCTGCCGCCCGACTGCACGCCCGCTTGCACGGCCGTCACGCGGTCGCCGTCGCGGATGAAGGTGCCGGAGACGGACACGACCGCTTCGCCCACGCGCAGTCCGTCCTGGATTTCCGCCGATGCGCCGGACCGCAGGCCGACCTGCACGTGGCGGGTTTCGACCAGCCCGTCCTTCACCACCTGCACGACGGGGCCGTCCGGCTGGAACAACACGGCCGACAGCGGGGCCAGCACGCCGTTGCGGCGCGCCACCTCGACGCCGGCGCGGGCGAAGCTGCCGATCACCAGCGGGCCCTCGCCATCGACCGCGACCCGCACGCGGCCGAGCCGGGTGGCGCGGTTGACCTCGGGGGAAACCAGGCGGACGTGGCCGGTGCGCGGGCCGCCGGCGGTGTCGACGCGCGCGGGCTGGTTGGGCCGCAGCTTGGCGAGCGAGGTCTCCGGCACGTCGGCTTCCAGCTCGACCGCGTTGTCCTGGATGATGCGGAACAGCGGGTCGCCGGCGCCCATGACGACCGCGCCCAGGCGGGCGACCCGGCGGCTCACAACTCCCGCGACCGGCGCGCGGAGCTCGGTGCGGGCGAGCCGGACCAGCAGCTCGCGGCGCTGGGCGTCCGCATAGGCGCGGTCGGCCTCGGCGGCGTGCAGGGCATTGTTGGACAGGTCGAGCCGGGCGGCGGCGGTCTGCGAGGCGGCCTGGCGCTGCTCGAACACCTCGCGGGCGGCGTTGCCGTTCGACACGAGCTCGCGGGTGCGGGCCAGCGCCAGGTCGACCTGCACCCGGTTGGCCTGCGCCTCGGCGATGCTGCTGCGGGCCTGGGCGACGGCGGCGTCGGACCGGGCGATCTGCGCCGCATTCTGGGCGACGCTGGCGTCCAGCACGTCCGAGCGCAGCGTGTACGACTGGGCCTCCGTGCCGGCATTCTCCAGCGTGGTCCCGACGCGGACCTGGGCCGAGTCGCTGCTGAC
>CAZZWN010000034.1:0-19018 GCA_964657765.1 uncultured Acetobacteraceae bacterium
GCAGCGTCGCGCGGTCCTCCATCAGCCCGACATCGTGCACGTCCGGCACCTTGGAACAGCCGACTCCCTGGTCGATCCAGCGCACGACGTAGCCCAGGATGCCCTGCACGTTGTTGTCCAGCTCCTGCTGCACGTCGTCCGGCGCCCAGTTCGGACGGTCGGCCACGGGGATGGTCAGCAGCTCCGCCAGCGTGCCGCGCGGATGCCCGGCCAGCTCCGCCTGCCGGGCCGCCACGTCCACCTGGTGGTAGTGCAGCGCGTGCAGGGTGGCAGCAGTGGGGGAGGGGACCCACGCCGTGTTGGCGCCGGCGCGCGGGTGGCCGATCTTCTGCTCCAGCATTTCTGCCATGCGGTCGGGCGCGGCCCACATGCCCTTGCCGATCTGCGCCCGGCCACGCAGCCCGCAGGCCAGGCCGATGTCGACGTTGCGGTCCTCGTACGCCTTGATCCAGGCGGTGCCCTTCATCTCGTTCTTGCGGATCATGGCGCCCGCCTCCATCGAGGTGTGCATCTCATCGCCGGTGCGGTCGAGGAACCCGGTGTTGATGAACACCACCCGGTCCTTCGCCGCATGGATGCAGGCGGCGAGGTTGGCGCTGGTGCGGCGCTCCTCGTCCATGATGCCCATCTTCAGCGTGTTCGGCGCCAGGCCGAGCACGGCCTCGACACGGGTGAAGATCTCGGCGGCGAAGGCGACCTCGTCGGGTCCGTGCATCTTCGGCTTCACGATATACACCGACCCGGCGCGGCTGTTGCGGATCGGCCCGGTGGCGCGCAGGTCGTGCATCGCGATCATGGCGGTGACGGCCGCGTCGAGCATGCCCTCGGGCACCTCGTTGCCATTCGCGTCCAGCACGGCGTCGGTATACATATGGTGGCCGACGTTGCGGATCAGCATGGTGCTGCGGCCCGGCACCACGAGGGCGCCGCCGTCGGGCGCGGTGTATTCGCGGTCCGGGTTCAGCCGGCGCACGATCTGCTTGCCGTCCTTTTCCAACGTTGCCGACAGCGTGCCCTGCATCAGGCCGAGCCAGTTGCGATAGACCTCGACCTTATCGGCGGCGTCGACGGCGGCAACGCTGTCCTCGCAGTCCTGGATTGTGGTGATGGCCGACTCGAGCAGCACGTCGGCGACGCCGGCCGGGTCGTCCTTGCCGATCGAGTGGCCGCGGTCGATACGTATCTCCAAGTACAGGCCGTTGTTGCGCAGCAGGATGGCGGTGGGCGCTGCCGGGTCGCCACGGTAACCCGAGAACTTGCCCGGCGTCTTGAGCCCGGTGGACACAGCGCCCATCGAAACCGCCAGCGCGCCGTCCTTGATCGCATAGCCCGTCGCATCCGCATGCGAGCCCTCGGCGAGCGGGGCCGCCAGGTCCAGCACGGCCCGGGCCCGTTTTACGACTGCAGCGCCACGAATTTTGTTGAAACCGCGGCCACGCTCCGCCCCGTCCGTCTCCGGCAGCGCATCCGTGCCATAGAGCGCGTCATACAAGCTGCCCCAGCGCGCATTTGCGGCGTTCAGCGCATAGCGCGCGTTCATCACGGGGACCACGAGCTGCGGCCCGGCGATCCCGGCAATCTCGGCGTCCACGTTCGTCGTGCCGACCTCGAACGGCGCGGGCTCCGGCAGCAGGTAGCCGATGCCGCGCAGAAAATCCTGATAGGCCGCGTCGTCGTGCGCCTTGCCCGCCTGCGAGAGGTGCCAGTCGTCGATCTGGCGCTGCAGTTCGTCGCGCCGTGCCAGCAGCTCGGCGTTGCGCGGCGCCAAGTCACGCACGAGTGCCGCAAACCCGGTCCAGAAGGCATCGGCGTCGACGCCCGTGCCCGGCAACGCCTCGGCGATGAAATCATGCAGCTCACGCGCGACCCGCAAGCCGGCAACGTCGGTTCGGTCCATCCAAAATCCCCTCGTGATCCCGTCTTATTGGCTCAAGCGCGTGCGGAGTCGAGGGGTTGCTTCCCACCCCGGCTACGCCACTGGGCAGCGGCGGGCCCATGGGCAATACTGCCCGGAACGAAATTGGGGGAACGGCCATGGGCGATCTGGAGACGACGCGGCGTGCATTGCTGGGCGGGGCTGCGGCCGCTGCGCTGTCCACGGGCGCCCAGGCCCAGCCGGCCACCCCGCTCGTCGTCAATGTCGTCGACGTCGCCGGCAACCTCGCCTTGAGCCAGCCGGCGTTCGAGGCCTACCGCCGCAAATACCCCAAGAACGTCTCCCGCTTCGTGTTCAGCAAGGCGCCGGCGCCGGAACTGCCGGCCAAGCTGCGGGCACAGCAGGAAGCGAAGCGGGTGGACATCGACATCGTGCTGACCGGAACGGACGGATTATCGGCCGGAATGGAGCAGAAGTCATGGGAGACGCTGTTTCCCATCCATGCGCTCCGGCTACCCCATCTCGACGACATCCTGCTGCCCGCCGCCAAGCGCATGCAGACGCTGGCAGAGGACCAGGGCTGCATCGTCGCGTATTATCCCTCCGGCCCATTGCTCGAATACATGCCGGACAAGGTGAAGCAGGTGCCGCGCACCGCGGAGGAACTGCTGGCGTGGTGCCGGTCCAACCCGTTGCGGTTCATGTATGCGCGCCCGGCGAATTCAGGGCCGGGCCGCACCTTCCTGATGGGCCTGCCCTATCTGCTTGGCGACAGCGCGCCGCGCGATCCGGTGCATGGCTGGGCCAAGACCTGGGAATACCTCGCCGCGATGGGGGAGTTCATCGAGTATTATCCGTCCGGCACCGGCGCCACCATGAAGGAGTTGGGCGAGGGGTCGCGCGACATGATCGTCAGCACCACCGGGTGGGACATCAACCCGCGCGTGCTGGGCGTCGTGCCGAAGGAGGCCGAGATCGCGGCGCTGCAGGGGTTCCATTGGATCGGCGACGCGCATTACGCCGCGATCCCGAGCGGGCTGCCCCCCGAGCGGCTGGCCGTGCTGCTGGATGTCGTGAGCCACCTCTTGAGCAAGGAAAGCCAGGCAATGGCGTTCGACCGCGGCTATTTCTACCCGGGCCCCTGCGTCGCCGGCGTCACACTCGACATGGCGCCACAGGAGAGCCAGGACGACATCCGCGAGTTTGGCCGCCCGGTCTACGACAAGCTGATCGCCGAGGTCCCGGTCGAGCTGCCGCTCGAAGCCGACAAGATGGTGCTGGCGTTCCGCCGCTGGGACGAGCAGGTGGGCGTGAAGACGGCGAAATAGCATGGCGCTCGCCTCGCGCGATTTTCGCGAACTGCGGCTGGAGGGGGTCAGCCGGGACTTTGGCCTGCTGAATGCATTGCGGGACATCAACCTGACCGTGCGCCGGGGTGAGTTCATCGCGCTGCTCGGCCCCTCCGGCTGCGGTAAGAGCACGGCGCTGAACTGCCTGGCCGGGCTGCTGCCGTTGACGGGCGGGGCGGTATGGCTGGACCAGGTGCGCATCGACACGCTGCCGCCCGAGGCGCGCGGCTTCGGCATGGTGTTCCAGAACTACGCGCTGTTCCCGCACATGTCGGTCCGCCGCAACATCGGCTTTGGCTTGCGGATGCAGCGGAAGCCGCGGGCGGAGATCGACCGCCGGGTCGACGAGGCGCTGGCGCTCGTGCGGCTCGTCGCACAAGCGGAGAAGCTGCCGGGCCAGATCAGCGGGGGGCAGCAGCAGCGGGTCGCCATCGCCCGCGCCATCGTCGTCGAACCGCCTCTGGTGCTGATGGACGAGCCGCTTAGCAACCTCGACGCCAAGCTGCGGCTGGAGATGCGCGCCGAGATACGCCGCATCCACGGCCTGCTCGGCAGCTCGACCATCTACGTGACGCATGACCAGGACGAGGCGCTGTCGCTTGCCGACCGCATCGTGGTGCTGCGGGATGGCACGGTTCGGCAGGTCGGCACGCCGGAGGAGCTGTATCAGCGCCCGGCCCACGCCGACGTCGCGGAGTTCATGGGGTTTCGCAATCTGCTGCCGGTGCACATGGCCGGCGGGCAGGTGACCATCGGCGGCGTCGCAATGGCGGCCACGCCGGTCGACCTGCCCGGCAATGGTGCGGGCCTGGCGGCGATCCGGCCGGACGACCTGATGGCGACATCGGACGGCCCGCTCCCCGCGACCGTCGTCTCGGCCGAGTACCGCGGGCGGGAGTTCTACGGCATCGCCCACGCCGCCGACGGGACCGAGCTGCACTTCCGCAGCGAGCACCGGGTCGCGGCAGGTGAGGCCATCCGCCTGGGCGTCGAGCCCGGCCGCATCCTGGTCTTCGCCGCATGACCGTGCCGCTGCGTATGCGACTGGCGCAGCGCGGGCTCGACACGACGACGCTGCTTATCCTTCCGGCCGCGCTGTTCGTGATCGCGCTGTTCGTCTACCCGTTCCTCTACGGCCTCGTGTTGTCGTTCCGGCCAAAGGTCGGCGGCATGTTCGCCAACTATGCCCGATTTTTCTCCGACCCGTTCCTGTATGACACCGTGCTGCGCACGCTTTGGCTGGCCGTCCCCGTCACCTTGCTGAACCTGCTGGTCGCAGTCCCCGTCGCAATGCGGGTCCGCAAAATGCGGCGGCAGCGGCTGCTCACCACCATCCTGGTGATCCCCATCACCCTCGGCACCGTGCTGGTGGCGGAGGGGCTGCTGAACTACCTGGGGCCGCAGGGCTGGCTCAACCGCGCGCTGCTCTGGGCCGGGCTGGTCACTCAGCCGGTGCGGCTGGTGCACAACTACTGGGGCGTGTTCCTGTCCCTGGTCATCACCGGGTTTCCGTTCACATTCCTGCTGACGCTGTCCTACGTCACCGGCATCGACCCGGCGCTCGAACAAGCCGGCGCCATGCTGGGCGCGCGGGCCCGGGCGCGCTTCAACCAGATTGTGCTGCCATTGCTGATGCCCGGCCTCGCGATCACATTCTGCCTGTCGTTCGTGCAGGCGTTCTCGGTGTTCCCGTCCGCCGTGCTGCTGGGCGCGCCAGCCGGCCCGACACGAGTGGTCTCCATCGCCGCCTATACCGCCGCGTTCGAGGAATACGACTACGCCATGGCGTCCGCCATCGCCATCGTCATGGCGGCGGCGCAGGTGGGGACGGTGGTGCTCGTGCTGTCGCTGCGAGGCCTGTTCTACAGCGGCCCGGCCAGCGGCGGAAAAGGCTGATGCAGCGGTCCGTCTCGGAACGGCTCTGGGCGACGGCGGTGTGGGCCGTCGTGATCCTGTTCGTGGCCAACCTGTTCGCGATGATCGGCACCGTTGTGCTGCAATCCTTCGCCACCCGCTGGCTCGGCACCTGGCTGCCGGCGGGCTACACCACGCGTTGGTACGGCTCGGCCTGGGACGAGTTCCAGCTCGCGGATGTGCTGCTCGTCACCTTTCAGGCGGTCGGCGCCGTGGTGGTGGTGTCGGGCTTGCTGGGCGTCCCCGCCGCCTATGCCCTGGCCCGGCGGCAGTTCCCCGGCAAGCGCCTGGTCATGCTGCTGTTCCTGCTGCCGCTGCTGGTGCCGCCGATCACCTTCGGCATCCCGATGGCGACGGTGCTGTATCGCGCCGGCATCGCCGGGACGATCTGGGGGGTGATCCTATCGAACCTCGTGCCGACGGTGCCGTTCGTGATCTTCATCATGGTGCCGTTCATCGAGCAGATCGACCCGCGTGTGGAGGCGGCCGCCCGGGTGTTCGGCGCCGGCACCGGACGGCTGTTCCTGCACGTGCTGCTGCCGCTGCTGGCGCCGGGTATCCTGGCGGCGCTGCTGCTGGTGCTGGTACGCACGATCGCGATGTTCGAGCTGACGTTCCTGACGGCGGGGCCGGACAGCCAGACCTTGGTCGTGGCGCTGTATTACGCCGTGTTCGCCGCCGGGGTCCGCTCGACCCAGAGCATCAACGCGATGGCGGTCATCTACATGGTGACAACGTTGATATGGCTGCTGGTGGCACTGCGGTTCGTGAACCCGACGCAGATCGTGACGCGAGCGAAGCGGGAGGGCGCCTAGTCGATAATGTCAGCGCACGCGTCCGTCGGCGCCGCCGCGACATGGCCGACGACGGGCACGATCTTCAGCGCGGCCGAAGTCACCCGGCATGGCGCCGCCGCCAGTCCGCAGCCGGACAGGATCAACAGGGATAACAATACAATGGCGCGCGTCATGGCCCGCTCCTAAGCTTCTAGTTCCTCACGCAACAGTTCTAAACCAAGCCAGCGCTCCTCGGTTTCCGCAAGGGCGGCCTGCGCGCGGGCCAGCGCCTCGGTCGCCGCACGGAACGCGGCCGGCTCGCGGCGATACAGGTCCGGGTCGGCGAGCCGCTTCTGCAGGCGTTCGATCTCCGTCTGCGTCGTCGCCATCTGCCTCGGCAGCGTCTCCAGCGCGTGCTTGTCCTTGAACGTCATCTTGCGGCCGCCCGACTTGGATGGCGACCTGGACAGCGATTTCGGGCCGCTGCTGCGCGCACGCTCCGGGGCCACCGCCTCCGGCTGGCCGCGCTGGATCAGCATGTCGCTGTAGCCTCCGGCATACTCGACCCATCGCCCGCCACCCTCCGCCGCCAGGGTGCTCGTCACCACGCGGTCGAGGAAATCGCGGTCGTGGCTGACCAGCAGCACTGTCCCAGGATATTCGGACAGCATCTCCTGCAGCAAATCGAGCGTCTCGAGATCCAGGTCGTTGGTCGGTTCGTCCAGCACCAGCAGGTTGGACGGCCGGGCCATGGCACAGGCCAGCATCAGCCGCCCGCGCTCGCCGCCCGACAGCACGCCGACCGGGGTGCGCGCCTGCTCCGGCTTGAACAGGAAGTCCTTCATGTAGCCGATCACATGCCGGCGTTCACCGGCCACGACCACGGTATCGCCGCCCCCGGCCGTCAACGTGTCCGACAGGGTCGCGTTGGGGTCGAGGCTGGCGCGCTGCTGGTCCAGCGTCACCTCGGCGAGGTTTGTGCCCAGCTTGACCTCGCCACTATCAGGCTGGTCCACGCCGGTCAGCAGTTTCAGCAATGTCGTCTTGCCGGACCCGTTAGGCCCGACGATGCCCAGCCGGTCGCCGCGCAGCACCCGGAGCGTGAGGTCGCGGACGACGGGCGTTCCATCGAACGCCTTGCCGACGTGCTCGGCGACCGAAACGAGCTTGCCCGACAAATCCGCCTCGGTCGCGACCAGGCGCAGCGCATTGTCGCCGCCGCCCATCTCCCGCCGCTTCTGCCGCAATGCGCCCAGTTCGCCCAGCCGCCGCACGTTGCGCTTGCGCCGGGCGGTGACGCCGTAGCGCAGCCAGTCCTCCTCGCGGGCAATCTGCCGGCCCAGCTTATGCTGGTCGCGCTCGGCCTGTTCTTCCACTTCATCGCGCCACGCCTCGAAGTGCGCGAAGCCGCGATCGATGCGCCGGGTGATGCCGCCGTCGAGCCAGACGATGCTGCGCGACAATTTCTCCAGCATGCGCCGGTCATGGCTGATCAGCACCAGCCCGGCGCGCAGGCTGGCCAGCTCCTGCTCCAGCCACTCGATCGCCGGCAGGTCCAGATGGTTCGTCGGCTCGTCGAGCAGCAGCAGGTCGGGGGAGGGCGCCAAGGTGCGGGCCAGCGCGCAGCGCCGCTTCTCGCCGCCCGAGAGGTGGGTCGGGTCCTCCTCCCCGGTCATGCCGAGCTGGTCCAGCAGGGTGCGCGCCCGGTGCAAGTCGTCGCCCGGCCCCATGCCCGCCTCCACGTAGTCGAGCGTGGTGGTGAACCCGGCCAGGTCCGGCTCCTGCGGCAGATAGCGCACGGTGGTGCCGGGCTGCAGGAACCGCGTGCCGCCATCGGACTGCAGCAGCCCGGCCGCGACCTTCAGCAGCGTCGACTTGCCGGAGCCGTTGCGGCCGACCAGGCAGATGCGTTCACCCGCACCAACGCCGAGCTCGGCGCCATTCAGCAGCGGCGCGGTGCCGAGCGCCAAACGGATGTTTTGCAACAGCAGGAGCGGTGGGGCCATGTCCAGGGTATGGGCGGCCCCGCCGTCCTCTGCAAGCCGCTGGCGCTACTCGTTCGTCCCGCGAACCGCCTCGCACACCGCGCGCGTCACCTCGGCCGTCGTCGCCTTGCCGCCGAGGTCGGGGGTCATGATGCCGGCCGCGCAGACCTGTTCCACTGCGCGCATCAGCACGGCCGCTGCCGAGGCCTCGCCCAAATGCTCCAGCATCATCGACGCCGTCCAGAACGTCGCGACCGGGTTGGCGATGCCCTTGCCGGTGATGTCGAACGCGCTGCCGTGGATCGGCTCGAACATGCTGGGATAGCGCCGCTCCGGGTCCACGTTGCCCGTGGGCGCGATGCCGAGCGACCCGGCCAGCGCCGCCGCCAGGTCGGACAGGATGTCGGCGTGCAGGTTGGTCGCCACCACCGTGTCGATGCTGCCCGGCCGCCGAACCATGCGGGTCGTCATGGCGTCCACCAGTTCCTTGTCCCAGGTCACGTCCGGGTAGTCCGCCGCCACCAGCGCCGCGATCTCGTCCCAGAACACCATGCCGTGGCGTTGGGCATTGGACTTCGTGACCACCGTCAACAGCTTGCGCGGACGCTTCTGCGCCGCGTCGAAGGCGTAGCGCATGATCCGCTCGACGCCGCGCCGGGTGAAGATGGCGGTTTCGGTCGCGACCTCCTCCGGGTGGCCGCGATGGGCCCGCCCGCCATGCCCGGCATACTCGCCCTCACTGTTCTCGCGCACGATCAGCCAATCGAGGTCGCCGGGCCCGACGCCGCGCAACGGGCTGGTGACGCCCGGCAATATGCGGGTGGGCCGCACGTTGGCGTATTGGTCGAAGCCCTGGCAGATCGGCAGCCGCAGGCCCCATAGCGTCACATGGTCCGGGATGTCGGGCGCGCCGACCGCGCCGAACAGGATCGCGTCCTTGCCCCGGAGCTGGTCCAGCCCATCCGCCGGCATCAGTGCGCCGGTACGGCGATACCGCTCGGACCCCCAGTCGAGATGCTCGACCTGCAGCTCGAAGCCGCCATCCCGGCTGGCCACCGCCGCCAGCGCCTCCAGCCCGGCGGCAACGACCTCCGGCCCGATGCCGTCGGCGGGGATAGAGGCGATCCTGTATTGGCGCATGGTTTGCACAGTCTGTTGCGGGCGCATGGTGTAGCCCGGCGCACCCGCGCTTGCCAGCGCCGACGCCGCCCGGCATTGCTGGACGGGACGAGGAGTTCATCGATGCGCAGAGTAATTTTTGCGGCCGCCCTGGCGTTGGCTGCCCTTTTCGGCGCGGCCCAGGCGCAAACGCTGCGCATGGCGTTGCGTGAGGATCCGGACATCCTGGACCCGACCCTGGCCCGCACCTATGTCGGCCGCATCGTGTTCGCCGGGCTGTGCGACAAGCTGTTCGACATCAACGAAAAGCTCGAGATCGTGCCGCAGCTGGCGCTGTCGTACGAGTGGGCCGATCCGACCGACCTGCTCATCAAGCTGCGGCCCGGCGTCTTGTTCCATGATGGCGAGAAGCTCGACGCGGCAGCGGTGAAATACTCGCTGGACCGCCACCTCACGATGGTCGGCAGCTTCCGCCGCAGCGAGATCGGCGTGATGGACCGGGTCGAGGTCGTCGATCCGATGACGGTCAGGATCGTGTTGAAAACCGCGTCATCGCCGTTCGTCTCGCAGCTGACCGACCGGGCCGGCATCATCGTGTCGCCTAAGGCGGCCGAGGCGGCGGGCAAGGACTTCGGCCTAAAGCCCATCTGCGCCGGGCCGTTCCGGTTCGTGGAGCGGGTCCCGCAGGACCGCATCGTGCTGGAGCGCTTCCCGCAATATTGGGACGCGGGTTCGATCAAGCTCGACCGGGTGGTGTATCAGCCGATCCCCGACAGCTCCATCCGCCTCGCCAACCTGCAGGCCGGCAGCATCGAGCTGTCGGAGCAGATCGTGCCGACCGACGTCGAGGCCGTACGCGGCAATCCGCGGCTGCGCTTGGTGACATCGGACAACCTGGGATACTGGGGCATCACCATCAACCTGGCCAACGGCCCGCGCGCCAAGACGCCGCTGGGCAGCGACGCCAGGGTGCGCCAGGCGTTCGAGCTGTCGCTGGACAAGGCGGCCATCGTCCAGGTTGTCTACAACGACCTGTATACGCCGATGGCGCAGTCGGTATCGCCCGGCAGCCCGTATTACGACAAGGCGGTCCCGCCGCTGCCCCGCGACGTGGAGCGCGCGAAGGGGCTGCTGAAACAGGCAGGCGTCGCGCTGCCGGTGCGGATCGAACTCACCGTGCCGAATAATCCGGATCAAAAGCAGGTGGGCGAGATCATCCAGGCGATGGCGGGCGAGGCCGGGTTCGACGTCCGGATCACCGCGTCCGAGTATGCGTCGGCGCTGGCCGCAGCGACGCGGGGCGACTTCGAGGCGTTCCTGACCGCGTGGTCGGGCCGGGTCGATCCCGACGGCAACATCTTCAGCTTCCTGCACAGCGGCGGCGCATTGAACGACGGCAAGTATTCCGACCCGAAGGTGGACGCATTGCTCGACCAGACCCGGGCCGTCCAGGACGTGGCCGGGCGCCGCGCGCTGTATGGCCAAATCCTCCAGCAAACCCGCCAGGACCTGCCGATCATCTACATAGACAATCCCAAGAACATCGTCGGCCTGTCGGCGCGCGTCACCGGGTTCCGCCCGATCCCCGATGGCCTGATCCGGCTTCAGGGCCTCGGCTTGGCGAAGTAGCCATGCGGAGCCATCTCGGCAGCCGTTTGCTGCAGGTGCTGCCCACCATCCTGCTCGTCAGCATCCTGGTGTTCGCGCTGCAGCAGCTCATGCCCGGCGACCCGGCCATCGTGCTTGCCGGCGAGGAGCGCGGCGACCCGGCCGTGCTGGCGCAGATCCGCGCCGAGCTGTGGCTCGACCGCTCGCTGCCGGTGCAATACCTGCATTGGATCGGCAACGTGCTGCAGGGCGACCTGGGCTTCAGTTGGCGCATTCGCCAGCCGGTCGCAAGCCTCGTGCTGACCAAGCTGCCGGTCACGTTGCAGCTAGGCGCCATGGCGTTCCTGATCGCGCTGTGCATCGGGCTCCCGGCCGGCATTCTGTCAGCGGTGAAGCGCAACACCGGCTGGGATTATGCCGCCAACCTGATCGGCCTGGCCGGGCTGTCCACGCCGAATTTCTGGCTCGGCATCATGCTGATCCTGCTCGTTTCCGTGAAATTGGGCTGGCTGCCGCCGTCGGGCTACGTGCCGTTGACCGAGGATTGGCGGCAGTCGCTCGCCACCACGATCATGCCGGCCTTCGTGCTGGGAAACGCCATCGCCGCAATCCTGATGCGCCATACCCGCAGCGCCATGCTGACCGCGCTCGACCAGGACTTCGTGCGCACCGCGCGGGCCAAGGGCTTGGCCGAAACCACCGTCGTGCTCCGCCACGCGTTTCGGAATGCCCTGGTGCCGGTGGTGACGCTCGGCGCGCTGGAGCTCGGCACCCTGCTGTCCGGCGCCGTATTGACCGAGCAGGTCTTCAGCATCCCCGGCTTCGGCAAGCTGGTGGTGGACGCCGTGTTCAACCGCGACTACCCCGTCGTGCAGGGCGTCGTGCTCGTCACGGCACTGCTGTACATAATGCTGAACGTGCTGGCCGACGTGCTGTATGTCGTCATCAACCCGCGGCTGCGCGGCGCATGAGCCCGGCCCTCCTCGCGCTGCGCCGGTTCCGCGGACGCCCGGCGGCGGTGCTCGGTTTCGCCGTCATCGCGCTGTTCGTCATCCTCGCGGCCGCGGCGCCGCTGGTCGCCCCGTTCGACCCCGTCGCCACCAGCTGGACCGCGATCCGCAAGGCGCCGTCGATGCAGCACTGGATGGGCACCGACGAGAACGGCCGCGACGTGCTGTCCCGTGTCGTGTTCGGCGCCCGCGCGTCGCTGCTGGCCGGGCTGGTTTCGGTGCTGATCGCCGCCGGCATCGGGGTGCCGACGGGCCTGCTGGCCGGGTTCGCCGGCGGCCGGACCGACGCGGTGATCGGCCGGGTGGTGGACGCGATGCTGGCCTGCCCGTTCCTGATCCTCGCCATCGCACTGGCGGCGTTCCTGGGCCCGTCGCTCGGCAACGCGATGATCGCCATCGGTGTCACGGCCGCCCCGGTGTTCGTGCGCGTCGCCCGCGGCGCCACCATGGACGCGATGACCAACGACTACGTCGAGGCCGCCCGCGCCATCGGCAACCCGCCCTGGCGCGTGGCGCTGCGCCATGTCGCGCCGAACATCGTGCCGCCGGTGCTGGTGCAGGCGACGCTGGCGATCGCGCTGGCCATCATCGCCGAGGCCAGCCTATCGTTCCTGGGCCTCGGCCAGCAGCCGCCGGCGCCGAGCTGGGGCAGCATGCTCAACTCGGCGCAGCGCTTCCTGACCCAGGCGCCGTGGCTCGCGGTGTTCCCGGGCGCGGCGATCTTCCTGGCCGTGCTGGCCTTCAACCTGGTGGGCGACGGATTGCGGGACGCCATGGACCCGCGCCGGCGCTGAACTGCGAAAATGGAGAAGACGATGCGGATCGCGGTGATGGACGATTGGCAAGGCGTCGCACGCAGCAGCGCCGACTGGTCCGCGGTCGAGGCCCGGGCGAAGGTCGCGGTGTTCGCCGAGCCGTTCGCCAGTGAGGACATCGCCGCAGCGGCATTAGCAGAATTCGAGATCCTGCTGCCGATGCGGGAGCGCACTGAGCTGAGCGCCAGCCTGATCGCCCGGCTTCCCAGGCTGCGCATGATCGCGCTCACCGGCGGGCGGTCGCAAACGCTCGCGCTGGACGCCTGCACCGCGGCTGGCGTGCTGGTCTGCAACACCGGCGGCGAGCGCTCCTCGATCGCCACGGCGGAGCTCACCCTCGGCCTGCTGCTGGCGGCGGCGCGGTTCATCCCCGCAGGCGACGCGGCGATACGGGCCGGGCGGTTCCAGGACGGCGTGGGCGTCGGCCCGGTGCTGGACGGACGCACCTTGGGGATCATCGGGCTGGGTAAGATCGGCGCGCGGGTCGGCGGCTACGGCCGGGCGTTGGGCATGAAGCTGCTGGCCTGGAGCCCGAACCTTACGGAGGACACGGCGCGTGCGGCCGGGGCGCAGCTGGTCACCAAAGCGGACTTGCTGGCACAATCGGATATCGTCAGCCTGCACGTGATCCTGTCGGCGCGGTCGCGCGGCATGATCGGGGCGGCGGACCTCGCGGCCATGAAGCCGGGCGCGATCCTGGTCAACACCTCACGCGGGCCGCTGGTCGACGAGGCGGCGCTGCTTGACGCGCTGCACGCACGCCGCATCCACGCGGCACTTGACGTCTTTGCCGAGGAGCCGCTGCCGCCACACCATCCGCTGCGCACTGCGCCCAACACCGTACTCACGCCGCATCTCGGCTATGGCACGCAGGACACCTTCGCGCAGTACTACGGCGAGTGCGTGCAGAACATCCTGGCATTCCTGGACAACGCGCCCACCCGCGTCATGAACCCCGGCGCCGCGGCCAACTCGCGCGGCACGGCTTGACCACGCCGCGTTCCAAGGGTCGGATGCGCGGATAGAAACTTGGGAGGCGAACAATGCGTGCATGGGCAGTGGTCGAGAACGGGGCGGACCTCAAGGAGATTGAGCTGCCGACGCCGGAGCCGACCGGGACCGAGGTCCTGCTCGAGGTGACGCATTGCGGGGTGTGCCACTCCGACCTGCACATCTGGGAGGGCTACTACGACATGGGCGGCGGCAAGCAGATGTCGCTGAAGGACCGCGGCGTCGTGCTGCCGCTGGCGATGGGGCATGAGATCATCGGCCGGGTGGTGAAGCTTGGGCCCGACGTCAACGGGGTGAGCGCGGGGGGCGTTGCGGTCGGCGACGTGCGGATCGTGTTCCCCTGGCTGGGCTGCGGCAAGTGCGAGCGCTGCCTGGCGGAAGAGGACAATATGTGCGTCGTCGCCAACCGCAGCCTCGGCGTGTATCAGAACGGCGGCTACGGCACGCATGTCGTGGCCCCGCACCCGCGCCATCTGATCGACCTCGGCACGCTCGACCCGGCCGTCGCTGCGACCTACGCCTGCTCCGGCGTCACGGTCTACTCGGCCATACGCAAGGTGCTGCCGATGCAGCCGGCGGACCCGATCGTCGTCGTGGGCGCCGGCGGGCTCGGCCTGAATGCGATCGAGGTGCTGAAGGCGCTCGGCCATAAGGCGATCGTGGTCGTGGACGTTAATGCCGAGAAGCTGCAATCGGCGACGAAGGCCGGTGCGACGGCCGTGGTGGACGCGAGCACGCCGGGCACGACCAACCGCATTCTCGATGCCTGCGGCGGCCCGGTACTCGCGGTGATCGACCTGGTCAACGGCACGGCGACGGCTGCATTTGCGTTCGCCGCCCTGCGCAAAGGCGGCAAGCTGGTGCAGGTGGGGCTATTTGGCGGTGAGATGACGCTGCCGCTGCCGATGATGCCGATGCGGGCGCTAACGGTACAGGGCAGCTATGTGGGCAACCCGAAGGAGCTGCGGGAGTTGGTGGCGCTGGCGCAAAACGGCGGCATTACGCCGCTGCCAATCACGCAGATACCGCAGGCGGAGGCAAACACTGCATTGCATCGGTTGAAAGACGGCAAGGTGACCGGACGGGTGGTGCTCACGGCTGCATAGCCCGCCGTCAATATACCGTGGAGCGCAGCCGGTTCTGGCTGCGGCCCAAGGGAAGCATCGGCGTGTTGGCAACCATACGGCGCATCAGCGGCAGCGCGTAGGTCAACCGCCTGATCAGTCCCGGCGCCGGCAGGGCAACCTCATCGAAGATGCCGTCCTGCCAAGAAACATAGGCGCCGCGATTGAGACCGAGGATGCTATACCGTTCGGCGCTGGGCATCCCGAGGGTGGCGGCGAGGCCGTCCAACTCCTGCACCGCCTCCGATACCTGTCGCGACGTCATGAAGGGCACATCGGCCATGGCAGTCAACTCCCGCTTTACAGCGTTAGCATCACCGTTATCGACGCGCACCGAAAGACAAATAAAACGAAAACTTGTTCCCGGTTGAACACTATTACGACAACCGACGCGGCTGCAACGCGCCGGTCTCATCGTTGAGACCGATCCCGCCGAGCGGATGGCTGAGCAGTTTCAATGGGTCGGCCGTCGTCTGGACGTCCTCCGCGGCTCCCGGCCCAGCGTTGGAGCCGCGACTGCCGACCGGTGCAGCCGAGGCCGCCCGCAGCAGCGCGGCAACGAACGAGCGGCCCCAAGCCAGCGCCGAGGTGCCCTTGATCGCGTCCCAGCTTTCCTGCCACCGCGCCTGGCGATCCCGCAGGCTCATGTTCAAGGCCGTGTCGAGGGCGTCCGCCACCTCGTCCGCGTCGTGCGGGTTGACGATCAGCGCGGAGCCGAGCTGCCGGGCCGCGCCGGCGAAGCGGGACAGGATCAGCACACCCGGATCCTGTGGATCCTGCGCGGCGATGAACTCCTTTGCCACCAGGTTCATGCCGTCCCGCAGCGGGGTAACCAGGCCAACCCGCGCCTCGCGCATGTAACCTGCGACCGTGCTGCGAGCCCCGGCCCGAGCGACCAGGCGGATCGGCGTCCAATCGGGTTCGCTGAACTGGCTGTTGATGGTGCCGGCCTCGCGCTCGATCGCCGCGCGCAGGTCGCGGTAGGCGACCACGTCTTTCCGCGACTCGGCGGCGATCTGCAGGAAAGTCACCCGGCGATGCCAGTCGGGCCGGGTTTCCAACAGGCGCCGGTAGCCGGCCATGCGCTGCAGCAGGCCCTTGGTCGGGTCCATGCGGTCGACGCCGAGGATCAGGCGCTGCACCGAAAGGCTCCGGCGCAGCCGCTCGGTCGGCGCTGCCCGCCATGCGTCCTCCGCGATGGCGGCGAACTCCTGCGCCTCGATCTCGACCGGGAACACGCCGAGGCGTACGCGCCGAGCGCCGACGGCGAGCCAGCCGCCGGACAAGCGCTGTGCATCGCCGATGCGGCAGGCGACCTCGGTGAAGTTCTCGACGTCATTCGCGGTTTGGAAGCCGAGCAAGTCGGCGGCGAGCAGGTCGCGCACCATCGCGCCGGCTTCGGGCACGCTGGCAAGCATATCGGCGGAGGGGAACGGGATGTGCAGGAAGAAGCCGATCGGCGCCAGCACGCCACGCGACCGCAGCGCGTTCGGCATGCACAACAGATGGTAGTCATGGATCCAGATCAGGTCGTCCGCCCGCAGCATCGGCACCAGCGCATCGGCCAGCCGGTCATTCACCTGACGGTAGACCTGGGCATTGCGGCGGTCGAATGTCATCAGCTCGGGCATCGAGTGCAGCAGCGGCCAAAGCGTGCTGTTGGAGAACTCGTTGTAGTAGCGGTCGTGCTCCTCCTGGGTAAGGTCCACCGTCGCGTAGCGCACTCGACTCGACTCGGCGATGCGGACCGGGCCCGGATGCTCCGAGATGTTGCCGCTCCAGCCGAACCACACGCCGCCCCGCCGTTCCATCAACGCTTCGAGCGCGACCGCGAGCCCGCCTGCCTGTGCCCCGGCGGCGGCCGGAGCAGGCACGCGGTTGCTTATGACAACGAGGCGGTTCACCTCAGCTCCATCAACGCTACCGGCAATCGCGCGAGAGCCCTCGCCAGAGGAATGCGGGTCGTGCTCATCTCATCGCCTTCTTTGTCAAGAATATGAACAATCTTTCGATCAACCAAGCTCCGTGGCGGCACGATAGCAGTGTCTTTCCAATTCGTCACACTCACGAGTGGGACATCTAGCGTCGCATCGACCCCCAAGGACAGCCGGGTCGCGACCACGATCGCCCCTTGCCCCTCGTGCACGCGCGCGAACGCCAATACATGATCGGCGAACTCGCCCTCGACGCGAAGCGGGACGTAGCTGCCGACGGTGAACAGCCCGGGCGAGCGGGCGCGCAACGCCAATGCGCGATGGATGATCGACTGCTTCACCCGGCCGTCCTGCCAATCCTCCAGCAATGCCGCCGGCTCGCCTGCCGCCTCCAGCGCCGCCTCGCGCGCCGGGAAATCGACCGGACGGCGGTTGTCCGGGTCGACAAGGCTGAAATCCCAGAACTCGGTTCCTTGATACAGGTCGGGAATCCCGGGGCTGGTCAGCCGCAGCAGCGTCTGCGTCAGGCTGTTGACCGCGCCGGCCGGGGCGATCCGGTTGGCGAAGCGGCAAAGCTCCCCGACCATGTCGGCGCTGCGGCTCGCATCCAGCAGGCTTGCCAGGAAATTGCGGCAGGCGCCCTCGTATTCGGCGTCTGGCGCCGCCCAGCCGGTATGGCGCTTGGCCTCGCGCAATGCCTTCTCGAGCCAGCCGGCCACCCGCGTCTCGAAGGCGGCCAGGCCCTCGATATCCGACGGCTGCAGGTCGAGCGGCCACGCGGCCACCAAAGTCTGATAAAGCATGACCTCGTCCGCGGCATCCGGGGCCGGGCCGTCCAGATCGCGCCTGACGCTGGCGTTGAGCCGGGTCCAGCGCTGCAGCGCCGTCTCCCACTCGCCAGGAATTTCACTCAGCACGGCGAGCCGGGCTCGGGTGTCCTCGCCGCGCTTGTGGTCATGCGTCGCCGTGGCAAGCAGTGCTAACGGGAAGCGCTTATGCCGTTCCTTCCCGGCTGCGTGGAATGCGGCAGGGCTCAGGCACCACTGCGACGGCTCGGTGCCGACCTCGTTGCGGGACAGCAGGCGGCCGTAGCGATAGAACGTCGTGTCCTCGACCGACTTCGCCGCCGTTGGCGCCGAGAGCTGCTGGAACTTCACCATCGCCCGCAGCCACTCCTGCCGCTGCGTTCCCGCCGGCACGTTGCGCAGCCCGGTGCCGGACAGCCATTGACCGACCAGCTCCAACAGCGGCCGGTCTGCGGCGCGGACGGTCCGGCGCGCCCCGGCCATGGCCCAGTCCATCACCCGCTGGTCGACCGGCGTGATGCCGGCGGGGCCGGCGTAGATGCGATACACGTGGAAATGCACCAGCAATTCCGTGACCGTGTTGCGTATGGCGGTCAGGGTGTAATCACGAGTCGCCAGGTTGCGGCGGGCCACCCGGTGCAGCGCCGATGCCGTGACGAACAGCTCGCTGCTCAGGCTTTCGCGCAGGATTTGACGCCGGGCCGGCATCGCCTCGTCGTCGAACTTGCCGGGCCGTCCGGTCATGCCGGTCCACAGGTTGGTCAGCGGCTCCTCGCCGGCCGGGTCGTGCAGGACGGCGGCGGCGTCGTTCATGAAATCGTATCCGGTAGTACCGTCGGTCAGCCAGTCCGAGGCGAGGCGTTCGTGCGGCGCCAGGATCTTCTCGATCCAGAGCACGGATGGACCCTCCTGCAGCTCGGGCGGGCGGGACAGCGCGGCTGTCTGCAGCCGCCGGCGCAGCTTGCGGCAGTAATCGCGCGGGCTGGCGAGGCCGTCGACATGATCGATGCGCACGCCGTCGATCAGCCCCTCCGAATACAGCCGGAACACGGTCCGGTGCGTCGCCTCGAACACATCGGGGATCTCGGCGCGGACGCCGGCGAGGCCGTTCACGTCGAAGAACCGGCGCCAGTTGATCTCGTCGGCTGCCGCGCGCCACCAGGCAAGGCGGTAATGCTGCCGCTCGAGCAGGCGGTGCAGGCGCTCCAACCCGGCCGGGGTGCTGGTCGCGTAGGACCGCAGGCAGTCCTCGATCCCGGAACGGTAGACCGGCTGCAGCAGCTCTTCGCGCGCTTTTTCCGCCTGATGGCGCGTCGCCTCCTTGCCGCCGGCGCCGATGTCCGCGAACTCGCGGGCTGCGGGCTCCAGCGCGCCGCCCTCGGTCAGCAGCACCGCCGCATAGTCGCGTGGACTGATGGGAAAGCGGTGGTCGTGATAGCCGACGAACAGGCGGCCGTCATTCTCGTCGAACCGCAGCACCAGCTCGCCGCGCTCCAGGCACTCGCCATATGAGCTGCCGAGGAACGGCGCCAGCATGCGGCCGCGCAGCGTGGTGTCGGGTGGATCCCAGTCGATGTCGAAGAACTCGGCGTACGGGCTGGCGCGGCCCCACTCCAGCACGTCCAGCCACCAGGCGTTGTCGTTGCCGCCCACGCCCATGTGGTTCGGCACGATGTCGAGGATCAGGCCCA
>CAZZWN010000035.1:0-19011 GCA_964657765.1 uncultured Acetobacteraceae bacterium
CGTCGCGGCGCTGTTCATCGAGACGCACCGCGACCCCGACACGGCGCCGAGCGACGGGCCCAACATGATCCCGCTGCGCGCCATGCCGGCCCTGATCGCGCGGTTGCGGGCGCTGGACGACTTCTGCAAAGCCGCCACCCTCAACGACCGGGAGTTCCCATGAGCGCCATCGCCGACATCGTCGCCCGCGAGATCCTGGACAGCCGCGGCAACCCAACCGTCGAGGTGGACGTGGTGCTCGAAAGCGGCGCGATGGGCCGCGCCGCGGTGCCGTCCGGCGCCAGCACTGGGGCGCACGAGGCGGTCGAGCTACGCGACGGCGATAAGGCGCGCTATGGCGGCAAGGGCGTGCGCACAGCCTGCGCCAACGTCGAGGGCGAGATCTTCGACGCGATCGGCGGCATGGACCCGGCCGATCAGGTCCGGCTCGACGAGATCATGATCGACCTGGACGGCACGCCCAACAAGTCGCGGCTGGGGGCGAATGCGATCCTGGCGGTGTCGCTGGCGCTCGCCAAGGCGGCGGCGGCGGACCTGGGCGTGCCGTTGTATCGCTACGTCGGCGGGGTGTTCGCCCGCACCTTGCCGGTGCCGATGATGAACATCGTAAACGGCGGCAAGCACGCGGACAACCCGATCGACATCCAGGAGTTCATGGTGCAGCCGGTTGGGGCGCCGACCTTCGCCGACGCGGTCCGGGTCGGTTCGGAAATCTTCCAAGCCTTGAAGTCGAAGTTGCATGCGGCCGGGCACAACACGAACGTGGGCGACGAGGGCGGCTTCGCGCCCAACCTGAAATCGGCCGACGAGGCGCTGGCCTTCATCACCCAGGCCTGCGAGCAGGCAGGCTATCGGCCCGGCGAGGACGTGACCTTCGCGCTCGATTGCGCCAGCACCGAGTTTTTCCAAGATGGCGAATACCGCCTGGACGGCGAGGGCAAGCGGTTCGACGCCGGCGGCATGGTTTCCTACCTGGAAGAGCTGGTCGGGCGGTATCCCATCGTCTCGATCGAGGATGGCTGCGCCGAGGACGACTGGGCCGGCTGGAAGCACATGACGGATGTGCTGGGCAAGCGGGTGCAGTTGGTCGGCGACGACCTGTTCGTGACCAATGCCGAGCGGCTGCGTCGCGGCCTGGAGACGGGAACCGCCAACTCCATCCTGGTCAAGGTCAACCAGATCGGCACCCTGACGGAGACGCTGGAAACGATGGAGCTGGCGCAGCGGGCCGGGTTCACGGCGGTGATGAGCCACCGGTCGGGCGAGACGGAGGACACGACGATCTCCGACCTCGCGGTTGCGACCAACTGCGGGCAGATCAAGACCGGCAGCCTGGCGCGCAGCGACCGGACGGCGAAATACAACCAGCTTATCCGGATCGAGTCCGAGCTCGGGACGGCGGGGCGGTATGCAGGCCGGACGATCCTTCGGCGCGGATAAAGGTAACAAACCGGAATGAAAACCGCTATCGCTGAGGCTAGTGGGGAACAGGATGGCGCCATGGGTTGGAGTCGAAGGTTGCAGCGTCAGGTCATGGCGGCGGTCGCACCGCTCATGTTCCTGGTGGTGGCCGGCTATTTCGGCTGGAACGCCACGCAGGGCGAGCGCGGATCGCAGTCCTTCGCCGTCCGCCAGGAGCAGTTGAAGATGGTGCAGGCCGAGTTGCTGCGCGTGTCGACCGAGCGCGATGTCTTGGAGCGGCGGGTCTCGGGCCTGCGGGAGCAGCGGCTCGACCCCGACACGCTGGACGAGCGGGCGCGCGCGGTGCTGAGCGTCGCGGGTCCGACCGATCTCGTGCTGCCCTATGGACCCGGCAAGCGGCTGTACTAATAGCATCTTGCGGCGGCTTGCAGCACCGGGCCACTGAGCGGGTTTGGATCGATCCCGACCTGAACCGCGGGTCCTATTGCATTGCACAAAAACACTAATTTAGGCCGCGGCCTTGTCGTCCAAGGCGGCGGGGATTAGGTGTCATGCCCATTAAGCTTACGTTTGACAGGGAGCGACGCGCATGGCGCAGGCGGCCGAGACAAAGAAGCGCGGCAAGGATTTCCAGCCCGCCCACGCCGAGGCGGCAGCGCCGGCATCCAGCCCTCCGACCAACCAGTCGATGAGCCGGGAGCAGCTGGTAAAAGCCTATGGCGACATGCTGCTGATCCGCCGCTTCGAGGAAAAGGCCGGACAGCTCTATGGCATGGGCCTGATCGGCGGCTTCTGTCATCTGTATATCGGCCAGGAGGCGGTAGTCGTCGGCATCCAGTGCGCATTGTCCGACGGCGATCAGGTGATCACGTCCTACCGCGACCACGGCCACATGCTCGCGACCGGCATGGAGCCGCGCGGGGTGATGGCGGAGCTGACCGGGCGCAGCGGCGGCTATTCCAAGGGCAAGGGCGGCTCCATGCACATGTTCAGCAAGGAGAAGCGCTTCTTCGGCGGCCATGGCATCGTGGGCGCGCAGGTGAGCCTCGGGACCGGGCTCGCGATGGCGAACTGGTATCGCGGCAGCGACCGGGTGTGCGCGACCTATTTCGGCGACGGCGCATCGAGCCAGGGCCAGGTGTATGAGAGCTTCAACCTGGCGGCGTTGATGAAGCTGCCCTGCGTCTATGTGATCGAGAACAACAAATACGGCATGGGCACCAGCCTCGAGCGCGCCTCGGCGTCGCACGACCTGTCGCATAACGGGGCGCCTTGGGGCATCCCCGGTGTCCAGGTGGACGGCATGGACGTTGCGGCAGTGAAGGCGGCGGCGGATGTGGCGGTGGCGCACTGCCGGTCGGGCGCCGGGCCGTATCTGCTGGAGGTCCAGACTTATCGCTACCGCGGCCACTCCATGTCCGACCCGGCCAAATACCGCACCCGCGAGGAGGTGCAGAAGATGCGCACCGAGCGCGACTGCATCGAGAGCGCCCGGCACATGCTGGAGGCGGCGGGCATGGGCGACGATGAGTTCAAGGCGATCGACACCGCCGTGAAGGCACGCGTCCAGGAGGCGGCCGACTTCGCCCAAAGCAGCCCGGAGCCGGACGAGAGCGAACTGTGGACCAATATTCTCGTGGAGGGCTGAGGGCGTGTCGACCCAGATCTTGATGCCGGCGCTGTCGCCCACCATGACGGAGGGCAAGCTGGCCCGCTGGCTGAAGAAGGTCGGAGAGGACGTGCGCGCCGGCGACGTGATCGCCGAGATCGAAACCGACAAGGCGACCATGGAGGTCGAGGCGGTAGACGAGGGCAAGCTGTCGCAGATCCTGGTCGAGGAGGGCACCGACGGGGTCGCGGTGAATACTCCGATCGGCGTGCTGCTGGCCGATGGCGAGGCTGCGGCCCCCAATCCCGTCCCGTCGCCTGCCGCCCCGGCGCCCGCAGCGGCAAAGCAGCCGTCGCCGGAGCCGACAGAGGACTACAAGGGCATTGCCGACAAGGCGACGGCAAAGCAGGCGCCGGTGGCGCTCGCCGCGAGCGCGCCGGAGCGGGACTGGGGCCCGACCAAGCCCACCACCGTCCGCGAGGCGTTGCGCGACGCGATGGCGCTGGAGATGCGCGCCGACGACCGCGTGTTCCTGATCGGCGAAGAGGTCGCGCAGTATCAAGGCGCCTATAAGATCAGCCAGGGATTGCTCGACGAGTTCGGGCCGCGCCGGATCATCGATACGCCGATCACCGAGCACGGCTTCACCGGCATGGCCGTAGGCGCCGCGATGGATGGGCTGCGCCCGATCGTCGAGTTCATGACCTTCAACTTCGCCATGCAGGCAATCGACCAGATCATCAACTCGGCGGCCAAGACGCTGTATATGTCCGGCGGCCAAATGGGCTGCCCGATCGTATTCCGCGGTCCGAACGGCGCGGCGTCGCGGGTGGCGGCGCAGCATAGCCAGGACTACGCGTCGTGGTATGCGCACTGCCCGGGCCTGAAGGTGGTGGCGCCGTGGTCCAGCGCCGACGCCAAGGGCCTGCTGCGGACCGCGATACGCGACCCGAACCCGATCATCGTGCTGGAAAACGAGATCCTCTATGGTCAGACGTTCGAGTGCCCGACCGACGAGGATTTCTTCGTGCCGATCGGCAAGGCCAAGGTCGAGCGCACGGGCAAGCACGTCACCATCGTCGCCTACAGCATCATGGTCGGCGTCGCGATGAAGGCGGCGGAGACGCTGGCGGAGCGCGGGATCGAGGCGGAAGTGATCAACCTGCGCAGCCTGCGCCCGCTCGACACCGAGACGATCGTCGAGAGCGTGAAGAAGACGAACAGGCTGGTCACGGTCGAGGAGGGCTGGCCCTACGCCGGCATCGGCGCCGAGATCGCGATGCAGGTGATCGAGCACTGCTTCGACTGGCTCGACGCACCGCCGGTCCGGGTGCACGGGCTGGACGTGCCGCTGCCCTATGCGGCGAACCTCGAGAAGTTGGCGTTGCCGCAGCCGTCCTGGGTGGTCGACGCCGTGGCCAAGATCGTCTGAGGGGCACGCAAGATGGCGACGAATATCCTGATGCCGGCGCTCTCGCCGACGATGACCGAGGGCACGCTGGCCCGCTGGCTGAAGAAAGAGGGCGACGAGGTGCGCTCCGGCGACGTGCTCGCCGAGATCGAGACCGACAAGGCGACCATGGAGGTGGAGGCGGTCGACGAGGGCGTGCTGACCAAGATCCTGGTACCGGACGGGACGGCCGGGGTGAAGGTGAACGCGCCGATCGCCGTGCTGACCGCGGAGGGGGAGGAGGCCCCCCCCGCAGCGCCGCCCGCGCAGGCTCAGGCAGCGGAGACGCCGGCGCCGCCGGCTCAAGCGCCAAAGGCTCCGGTTGCCGGCCCGGCCCCAGCCGTCGCGGCGCCAGTGCCGATGAGCAACGGGCACGATGCGGCCGGTGGGCACGAAGGGGATCGCATCTTCGCGTCACCGCTGGCCCGGCGAATGGCGAAGCAGGCCAACATCGACCTGTCCTCGATGAAGGGCAGCGGCCCCAACGGGCGCATCGTCCGCGCCGACATCGAGGCACGGCAGGCGCCGGGCACCGAGCAGCCCTCCCGCGTCGAGGCGCAGGCTGGTGCGCGTGAGGCCGATGCGCCGCCGCCGCCGGTGCAGCAGGCGCCGCCCGAGGCGAAGCCAGCGCCGAAGCCGATGCCGGCCGCACCAATCAGCGCCCCGCACCAGCTCGTGCCGAACTCGACGATGCGGAAGGTCATCGCGCGCCGGCTGCTCGAGAGCCATCAGCTCGTGCCGAACTTCTACATCACGATGGACATCGAGATCGACGCGCTGCTGAAGCTGCGCGCCGACCTGAATGCACGGTCGCCGAAGGAGGGCCCCGGCGCGTTCAAGCTTTCGGTCAACGACCTCGTGATCAAGGCCGCCGCTGCGGCGCTGCGCCGGGTGCCGAAGGTGAACGCGAGCTACACAGAGGACGCAATGATCGTCTATGACGACATCGACATCAGCGTCGCGGTGTCGATGCCGGACGGTCTGATCACGCCGATCGTGCGCAAGGCCGATCAAAAGGGCCTGGCCGCCATCAGCAATGAGATGAAGGACCTCGGCGCGCGGGCCAAGTCGGGCAAACTCAAGCCGGAGGAGTTCCAGGGCGGCAGCTTCTCGATCTCTAACCTCGGCATGTTCGGCGTGAAGCAGTTCACCGCCATCATCAACCCGCCGCAGGCCGCAATCCTGGCCGTGGGCGCCGGGGAAAAGCGCCCGGTGGTGAAGGACGGCGCGCTTGCCGTCGCGACGGTCATGACCTGCACGCTGAGCGTCGATCACCGCGTGGCGGATGGCGCGCTCGGCGCGGAGTGGATGGCGGTATTCAAAGGCATCGTCGAAGACCCACTTAGCCTAATGCTGTAGGCCAAAGCTTCAGGATCAAGCCATGGAAACCAAATTCGATGTAGTCGTCGTCGGCGGCGGGCCCGGCGGCTACGTGGCGGCTATACGTGCTGCCCAACTCGGCATGAAGGCGGCCGTGGTGGAGCGCGAGAATCTGGGCGGCATCTGCCTGAACTGGGGCTGCATCCCGACGAAGGCGCTGCTGCGCTCGTCCGAGATCAATCACCTGCTGCACAACATGGGCGAGTTCGGCTTCAGCGCCGACAACATCCAGTTCGACCTGCCGAAGATCGTGACCCGGTCGCGCAAGGTCGCCAAGCAGCTGGCCGGCGGCGTCGGGCATCTGTTGAAAAAGAACAAGGTGACGGTGTTCGACGGGCTGGGGAAACTCGCGGGCAAGCACACCCTGGCCGTCACCAAGGATGGCAAGGACGTTGTGACCCTGACCGCGCCGCACATTATCCTGGCGACCGGCGCGCGCGCCCGGCAATTGCCGGGCCTGGAAGGCGACGGCAAGCTGATCTGGACCTATCGCGAGGCGATGGTCCCGCCGAGCATGCCGAAGTCGCTGCTGGTGATCGGCTCCGGCGCGATCGGCATCGAGTTCGCGAGCTTCTACCGCAACATGGGCGCCGAGGTGACGGTCATAGAAATGCTCGACCGTATCCTGCCGGTCGAGGACGAGGAGATCAGCGCGTTCGCCCGTAAGTCGTTCGAGAAGCAGGGCATCAAGATCATGACCTCGGCCAAGACGACGAAGGTGCAGAAGAACGGCGACAGCGTGACGGCCACGATCGAGGCCGGCGGGAAGACGCAGGAGATCACGGTGGACCGGGTCATCTCCGCGGTCGGCATCGTGGGCAACGTCGAGGACGTCGGCCTCGAGGGCACCGGCGTCAAGGTCGAGCGCAGCCATATCCTGATCGACGAGTACTGTCGCACCGGCGAGCCCGGCGTGTATGCGATCGGCGACGTAACCGGCGCGCCCTGGTTGGCGCACAAGGCGAGCCACGAGGGCGTGATTTGCGTCGAGAGCATCGCCCGGCAGAACGACGTGAAGCCGCTCGACATCGGCAATATCCCCGGCTGCACCTACAGCCGGCCGCAGATCGCGTCAGTCGGCATGACCGAGGCGCGGGCCAAGGCGGCCGGGCACGACGTGCGCGTGGGCCGGTTCCCGTTCATCGGCAACGGCAAGGCGATCGCGATGGGCGAGCCGGAGGGCATGGTGAAGGTGGTGTTCGACACGAAGTCCGGCGAGCTGCTGGGCGCGCACATGATCGGGGCCGAGGTCACCGAACTGATCCAGGGCTATGCGGTGGCGCGGACACTGGAGACGACCGAGGTCGAGCTGATGCATACCGTGTTCCCGCACCCGACCGTCAGCGAGACGATGCACGAGGCGGTATTGGATGCGTATGGCCGGGCGATCCACTTCTGACGCGTTGCTCGATGCTTTGCTTGACGGGCGGGCGGCTCCGATCCACTTGAATGCCTAGGCTTCTGGACCGGAGTGCATATGGCGTCGCGTATTGTAGTCGATCATCGGTTGGAGGCAGCCGCCCCGCGCGTGCTGCCCCGGCACCCGGAGAAGGCGAACCGGCCGGATAACCCGATCCAGCGCAAGCCGGACTGGATCCGCGTGAAGGCGCCCAACCATCCGATCTATCACGAGACCCGGGCGCTGATGCGTGAGAACCGGCTGGTGACGGTGTGCGAGGAGGCGGCGTGCCCGAACATCGGCGAGTGCTGGTCGCAGCGCCACGCCACCATGATGATCATGGGCGACACCTGCACCCGTGCCTGCAGCTTCTGCAACGTCCGGACCGGGCAGCCGGACGCGCTTGATGCGGACGAGCCGCGCCGGGTGGCGGAGGCGGTGGCGAAGCTGGGGCTGCGGCATGTGGTCATCACGTCGGTGGACCGCGACGACCTGCGCGACGGCGGCGCGGCGCATTTCGCGGCGGTGATCCGGGCGTTGCGCGAGGCAGCGCCGGGCACGACGATCGAGGTGCTGACCCCCGACTTCCTGCGCAAGCCCGGCGGACTCGAGGTCGTCGCGGAGGCGCGGCCGGACGTGTTCAACCATAATCTGGAGACGGTGCCGCGGCTCTATACGACGATCCGGCCTGGCGCGCGATATTACCAGTCGCTGCGGCTGCTCGACCGGGTGAAGATGGTCGATCCGACGATCTTCACCAAATCCGGGCTGATGCTCGGGTTGGGCGAGCAGCGCGCCGAGGTCATGCAGGTCATGGACGACCTGCGCGTCGCCGATGTCGACTTTTTGACCCTGGGGCAGTATTTGCAGCCTACGGTGAAGCACGCGGCGGTCGACCGCTTCGTGCCGCCGGACGAGTTTGCCGAGTATGCCGCCATGGCGCGGTCGAAGGGGTTCTTGATGGTCAGCGCGACGCCGCTCACCCGCAGTTCGTACCACGCGGACGCCGATTTTGAGCAGCTTCGCGCCGCACGCGCCCGGCAGCTCGCGTTGGTCGCCGTCTAGGATGCCCACGCACGCCGAACACAAGGTGCTGCCCTACAGCCCGGAGCAGATGTTCGATCTGGTCGCGGATGTCGGGAAGTATCCCACATTCCTGCCCTGGTGCGCCGGCGCGCGGGTCAAGTCGCAGACCGATACGCAACTCGTCGCCGACCTCACCATCGGATTCGGGCCGTTCCGCGAGAGCTTCACGAGCCGGGTGCAGCTCGACCGGCCGCATCAGGTGCAGGTGAAATACGAGAACGGGCCGTTCCGCTACTTGAACAATCAATGGACGTTCGAGCCGCACCCGAAGGGCTGCAACGTCAAGTTCTATGTCGACTTCGAGTTCAAGAGCCGCATGTTGCAGGCCGCGATCGGCGTCGTGTTCAACAATGCCGTGAAGCTGATGGTGAACGCGTTCCTGAAGCGTGCGCGCGACGTCTATGGCGCGCCGGCGGCGACGATGGAAGTCACGCCTTCTGCCGCCATGCCAGCGAAAACCTGAATGGATACAATACGATGACCTACGCTCCGGCACGGTTCGACACGGCCATCCCGGTGCGCGTCAACCTCTATTCGGACACGCAGACCAAGCCGAGCCTGGCGATGAAACAGGCGATGATGGAGGCGGAGGTCGGCGACGAGCAGCACGGCGCCGACCCGACGGTATGGGCATTGTGCGACCGGATGGCGGCGTTGCTGGGCAAGGAGGCGGCGATGTTCCTGCCGTCGGGGACCATGTGCAACGAGGTCGCCATTCTGACGCAGTGCCGGGCGGGCGACGAGATCCTGGCGCATCATACCACCCATATCGCGACGGCCGAGGGCGGGGCGCCCTGGGCATTGGCGGGCGTGCAGGTCGCGCCGCTCGGGGGCGACAACGGGATATTCACCGCCGAGACGCTGGCGGCCGCGATCCGCCCGGTGTCGCGCTACTCCCCGGCGCAGCGCATGGTCGAGGTCGAGCAGACCGCCAATCTCGGCGGCGGTGCGGTCTGGCCGTTGGACACGCTGAATGCCGTGGCCGAGGTCGCGCACGCGCACGGCATGGTCACCCACATGGACGGCGCGCGGCTGATGAATGCCGTGGTTGCTGCGGGCGTCCCCGCGGCGGAGATGGCGGCCGGGTATGACACCGTATGGCTCGATTTCACCAAGGGGCTTGGCGCGCCGTTGGGTGCGGTCTTGGCGGGGTCGGCGGAGTTCATCGACGCGGCCTGGCGCTGGAAGCAGCGGCTGGGCGGATCGCTGCGGCAGGGCGGGCTGTGCGCGGCGGCGTGCCTGTATGCGCTGGATCACAACATCGACCGGCTGGCGGATGACCACGACAATGCGCGCGTGCTGGCCCGCAGCCTGGCGCAGGTTCCCGGTTTGGCGGTGGAGCAGCCGGAGACGAACCTGGTTTTCTTTGACACGAAGGCGGCCGGGCTCACTGCGCAAGAGTTGGCGGCCCGGGTGCGTGATGCGGGGGTGCTGATCTCGGTGATGGGCAAGTATCGGGCGCGCGCCTGCACGCATCTCGACGTGACGGCGGACCATGTGGCGGAGGCTGCTTCGGCGATCCGGGATGCAGCGCTGGCGTAATATCAGCGCGCTCTCACGGCCGCTTCCAACATCCCCAGGGCGTGCGCGACCGTTGCCTGGCGCACTGCGGCTCGATCTCCGGGGAAGATTTTGCGCTCCGTAATGCCCGCACCATCGCGGACGCCCATGCCGAACCACACGGTTCCGACTGGCTTGCTCGCGGACCCACCGCCGGGTCCGGCGACCCCGGTCACTGCTATCGTCAACGCCGCCTTCGAACGCTGCAGCGCGCCTTCCGCCATGCTGGCGGCGACCGGCTCGCTCACTGCGCCGTTCGCCTCGATCAACGCGGGCGGCACGCCGAGCATTTCGGATTTCGCACTGTTCGAATAGGTGACGAAGCCGCGGTCCACCACGTCCGATGACCCGGCGACCTCGGTAAGCACGGCTGCGATCAATCCGCCCGTGCAGCTCTCCGCGGTCGCCAGCATCAAGCCGCCTTTCCTGCATTCCGCAAGCAAGCTCGTCGCGGCCTGCAGCAAACTCGGATCGAACATGCGCGTGGCACTCCGTTTCAGAAGGATACTACATGGCGCGCGGCGTATAAGGCCAACGCGACGCCGGCGCCGGCCAGGATGTCATCGGTCATGATGCCGAACGCGCCCGGCTGGCGGTCTGCCCAGCCGACCGGCCCCGGCTTCCAGATGTCGAGCACGCGGAACCCGATGAACGCTACAACGAGGCCGCCCAACGAGACGCCGGCGAGGCCCAGCAACGCGATCCACTGGCCGGCGACCTCGTCGATCACCACCCAGCCGGGATCGGCCTGCGGATCGGTCACCGCGCGCGGAATGGCCAGGAACCCCGCCGCGACCACGACCACGACGCCGAGCGGCAACAGCCAAACCGGCCCGAGCATCAACCCCGCGCCCAGGAGCAACGCAACCGCCGACGCCGCCGTGCCCGACGCAACCGGAGAAAAACCCACTCCGAGAAAGCTCGCGACCAAGCGGCTCATCCACCCCACCGCGCCAAGGGATGCGGCACCGCGCTGCCCAGCCGGGCACGGTAGATCACCACGTTTTCAATAACACGCTGCACATAGTTACGGGTCTCGTTGAACGGGATCAGCTCGATCCAGTCAACCATGTCGACCGCTCCGGCCAGCGGGTCGCCATAGCCCGCGATCCAATCCTGCACCCGGTTCGGCCCGGCGTTGTAGGCCGCCGCCGCCAGCGGCAGCGCTCCGCCGAACTGGTCGAGTAAGCCTTGCAGATAGGCCGTGCCAAGCCGCATGTTGTAGCCGGCGTCGGCGGTCAGCGCCGGGATGCTGACCGGCTCGTTCAACCGGCGCGCTACGCTCGCGGCGGTCGCCGGCATCAATTGCATCAGTCCGCGGGCGCCGGCCGGGCTGCCTGCCTCGACATCGAAGCTGCTTTCCTGCCGGATGAGGCCGAGCGCCACCGCCGGTTCGACCGGGCCGGCGATCGGCTCCACGCCGGTGGGCCACCCGGCGCCGGGCAGCATCAGGCCATCCCGTCCGGCGCGCCGGGCGATCGCCACCGCCTGATCCGGCATTCCGAGGCCGAGCGCCATACGCGCCGCCATCGCGCGCCCGGCGTCGTCCGGTGCGGTCTCGCCAAGGCGTTGCAAGAACGCCCGTGCCCGGCGCGGCTCCCCCCATGCGGCAAGCCAAACGGCGGCCCGTGCCAGCTCGGTGGAGACGAAGGCCGTGGCCTGCGCCGTGTCCCAAGCCGGGTCGTGCGTGGCCAGGATGCGGGCGGCAAGCGCCGCGTCGTCGCCCAGGGCGCGGGCCGCGAGCTGCCCGTAGAACGTCGTCGGCCATTTGGCGGCCTCGGCATAGGCGGCCTGCGCGCCCGTGGCATCGCCCTGCGCCGCCAATGCCCGCGCGATCCAGTAGTGCGCCCGGCCCTGGGTAATGGCCGCAGGGGACGAATGTGCGAGGTTCTGGAAATGCTGGGCGGCAACGGCCGGGCGGTCGAGCCGGCGCAGCGCGATCCAGCCGGACAGGAACTCCGCATCGATCGCGGCCTCCCCGGTCTGGCGGTGGCCGCTCGCCAGCATGTACGCCGCCGCGGCATCCCCGGCGCGCAGCATGCGGCGGGCCAGCAGGTTGCGCTCGTCCCAGAATGCACGCTGACGATCTGCCGGAGCGGCGGCCTCAGCCCCGGCGCCACGGTCGGTCCACACGGCCAGCGCAGCATGGTCCTGACCGGCGCGGCGATACCATTTTGCCAGATCGAGGGTCATGGCCGGGTCGGCGCGGCTCTTAAGCGCAGTGGCCAGCGCGGCGGCGGACGGATCGTCGCGCCGCAACGCCAGCCTGGCTTCGGTCGCCGGGCGGTCGGCGGGATTGACCCGCACGGCCTGGCGCGCGGCCGGGCTGCCGGGCAGGCCGGAGTCGGTCCAGGCCAAGCGGTCGAACCGCCGCCACTGGTCATCCGCGGTCAGCACCCGGCCCCAAGCACGGATGAATGCGAGCTCCCCCGCCGGTTCGACGCCGCCGACCCACACCGCCCGCGCGTACCGCTCGGCCTCGGCCACGCGCCCGGCACGTCCGGCAGCCTCGGCGCATCGTAGCAAGATGCCGGGCGGGACCGGTGGCCGTTGGCAGCGGTCGAGCAACGCCGTGTCGTCGCCATCGGCTGCCAGCGCCTCGTCCAGGCGGCGGGCCAGCAACGGCTGCTGCGGCCAGGACGGGTTATCCGCGATGAAGGACGCGATCCCGGCAGCATGCGCGGCGCCCGGCGTCAGCAGGCGGAAATACAGCACAAGCTTGCTTGCCACGGGATCGGGCAGGATGGCTGCGAGCGTTTCGGCTTCGGCCCAACGCTCGCCCCGGACCGCGGCGAACATGTCCTGCGCCGTCGTGGCGGCGCGGGCGGCGGGCGGCCCCAGCAGCGGACCCAGCAGGAACAGGAGGACTGCGCAGCGCATGGAACGTAATAAGGCCGTGCGGCCTTGCGGCGCACCCCCCATATGCCTAGGCTTACTGTCCCGTTGTGCCCGAGGCCCCACATGCCCAATCCCCTGTTCCAGGGATCCTTCGTCGCCCTGATCACACCGATGCGCTCCGATGGCACGGTCGACGAGGCCGCGTTCAGCGCCTTCGTCGACTGGCAGATCCAGGAGGGCACCAACGGCATCGTCCCCGTAGGTACGACCGGGGAGAGCCCGACGCTCAGTCATGACGAGCACCGCCGCGTGGTCGAGATCGCGGTCGAGGTCGCTGCCGGGCGGGTGCCGGTGCTGGCGGGCGCCGGGTCGAACAGCACTGCGGAGGCGATCGAGCTGACCCGGCACGCCAAGGAGGCCGGCGCCGACGCCGCCCTGATCGTGACGCCGTATTACAACAAGCCGACGCAGCAGGGCATGATCCTGCACTACACCGCCATCGCCGACGCGGTGGACCTGCCGATCGTCATCTACAACATCCCTTCCCGCAGCGTGGTCGACATGAGCGTCGAGACCATGGCGCATTTGGCACGGCACCGGAACATCGTCGGCGTAAAGGACTCGACGGCCAACCTGGCGCGGCCGCTGCATACCCGGCGTGCCTGCGGGGCCGGGTTCGTGCAGATGTCGGGCGAGGACCACACCGCGCTGGCGTTCAAGGCAGCGGGCGGCCATGGCTGCATCAGCGTGACCGGCAACCTCGCGCCGCGCCTGTGCAGCGAGATGCACCGTGCCTGGCAGGATGGCGAGACGGGGAAGGCGATGAACATCCAGGACCGGCTGCTCGCGCTGCACGATGCGCTGTTCGTCGAAACCAGCCCGGGCCCGGTCAAGTACGGTGCGAGCCTGCTCGGCCACGGCAGCGAGCATTGCCGGTTGCCGCTGGCGCCGGTGTCGGACGAAACGCGGGCGCAGGTCCGGGCGGCGATGGCCGGCGCCGGACTGTTGAACTAGGACCGAACCGGGTGGCGGATACCAAGACCAAGAAGAAGTCGGGCCTCATTTCCCATGGCATCGCCGCGCAGAATCGGAAGGCGCGGTTCGACTACACCATCAAGCAGACGATGGAAGCCGGGCTGGTGCTGCAGGGTCCCGAGGTGAAGTCGTTGCGCCATGGCCGCGCGACCTTGACGGAGGCGTGGGCGGGGGAGCGGGACGGGGAGCTGTTCCTGTTCAACTGCTACATCCCGGAATACCAGGCGGGCGTGCTGTCGCGCTTCGAGCCGCGGGCGCCGCGCAAGCTGCTGCTGAAGCGGAAGCAGATCGGCGAGCTGATCGGCGCCGCCAATCGCGACGGGCTGACGCTGGTGCCGCTGCAAATCCACTTCAACGACCGCGGCGTGGCGAAGGTGCTGCTGGGCGTCGGCGAGGGTCGTAAGAAGCAGGACAAGCGGCAGGCGATCGCGGCGCGGGACTGGCAACGCGACAAAGCCCGGGTGATGCGGGCGAAGGGCTGACCGTTGCCGGTACTTCGGCACGACCCACATAGGCTGCTATACGGCAGGGAACGAACGACATGCGCATTTCGCGACGGGCAGCACTGATCCACGGCGCGGCGTTGACCGGCGCGGTCAGCCTCGCGGCCGGGACGCCGCCTACCAACGCGTGGGCCTTCGAGTTCCCGTCGATCGACGAGGGGCTGCTGCGGCTGGCGCAGTTCCATGGCAAGGTGCTGCTCGTGGTCAACACGGCGTCGTTCTGCGGCTATACTCCGCAATACCGGCAGTTGGAGGCGCTGCAACGGCGCTTGTCGCCGCAGGGGTTCTCGGTCATCGGCGTGCCCAGCCAGGATTTCGGCCAGGAGAGCGGGACCAACGGCGAGGTCAAGGCGTTCTGCGAGGCGACGTTCGGCGTCGATTTCCCGATGGCAGGGCTGGGCCATGTGCGCGGCGGCGGCGCGTTGCCGTTCTACAGGTGGGTGCGCGACCAGCGGCGGTGGGAGCCGCAGTGGAATTTCTACAAGGTGCTGATCGGGCGCGACGGCGCGATCATCGGCACCTACAGTTCGGACGACCTGCCGGATCAGGGACGGCTGGCGGCTGCGATCGAGGCGGCGATCAAGCAGGTCTAGACCGAGGCGGCCTCCGGCGACTCGGCGGCGACGCGTTGAAGCAGGTCGAAGACAACCTGCTCGAACATCTCCCGCGTCAGCAGCCCGGTGTTCGTGTTGTAGCGGGATACGTGGTAGCTGTCGGCGAGCAGCAGGCCATCGGGCAACTGGACGATCTCACCATGCCGGAAGCGGATGCGGCTCGGCGGAATGCCGCAGGCGCGCAGGACAGCCGCATGCGCCAGCACGCCGAGCGCCAGCACTCCGCGCAGGTTCGGGAGCGTCCTGAGCTCGGCGGTCAGGAATTGGTTGCAGGTACGGACCTCGACAGGCTGCGGCAAGTTGGCCGGCGGCACGCATCGCACCGCGTTCACGACCCGGCAGCCCTGCAGCTCCATGCCGTCGTCGGGCCGGGCGTCATAGGTGCCAGTTGCCAGGTGGAAACGGATCAGCGTCTCATAAAGCATTATGCCGGCATGGTCGCCGGTGAATGGCCGCCCGGTCCGGTTGGCGCCCTTGACGCCCGGCGCCATGCCGACGACCAGGATCGGCGCGTTGCGGTCGCCGAGGCTCGGAACCGGGCCATTGAACCAGTCGGGATGGCTGAGTTGGTTGGCGTGGCGGTATTCCACTAACCTTGGGCATAGCGGACAGTCGTGCGGTGGTTGATCGATAGGCGCAGCATCTGGCGATGCAGCATCGGCGTTGGTCGGCAATGGATGAGAGTCCTACGTCGGCAGGCAGGGCAGGAAGACCCGGGTCAACATAGACGACGAAAACCTTTCGGAAAGTACAAACTATGGCGGAAGTGATCCTGGTGGCGATCGGCGCCAATCTCCCCTCCGCCGGGCGCACGCCGCTTGAGACTTGCGAATGGGCCGTCGAGCGGCTGGCGCTGTTGCCGGGCCTGTGCCTGCGCGGGGTGTCGCGTTGGTTTGCGACGCGTCCGGTGCCGGAGTCGGACCAGCCGTCGTTCATCAACGGCGTGGCCTTGCTGGCTGGCGCGGCCGAACCGCATCGGCTTCTGCAGGACCTGCACGACATAGAGCACGCCGCGGGCCGGACGCGCACCATTCCGAACGCGGCCCGCACGTTGGACCTCGACCTGCTGGCGATCGACGAGCTGGCGATTTCGACGCCGGACCTCGTGCTGCCGCATCCGCGGCTGCAGCAACGGGCGTTCGTGCTGGCGCCGTTGCAGGACGTATTGCCAGGCTGGCGGCATCCGCTTCTCGGCCTAAGCGTCGAGGAGCTGCTGGGCCTGGGCGCCGATCCCGCTGTCCGCCGGCTTTAGGGCAGCCGCACTTGCCGGATGCAATGGGGCAGCTTAGATAAGAACAGTAAACGATTTATGACGAGGTTCTAACGCATGGCTCGCGTTACTGTTGAAGATTGCGTTCAGAAGGTCCCGAACCGGTTCGAGCTGGTACTGTTGGCAGCGCAGCGTGCGCGCAACCTTAGCCGCGGCGAGGAGCTGACGGTCGATCGCGACAACGACAAGAACCCGGTCGTGGCGCTGCGTGAGATCGCCGGCGAGACGGTCGAGCTGCCGCGGCTGGAACAGGACCTGATCAAGTCGCTGTCCCGCTCGCCCGAGCCTGAGCCTGCGGACGAGGAGGTGCTCGACCTCATCCCAACGGACCAGAACATCTTCGGCCTGCAGGATGTCTCGGCCGAGGAGGAGGCATCGGCGATGCCGGCCGGCGACCTGTCGCCCGACGATATCGAGGCGGCGATCGAGGCGGAGCTTGGCGGCCGTCCGCGCCGGTAGGCAAAACTTCATGCGTGGGATACCGGGATGACCGCGCGCGTCCCGTTTCCCGTGCGCGCGCCCGACGGCACGGCTTCACCTGATGCCGGCAAGCCTGGGCGTGCCCCGGTCGTCCGTCAATTCGAGCTGACCGAGAAGGTCCGTGCCTACGATCCGAAGGCGGACACGGGCATGCTCGATGCCGCCTATGTGCTGGCGGTCCAGGCGCATGGCCAGCAAACGCGTGAGAACGGCGACCCCTACATCACCCATCCGCTCGCCGTCGCGGACATCCTGGCGGGGTATCGCCTCGATACCGCCAGCATCGTGACGGCGTTGCTGCATGACGTGATCGAAGACACGCCGGTGACCTTGGCCGAACTGGACCGGCGGTTCGGCCCAGCCATCGGCGGACTGGTGGACGGCGTCACCAAGCTGACCCGGCTGGAACTGCAGTCGGACCGTACGAAACAAGCCGAGAATTTCCGCAAGCTCGTGCTGGCCATGAGCAAGGACATCCGCGTCCTGCTTGTGAAGCTGGCCGACCGGCTGCACAACATGCGCACGCTGCACTACGTGCAGAATCCCGGGCGGCGGCTGCGGATCGCCCGCGAGACGATGGAGATCTATGCGCCGCTGGCCGAGCGGATCGGCATGGACGCGCTGAAATCCGAGCTGCAAACGCTGTCGTTCGCGCAACTCGAGCCCGAGGCGTTCGACACCATCCAGGCCCGGCTCAATTTCCTGCGCGGCCAGGGCGCCGACGTGATCGAGGAAGTTCGCGAGGAGCTGTTCCGCATCTGCGCCGACGGCGGGGCGACGCCGATCGAGATCACGGGACGGGAGAAGTCGCCATACTCCATCTGGGAGAAGATGCAGCGGCGCAACGTCGCCTTCGAGCAGCTGTCCGATATCATGGCGTTCCGTGTGGTCATGCCGTCGCGCGATCCCTGCTACATGGCGCTGGGCGCGATACACGCGGCGTATCCGGTGATCGCCGGTCGGTTCAAGGACTACATCTCGACCCCGAAATCGAACGGCTACCGCAGCCTGCACACCGGCGTGACCCTGCGCGAGCCGCGCAACCAGAAGATCGAGGTGCAAATCCGCACCGCCGACATGCACGACGTCGCCGAGAACGGCGTTGCGGCGCATTGGCTGTATAAACAGCAGGACGCGTCATCGAGCGAGCTGCAGCGCTTCCGCTGGGTGCAGGACCTGCTGGAAATCCTCGAGAATTCCCAGGACGGGGACGAGTTCCTGGAGAACACCAAACTCGAGCTGTATCAGGACCAGGTTTTCTGCTTCACACCCAAGGGGCAGCTGATCGAGCTGCCGCGTGGGGCGACCAGCATCGATTTCGCCTATGCCGTGCACAGCCAGGTCGGCGACAAATGCGTGGGCGCCAAGGTGAACGGCCGGCTGATGCCGCTGCGGCACGAGCTGCAGAACGGCGACCAGGTCGAGATCATGACCGCGCGCGACGGGGTGCCGTCGCCGGCCTGGGAGCGTTTCGTCGTCACCGGAAAGGCGCGGGCCCGCATTCGGCGCTACGTGGCGCAGCAGCAACGGCAGAACTACATCGACGCCGGGCGCGCGGCTTTGGCGAAGGCGTTCCGCCAAGACGGCCTGGATGGATCGGAGAAGGTTCTGGAAGCCGGGCTGAAAGGCCTGAAGGCCGCCTCGCTGGATGACCTCTATGTTGCGGTCGGCAACGGCAATGTCGGCCCGAAAGACGTTGTTCATGCAGCATATCCGGAGCTGCGGCAGACGCCTCGCGCCCCACGCATGATGCCGAGCCTGCCGCCACGTCCCGGCCGGGTTGCGGGGCGCGACGGCGGGATACCGATCACCGGGCTGGTCACCGGCATGGCAGTCCATTACGCCGGATGCTGTCATCCGTTGCCCGGCGACCACATCGTGGGCATCGTGACAACCGGAAAGGGCGTCACGGTCCACACCAGGGAATGCCAGACGCTCGAGAGCTTCGCCGCGACGCCGGAGCGGTTCATCGATGTGGGCTGGGAGAGCCCGGCCCTCGACGCCAAAGGCAAGCCGGCCACCCATACCGGCCGTATCAGCGCCACTGCCGTGAACCAGCCCAACACGCTCGCCAGCCTGACCAATGCGGTATCAAAATACGACGGTGCGGTCACCAACCTCAAGATCACCAACCGGCAACAGGATTTCTTCGAGGTCGTGCTGGACGTCGAGGTGCGTGACCTCAGGCATTTGTCCAACGTGATCGCCGGGCTGCGGGCTGCGAGCGGCGTGACCCAGGTCGAGCGGGCGCGGGGCTGATTTGGAGAGGCTGACTTGATTTTGGGCCTTGGCTCCGACCTATGTGACATCCGGCGCATCGAGGCGGTGATGGCCCGGTTCGGCGACCGCTTCCTGGAGCGCGTGT